>JBAXXB010000277.1:0-6307 GCA_037128115.1 Bacteroidota bacterium
ATATAGGCATAATTACCTGGTGAACAAGTCCTTGTTATTTAAACAGCAGACCCTATTTATAAATAATAGTCAACAGTTCGCCCAAAGTGGATTTGTTAAAATCTAAGTGCCACGAAACGATCTGCTTTTAATAGATTCAACCGTTAATTTGGTCTTTATACCTACTATAATAAAGCTATAAAAATAGAGATATAGTGCTATTTCGTGATGCATTCAGGTTTAATAAAGCTACCCCGGCTAGTAAATGAAGCCGGGGTTGTCATGCGAGTAGATACTTTATCAGTTTTTTATAAATTTATACGAATCGCATGGATTGTTGTTTACCGAAATGGTAATGAAATAAGCACCGGGTGCGATGGTATTTAAATGAATTGGTATTGAATGTGTTCCTTTAACGAAATGTTCAACTGGCAGATTTATCGTTATTTGGCCTAGTGTGTTTTTAACTGCTAAAGAAACATCGCCTTCTTTGCCTAAATCAAAATGAACTGATACTGATTCATGTGCAGGATTTGGGTCTATGGATTTAATAAGGCAAATTTTAGAAATCGGATTAGTTCCAGGTAAAACCTGATTTCCCTGGTTAACAAGTGAGAGTAAATAATCACGGTATTTAATAAACTCAGGACGTGATTCGGGTTTATACATCTGTAATTGTCCTATTGGGCAACTGCGTAACGTATCTGTTTCAGCTAAAAGATACGTGTATCCTAAGTCAATAATAGCGAATACCGAATCGTTGAAGGTGGCTGGATGATTAATTACACCCTCGAACCAGGCAATTGCTTCACTATAGTTTTTCATCTCCATATTACATTGATTAGCCAAAAACGATGCAACTTTTGCCATGTTGGTATCATTTACCAATACGGGATCGTTACTATAATAATCTTTTAGATCATTATATTTTTCGCCCAATTTGCTTTCGAGGAAAAACAATTCATATAAGGCTGACTGTGCATAAGCTGTTGCAGTATATTGATTTACGAGAGCTAAAAAAGTGTCTTTTGCAAGGCTGTAACTTTGTTCATCAACTAATTTCAATCCTGCCTGGTACATAGAATCAGCTACTTTTAGTGAAGCATTTGTATTTCCTCCCCCACCTCCTATATTACAGTTTGAACCGGGGGACCAAAGGGGCTGCCAAACGGCACTGGCATATGGATTTAGTATGGTCTGCATTTGTGTCTGGCCAATATTTGCACCCCAGTAATTGTTTGCAACATCGTAGCTTTGTGAGGTATTATATTTAATCCTGTTCGATAAATCATAATCCTGTATAGCATTATACCTGAATGTTACAGGGAATAAATTTGTCGCATTCACTTCATACGAAGTGTTGTATGAAATTTGTTGCGTCTGCGAAACACTAGCAGCCGGACAGGAACCATAAATATAGGCTATGCTATTATTTAAACAATCGATACCAGTGTAATTATTAGTGATTGTATTTGAAGTAACGGTTACCCTTGAATTATATAATCGCAAGCCCGCCATATAACAATTTGTTATACTATTCGAACCTAAAAAATAGGGTGAAAGCTCTCTTCCTGAAAAATACACTTCGATCCCATTTTTATAATAACTAATCTGATTGTTCACAGCAATAAATCTTTTTTTATTATTAATACTTATGGCTGGAAATGCTATATTATTGCCTGCGAATGTACTGTTTCGTATATTGACCAAATTGTCTTCTAAGAATGTATTACCTGTTGTACAATAAGACCCATAAAAATTACAACCGTCAATTGAAAAGGTTCCGGATGTGCCTTTAACAGCGCAATTATTAAATGTACAGTTCGTAAAAGTAAACGTACCCGAATTATTGGTTGTGTTAATTTCAAACATTTGTCCGCTGCCACCTCCATTAAAAGTGGCATTACTACAGGCACTCATAGTCCCGTTTATTTCTATTTTATTTTCCGATTCTGGTAAATCCTTATAAAAATGGACATTATTGTGAACTACTAAAGTTGCGCCAGGATCAACAATGAGACTGCCGCCATTAAGCAAATGTACTTCGGCATTATCATTAAAAGTAAGTGTTTGGCCTGACTTTACATGCGTGGTATTTGAAATGCCGATTGAACCTTGGCATATCATAGGCCGGACGATGTTGTCGTGCAGTAGAGTAGGCCATTCGAATGAGGTGTAGGAACCGATTAGCCCAAAATCAGAAGTAAAAGGATCATCGGTGCCTTGGCTGTCATTAATATCAACATAATTAAATAATTCCAAAAAAGTTTTATAACCATCTTGGTTAACATCTACATTCGTATAATTTCCGGCCGGGCTCGCCACATAATAAGTATCTCCGTCAGGAGTTGCACCATTAGCGGCAGAATATTGGTGAAAGATAAATTCACCATGATTGTATACATGGCCAGAAATTACCTCATTTTCCAGGTTGGGAATATTACAATAGTTCATATTTTGATATTTATAACAATCGTCAGCGGGTGAAGCTAATGCGCCAGTTGGGTAGGGTTGTGTAGCTGCAACAAAATAATTTTTTGAATCAGTTAATTCATCGGCAAAATCACCACCGGTGCAATTCTGCATCCATATTACCCTCTTATTGGCGGGTATAGCTTTAACCAACTGCCCGAACTGGGTATCAATCATAATGCCATCCTGTAGCTGAAGAGCGCCATGGGTAAGCGTTTGATCCATTAACCCATGCCCGAAGGTAAATACAAACAGGAAATCATCGGCGGTTACCTGTGGTATTCCATTGCTGCCATCAGCCAGGCCACTAAGCACAGTATTAACCTTTAATACTGTTGCCGGGAAATCGGTAATATGATCAATCAGTAATCCGGAATGTGCAACAGTGTAACGCGGATTTTGAGATGCATAATCAGAACCTTCTGCATAAAGCACAAATACTTTGTTATGATCAAATCCAAATTTTGTAACCAACATTTCCCACATCAGGTACGTATCGTTCCAAAACTCATTGTAATTGCTGTTAGGGTTGGCAAACTGCCCCTGGTAGCCATCGCCGGGAGAATCACCGGTAATAATTACCGCATACTTTTGAGGATTTTGGGCTAAGGTGCCGTACATACCGGCACAAATAAAAAGTAAAACAAGTAAAAAGCGTTTTGTTTTCATAATCATAAATGAATTAAATTTAGTTAACATTATTTATAGTTTAACCACCTTACGCGAATACACGTACCTGCCCGCCTGTAAACGAACCATATACACGCCTGCTTTTACCTCCTTTCTGTTAAGGCCTGTACACTGCCAGGTGCGGCAGTACTTACCCGGTGATTGGGTTTGGTCGGTTAATCGTTCAATTAGTTTTCCGTTTAAATCAAATATATCAAGTACTAGGTGGCATTGGCTATTAATAATATAGGATATTTCAGTTTTATCGTTAAATGGATTGGGTGTAATTAGCAATTCAGTTGCAGGTAATTCATTCAGTTTTATTTTAGTAAAGATGTTGTATTTTGAGAAATAAACATCCGAGGCAGAATCACTTGATACACTTCCTTTATAATATATGATTCCAATATCACTATTGCCTGATTTTATTAAATTGGGTTCAAAAAAAACGCCGTTTACGGAATCAATAATTTCACCAATCCAGCTATTATTTATTTCTCTGTAATTTATAAGATAACTCAAATGTACATTATTGGGCAAGTCAATATATTGTCTAACAGAAATATTACATAGGTTATTATTATCAATAACAAGTTGATGATAATATGAATTATGATTTATCTCTACACTATCAATAGGCAGCCAACCAGATTCATTGGGGTAACGGTAAAGAGAAGCATTATCTAAGGAAGGGTATGCATTAATAAATTCTCCCCAGGCAATATGAGGGATTGCATTTTCATCAATATCTATTGAGTTCCCCTGCCAGGACCGATTGGTTGTATCACTTATATTTTCAATAGGTGCCCATTGATTTGTATTCCGGTAAAAAAAACAGTATATAACTCTATCATTATATCTGCTTTCATTTTGGTAATGATGAGTTCCAACACAATGTAAATTATTTGAACTATCAGCAACTACTTTCTTTATCCAAAAAAACTCCCCATCTTGTGTATAAGGAATAATTGCCTGCGACCATGAATTATTTTCCAAATACTTATATGTTAATTTTACTTCATTGTTATACCATGAATGCCAAAAGCAATATAATCTATTTGCCTTATCAACCACTACAAGTGAGTTATTTGATCCATACATGTTGTCTGAAACAACAAAATGATTGCTCCATGCTGTACCATTATATTGCACCATATAAATAAGAGTATTTGCAGGGGCCATATCATCACCTTCAAAAGATACATACAAATGGTTTTGCAGGTCGCAAGCTATATCCGGCAGGCCAAACCATTGCAGTGAGTCGTTGGCAATGGCAATAGGTGTTGTCCATGTATTGCCCTGGTTTTCGGATTTGGAGTACATGATTTTTCGGTATTCCTGGGTTATCATCAGGCTCCATACTGCATGTATGATACCTTTGTGGTCAACAATCATTCGGGGTGTATTGCAATGCTTACCCATATTGGATACATTAACCGGTGTGCTCCAGTTTTGGGCCCATACCATATCCGATAGAAGCAAAAGTAAAATAGCAAGCGATCGAAAATAGTGTACTATGCGGTTGTTCATTTGGACTTTAAATAGATGACATAAAGATATAAAAAATCAAGATATAGTACCGTGGTGCGATTCCGGTTAATTCTAAAAAACTATTCTTTTACACCATGATAGCGATGAGTGAAACTTTGATTTCCGGCGAACTTGGATGTATACGTTTTACCTGCGACCTTTCCGCCTGAAAAGGGCAATGTTGCATATAAAGGGATGCAGGCGTCCTGTTCGATACTATCTTAATTTTTCTCTCCTGTCAAAGATAAATAATAAATTTTTCGCAATAAATTTTTGATTATGATTGCACTTCATGTGCAGGCTGCGAAACGGCTTTTGCAGGGCTGGCGGCTGTTTGCGGCTGCCGGGCAAATTGCTGCGCCGGGAAATTTGTTTTTTTTTGAGGCTGATGGAAGGATTTTGCGGTTTTTTCACTATCTTTACTTTCTTAAAGTGCTATAAGCGTACCGTTTATATAAACAAATTACTCACTTCTAATTTTTTGTATTATGGAACACCCTGTAGTAGAGCAGCGCCACTTCCGAATGACTGATGAAGAAGTGCTGCAGCAGTCCGAAGTACGACAGTTGTTATTTGTCGAAAACAAGAGCCGGTTTAAGGACCGCTTTCCTGACCTGGCCGACCCCTTTGCCGACGAATGGTCGGCCGCCATCGCCACCTCCCGTACCATACTTCCCGATTATGCTTCGGTATCCCAGCAAAGCAAGCAGACCGATGCCCTCGAAATACTGATGAACAGGGGCCGTGCAGTTTTCCAGACTACGATGCTGTACGCCCAGCTCGCCTATCCTAACGACCCCACTGTGCTCCGCCTGCTTGGCAAACCTAAGTATGATGCGGCACGCGCAAGCCACCTGAAACTCCCGGCCCTGCTTCGCACCGCCTATGCAACCGCTTCGGCTTCGCCTTACCGGGAGGCGCTTATGGCCAAAGGGATGCAGGAAGCCGATATTCAATCGCTCCTAAGCCTTGCCGATAGTATTCCCCAACAGGATTTAGCACAGGAGAGCGCAAAAAATGATCGTTCCACCGACTCGGCCGAACGCATACATGCCATGAATGCCGTTTGGGATAAGATGGCGCTGGTGAGTAAATGCGCCAAGCTGGTTTTCGCCGGCGATGCAACCCTCTACGATCTCTTCCTGCTTCCCGAAGGCAGCAGCGCAAATCCGGACGAGGACCCGGCTCCACCTTCCGCTTCGCCCGCCGGAACCCCGTCGTAGAGACGGCTAAGTGCTCAGCACAAGCGGCATATTTGTGTTTTTTTGGCTCCGCACAGGCTTCTTGATACCGTGAAGCCGAATAAAGAAAAATAGGTATTGATAAACGGTGATTACCCCTCCGCCTGTAGTAAGAGGCTGTATCAGAAGTCATTTTACCGCAGAGTTGCGCAAAGCAGGCGCAGAGTAGCGCAGAGTTATTATGCAAATTAAGGCTTTGCGGTTCTTTGCATTTTCCTCAGCGGTTCTCTGCGGTTAAATTTTTCACTTTTACAACAGCCTCCGGATTATTACAAACAGAACAACAATCTGGTAAATTGGCACCCTGCTCTACCCGTCATCTCTTAATTTCTTGTCTCCTCAACCCCTAACCCCCAACCCCTGTTAATAAGGCATAAATCTCCATACTCTATCCCGGCCCCATCGACTGCCAGGGT
>JBAXXB010000278.1:0-6237 GCA_037128115.1 Bacteroidota bacterium
GTACCTAATCTCCTGTAGAAGGCCACCCTTTGTGGAATAACGCTTCATTTTTAAAGATACTTATATCGGGTACAGTTATTAAAAGCGTTTGGTATGAAGCTGGTTTGTTTTGGATTGAGCGATACCAAATTTGAATACAACAGGTTAAGCCAGCATCTCCTGATTTCAGAGGAAAACAAACCCTTACTGTAACTGTAAAAAATACTGGCACAGTGGCTGGACGCGAAGTTGTTCAGCTATATATTGCTGCTTCAACCGGATAAATTGATAAACCAAAATCCGAACTCAAAGGTTCGCCAAAACGAAATTATGGCAGCCTGGCGAATTCCAAACCCTTGCTTTAACACTGAATGCAAGGAATCTTTCATCATTCAATTCCGTAGCTTCAGCCTGGATTGCTGATGCCGGTAAATACGAAGTCCTGGTTGACGCGTCTTCATCCGACATCAAACTCAGCGGTGCATTTAACCTGAAAAAAGCTATTGTTTCGGAGAAAGTGAATGCGGTACTGGCTCCGCAGGTGGCAATTAGAGAGTTGTCGCAACAATAGTTGGTAATGCATTATAGGGCTTGCCTTATAATTGCTTTTATATATAGGATACAAAAAGAAAAACCCATATCGGCTATCCGGTATGGGTTTTTTGATACGACTATTCGGGTTGTTTTACTATTTCCTGCTGCTGATTAAAATCTCCAGCATCTGAATTGCTGCTGCCGGAATTTTGGTTCCAGGCCCAAATATGGCGACTGCCCCAGCCTTGTATAGGAAATCGTAGTCCTGCGATGGAATTACACCGCCAACAATGACCATAATATCTTCGCGGCCGAGCTTTTTCAATTCTTCAATTACCTGTGGAACCAATGTTTTATGTCCGGCGGCAAGACTGGAAACGCCAAGTACGTGAACATCATTTTCAACAGCTTGCCGGGCGGCTTCGGCAGGAGTCTGGAATAAAGGGCCCATATCCACGTCAAAACCTATATCAGCATAACCGGTTGCCACCACCTTGGCTCCACGGTCGTGACCGTCCTGGCCCATTTTAGCGATCATTATACGTGGACGCCGGCCATCGAGCGTGGCAAATTCGTCTGCCATTTTGCAGGCTTTTATATACTGATCATCATCTTTGCTTTCTGAAGCGTAAACTCCTGATATTGATCTGATCACGGCTTTGTACCTCCCATAGATTTTTTCCAATGCACTCGAAATTTCACCCAGTGAAGCACGTTTACGTGCCGCATCAATGGCTAATGCCAGGAGGTTGCCTTCACCAGTCTCGGCACATTTTGTAAGCGCATCCAATGATAATTGAACTTCTTCGTTATTCCGTTCGGCTCTAAGTTTTTTGAGTCGTTCAATTTGTGACAGGCGTACCGACGTATTGTCAATCTCAAGTGTATCTATCGGGTCTTCCTTCGCCAAACGGTACTTATTTATACCAACAATGGTATCCCTGCCTGCATCAATCTTAGCCTGGCGGCGTGCCGAAGCTTCTTCGATGCGCATTTTTGGAATACCGGTTTCAATAGCTTTCGACATTCCGCCCAGCTCTTCCACTTCCTGAATCAGTTTCCACGCGCTGTGTGCAATTTCATGCGTGAGCGTTTCAACATAATAAGAACCTGCCCATGGATCCACCGCTTTGCAGATATTGGTTTCCTCCTGTAGGTAAATCTGCGTGTTTCGTGCAATACGCGCCGAGAAATCGGTGGGCAGCGCTATGGCTTCGTCTAAAGCATTTGTATGTAGCGACTGGGTGTGGCCTAAGGCAGCCGCAAGTGCTTCAACACAAGTACGTGTAACGTTGTTGTATGGATCTTGCTCGGTGAGGCTCCATCCGGAGGTCTGAGAGTGGGTTCGTAAAGCCATGGATTTTGCATCCTTAGGGTTGAACTGCTGAACGATTTTGGCCCATAGCATACGTGCGGCACGCATCTTGGCAATTTCCATGAAATGGTTCATGCCTACTCCCCAAAAGAATGAAAGCCTTGGTGCAAAAGCATCGATGTCAATGCCTGCATCAATGCCTTTGCGGATATATTCCAGCCCGTCGGCAAGCGTATATGCAAGTTCTATATCCGCTGTTCCTCCGGCTTCCTGGATATGATATCCACTGATGCTGATGGAGTTAAACTTTTTCATGTTCCTGGAAGTGAACTCGAAAATATCGGCTATAATCCGCATACTTGGTGCCGGCGGATAGATATACGTATTACGCACCATGAATTCCTTCAGAATATCATTCTGAATGGTGCCGCTGAGTTTTTCCATGGGAACGCCCTGTTCTTCGGCAGCCACAATATAAAATGCCAGCACCGGCAAAACGGCCCCGTTCATAGTCATTGATACCGACATTTTGTCCAAGGGGATCTGGTCGAACAGGATTTTCATATCCAGAATGGAGTCGATGGCAACACCGGCTTTTCCCACATCACCTTCGACGCGTTCGTGGTCGCTGTCGTAGCCGCGGTGCGTTGCCAGGTCGAAGGCAACGGAAAGACCCATTTGCCCGGCAGCCAGGTTTCGGCGATAGAAAGCATTTGATTCTTCGGCAGTCGAGAAACCGGCATACTGCCGGATGGTCCATGGTTTCATCACATACATTGTACTGTATGGTCCACGAAGGAACGGAGGCAAACCGGCGGCATAATCGAGATGTTCCATGCCAGCAAGATCGGCACGGGTGTAAACAGGTTTTACTGCAATCTGTTCATTGGTCATCCATTCAGTTTGTGCTGAGGGCTGACTGGCGGCAGGTTTTATCTGGCCGCCTTTGATGTCTATATTTTTAAAATCGGGTCGCATCGTAGGATGAGGGATTTTGTGAATTCTGAGTGAGTTGTGCGTAACCGCTACGTTTAGAAAATTCCAAGTTTTTCCTGGAAGCTTTCCAGGGTTTGCAGCAGGTTGCTTCGTATGTGGATAAATTCATCGACACCGGCTTGTTTCAGCGTATCCAGAATTTCTTTCGGGTAACCGGCAACTACAAGATGTAATTCCTTGTTCGACGATTTCAGCTTTTTCGCAATTTCCGGTACCATGATGGCATATTCCTCATCGGAACTGCATATGACAACAATTTCAGCCTTCGTAGCTTTAGCGGCTTTAACACCTTCTTCTACAGTGTCGAACCCTGAATTGTCCAGTATTTCGTAACCGGCACAGCCGAAAAAGTTAGTGGTAAACATGGCACGAGCCTTACGCATGGCCAGGTTTCCAATGTTGAAGAGAAATACGGCAGGCTTCTTGTTTCCCTCGGCAACATGCTGTTCGGTAGCCAGCCTTAGTTGGTCGAAAGCGTCGGAACCTCCAAAAAGAACCAGTTTTTTATAGGTGCTGGGTTCTTCGTCTTCATCTTCCTCGTCCACTTCCATTTCTTCCTCGGCATATAACTCCTCTTCCAACTCCTCATCCTCCTCTGCAAAATGTATTTTTTCAAGCATTTGTTCATTGGGATTGGGATGCTGGTTGGTTCCCAGTTGGATAAGCCGGCGGTTTGCAATGTCATCAAGACGCTGACCAGCTGATTTCTCAACCAGGTCCTGGATAAATCCGGTCTTCACAGCTTCTATCATCCCGCCTTTTTCCTCTACCTGCAGGAATACTTTCCATGCAGCATCGGTAATGAGTTGAGTGAGGTTTTCAATATAATAGGAACCGGCCGCAGGATCAATCACTTTGTCGAGGTAAACCTCTTCCTTCAGGATAATCTGCTGGTTGCGAGCCAGGCGGGTCGAAAATTCGTCAGGATCTTTATAAAAAGTATCGAAAGGCAAAATGCTGAGTGATTGCGTACCGCCTATGATGGCCGACATAGCTTCGGTTGTGGACCTCAGCAGGTTAACATAAGGATCGAACAGGGTTTTATTCCAGGCTGATGTATTGCAGTGAATATGCATCTGCATGGATGACTCTGAGGTCGGTTTGTATTGCTCAACGATCCTGGTCCAAAGTAACCTGGCTGCCCTGAGCCTGGCAATTTCCATAAAATAATTAGAACCTACACCAAAAGAAAACATCATGCGCTGAGCTGCATCATCAACCGTTAGGCCGGCAGTTGTGGCCAGAACAAGGTATTCATTCCCGGCTGCGAGGCTGAAGCCCAGTTCCTGAACCAGGGTGGCCCCGGCACTGTTAAAATAATGCCCGTTCACATTGATCACCTTCATCGAAGGCATCAATTCTTTACCGAGTTTGATCATGCTGGCTACTTCGGCCAGGTCACTCTTCTCCGATTTCCAGAAATCTCCGTTGAGCAGCAGGTAACTGATAGGGTCAAAATCAAAGGATCCCTTCAGTTTTGCCACAGCTGATTTCTGTGATTTGGCATTGGCAGCGACGATCTTAATCAATGCAGGGTAAGAGGAGGCGGCTCCGAAATGTATGGCTACTTCGGCAGGGTTGATACCCATGAGCAGATCTTTAACATCCTGTTCGGTTTCCAGTTCAGTAGCAACCAGGCCGACACCCGTAGCACCACGTTTAATGGCATCCACAGCCAGGCCGTTGGCCTCCGATTCGTCGTTGGTTTCAATATCCTGGCGGATTTCCCAATCGTTCGAATGCGTATTGTTGCCACGTACAAAAGGGTATTCGCCTGGAAATGAAAGGATTGATCCTGTTTGCTGGGTATCTTCATCCCTGTAATAAGGTTTCACATCGAAGCCTTCGGATGTTTTCCAAATGAGTTTTTTCTGGTAATCAGCCCCTTTTAGGTCCTGGGTAATACGTGCCTCCCATTCGGAAGTGCTTACCGGTGGAAAAGTGCCGAAGAGTTTATCATTATTCTGATCCATAGTCAAGAGTAAGTTGGTCAGCATGTTAACCGGACAATGCCGGATGTGTTAATTGTGGCGCAAAGGTATAAATATTTATATACATAAACAGCCCGTTTGTTAATCGATTAACAGGTGGGAGCGAAAAAATAGGCTTAACTTTACCAACCGATGCGTAACAATCGGGAAAGTTAAACGTTTATAATATAAAGTATTGTTAACATGGTAATTGCGATAAGCGGAGCCGGTGGTTTTATCGGGAAACAGTTGAGTGCCCATTTTCAGTCAAGAGGGGATATCGTCAGGTTTATTCCCCGGGTGACTACCGGAGTAGGGGCAGAATATATAGCGGGTATTTTATCAGGGGCGGATGTGGTTATCAACCTGGCAGGTGCCCCTATAGTGGGCCGTTGGAGCCAGGCATACAAAAAGCAGTTGTTCGACAGCCGCATACTCACTACCCGTAAAATTGTGGAAGCTATTGGCATGCTTGATAAAAGGCCCGGACTACTTATTTCAGCTTCAGCTATTGGCATTTATTCCCCTGATGGTAAACACACGGAGAGCAAAAACAATCTGGCTGATGATTTCCTGGGGGAACTTTGCTGTGCCTGGGAACTGGAAGCTAAAAAAGCTGTCCCCTTCACCCGGGTGGCCATCACCCGCTTTGGGATTGTACTTGGAAAAGGAGGGGGGGCTTTGGCGCGAATGCTCCCTTTATTCAAAGCAGGACTAGGAGGCAAAATTGCTACAGGCCGGCAGGGCTTTTCCTGGATTCACATTACTGACCTTATTATGGCCATGCAATTTATTATAGATAATACGCCGTTATCGGGTGAATTCAACTTTACTGCGTCTGACGTGGCTGATAACCGAAAATTTACCAGGGTATTGGCCAAGGTTGTAAACCGCCCTGCCTTTTTCAGTGTTCCTTCCCTGGCATTGAAATTGGTATTTGGTGAAGGTTCTGTTGCTGTCAGCGGAGGCCAGTTTGTATATCCCGAGCATTTACTCAATGCAGGGTACTTATTTCGTTATCCCACACTCGAAGGAGCATTGGATGAGATATGTACATCATAATCGGTACATAGTATCAGCCAGATAACTGATACGTTAAAAGAGCCGGAAAACTCTTCAGCTTCCCGGCTCCGTTTATTTTTAATTCTTCATTCTTCATTTTTCATTTAATAGACTACCAGCCTCTTTGTCACAATATCTCCCTCCGAATCGAAGTGCAGAATATACACGCCCGGTTTCAGGTAGCTGACATCAACCTGCGTGTTAACCTGCTCAATCATCTCCGAATGAATCAATTTGCCATCTGTCGAATATACACTGGACTTTACCTTTTGGGTAATACCCGGTATTTCGATGGTAACAAAGTAGGTTGCCGGGTTCGGATAGATTTCAATTCCTTCCAACGAATTAGTACGTACATTCTCTGTTATACCTGATTCCGAT
>JBAXXB010000279.1:0-6235 GCA_037128115.1 Bacteroidota bacterium
ATTTGTTCGGATGTAGCCAACGGAATAACTTTATCCGCTGGCACCAGCATACCTGCGACGACTTTTAATATAACGGCCATCAACATGAACGGTCTGACGGCTTCAGCCGGTTCTCCAGCTACAGGCAATGGACTGTTACCAAATGTAATTTCAGATGATGCATATACCAATACTACCCCAGGCAATGTAAATGTGGTATACACAATAACACCGGTAAGTGCGGCAGGCTGTACAGGTTCAACCTTCACGGTAACGGTAACAGTGGAACCCGAACCGGTAGTTGTTAACCAAAGTACGACAGTTTGTTCGGATGTAGCGATAGGCGTTACCCTGGGCAATGATGCGAATACACCATTAGCTGTGTCGTATAATATTACCGGCATAGTAAGTACCGGCTTAACTGTAACATCAGGAAACCCGGTAACAGGCACAGGCTTTTCAGCTTCTGTAATTGCTGACGATGTATGGAATAATGTAACGAGCTCGAGTAAGAATGCAGTTTATACGGTAGTACCTGTAGATGCAAACGGTTGCCTAGGCGATCCGTTTACCGTGAATGCGACGATCAATAATGAGCCATTAGGCACGAATACCACAACTGCAGATCAGTGTTCGCATGTGGCCTTCAGTTTTAATCCACAGACTTATATTACCAACAGTACTACCAGCACATTCAGCTGGACGGCTGTATATCCGGGTGGTCTTACCGGAGGGGCCGGCAGCGGAACAGGGAATATTGCCGAAACGCTGACCAACCTGACAAGCGGAACATTGACAGCTGTTTACACGGTAACCCCGACAAGCTCAGGTACTCTTTGTACAGGCAATACCTTTACGGTATCGGTACCGGTACGACCAGAACCGGTAGTAGCAAATCAGTCGGGTATAACCTGTTCGGATGCAGCAACGGGTATCACATTGTCTTCAGGGACTAGCATAGCAGCCTCGACCTTTAATATTACGTCAATAAATATGAATATACTGACCGCTTCGGCTGGTTCACCTGCAACTGGAATAGGATTAGCTTCCAGTGTCATATTTGATGATGCCTATACCAATGTCACACCATTCAATGTAGATGTTACCTATACTATTACTCCAGTAAGTGCAGCGGGTTGTGCAGGTTCAACATTTACGGTAACGTTAACCGTAAGACCAGAGTCGGTTGTTGAAAATCAGGAGGTCACAGTTTGTTCGGATGTTGCTTTGGGCTTGAATCTGGGAAATGATATCAATACACCTTTAGCTACAACATATAATATAACCAATATTACACATGCTAATTTGATTGCATCGGCTGGTTCACCAGCTACAGGGAACGGATTATTGTACACTGTAATTGCTGATGATGCTTGGACAAATGTGACAAATACAGTGCAATATGCTGTTTATACTGTCGTTCCTGTAGAAATAAACGGATGCCAGGGGAATCCATTCACCGTAACAGCTACAGTTAATAATGAACCGCTTGGTACGAATACCACCACTGCCAATCAGTGTTCGCATATAGCCTTCAGTTTTAATCCACAAACCTATATTACCAATAGTACCACCAGCACATTTAGTTGGACTGCCGTTTATCCGGGAAGTCTGACTGGAGGCGCAGGTAGTGGAACAGGGGCCATCTCTGAAACACTAACCAACCTGACCAGCGGTACGCTGACAGCGGTTTACACTCTAACCCCGACAAGTACCGGGACTCTTTGTACCGGCAATACCTTTACCGTTTCAGTACCGGTAACGCCACAGCCAGTAGTAGCAAATCAAACAGGTACAATTTGTTCGGATGTTGCCAACGGGATTACATTGTCTGCTGGCGCCAGCATACCAGCAACAACATTTAATATAACGGCCATCAACATGAACGGACTGACGGCTTCAGCCGGTTCTCCTACCATTGGAAATGGGTTATTACCAAATGTAATTTCAAATGATGCCTATACCAATACTACATCAGCCAATGTTGATGTAGTATACACAATTACTCCGGTGAGTGCAGCAGGATGTACGGGTGGAACATTTACAGTAACGGTAACAGTTAAACCTGAACCCGTTGGAGTTGCAACGCCATCCTCCCAGACTTTGTGTTCTGATGCTGCGTTAACAACTATTGTACTTTCCAATAGTAACACTTTATCAGGAACTACTTATGCCTGGATAAGGAATAATACAAGTAATGTTACAGGTATAGCAGCCAGTGGTAATGGTGATATTTCAGGATCCCTTAATAATGTTACTGGGACTTCACAAACTGTAACATTCACAATCACTCCAACTACTGATGGTTGTGCGGGCAACACTTTTATTGCTACTATAACGGTTAGTCCTGAGCCAGTAGGAGTTGCAACGCCAAGCACACAGACTGTCTGTTCAAGGACAGCGATAACACCAATTGTATTAAGTACGAGCAATAGTCTTGCTGGTACTACATATGCCTGGGTGAGAGATAATACAACGAATGTAACCGGGTTAGCCAATAGCGGTAATGGAAACATTAGTGGAACTCCTGTTAACACAACAGGTTCACAGCAAACAGTTACCTATTCTATCACTCCAACCACAAGTGGATGTGAAGGGAACAGTTTCACCGCAACAGTAATAGTAAATCCAGAGCCAGTTGGTGTTTCAACTCCTTCGACTCAAACTCTATGTTCAGGGGTAGCAATAACACCAATTGTTCTAAGTACAAGCAATAGCCTCTCCGGGACTACCTATTCATGGACTAGAACTAATACCACCAATGTAACAGGATTGGCGAACAGTGGTACGACTAATATTTCAGGCACACCTGTAAATATTACAGCCGCTATTCAAACCTTGACCTATACGATCATTCCGAATACAGGAGGATGTATCGGGTCTTCGTTTACAGCTACAATTATTGTTGATCCAACCCCTGTTCTCAAAGCTGGCCTGACTCAAAATCTCTGTGCTGATGCTGCCGGAAATGCAACGGCAAGCCGCACTCTTACAACAAATCCATTTATGTCAGGAGCTACCTTTGCATGGCCGGAACCTGTGTTATCTGCTGGTTTGAACTATACTCCATTCACCAGTTCAGGCAATATTATTATTGATGAATTTGTGAATACAACGTCTCAGGTACAAACAGCAACATACATGGTAACGCCAACTGCACCAGCGGGTGTCGGTGGATGTACAGGATTACCTGTAGCAGTTGTTATAACAGTTAACCCGAAACCCATTGTTAATTCAGGCCTTGTGCAGACCATCTGTAGCGGAACAGCAGCCAGCCTAGCATTAACTTCAACTACAAGCGGGGCTCTGTACACATACAGCGCGCCGACCATTTCAGGAGCCCCAGGAAATATTATAGGTGGATTAGCCCGTACAACACCAAGTGCTTCAGCTATTACTGATTTACTAGTGAATACTACCGGTACAAATCAAACAGCAACTTATATGGTCACGGCATGGATCAATGGTTGCGGTGGCGATGCCCAGGCTGTGGTTATTACGGTAAAACCAACCCCTACAGCCATAGCAACGCCCTCAGCTCAAACTATATGCAGCGGTGCAACCACTAGTATCGCTCTGACTTCTAATGTCTCGGGCGCAACGTTTGCATGGACGATTTCGGCAAGTGGGGTCTCCGGGGCTTCGGCTACCTCAGGCACTTCTATAGCTCAAACATTAACAGCAACAGGAAGCACACCAGGAACGGTTACATACACCATAACACCAACCGCAAGTTTGTGTCCTGGCTCCCCGATAAGTGTAATAGTGACGGTAGATCCATCACAAACTGCTTCAGCTGGTTCAGCACAAAACCTATGTAACGTCACAAGCGTAACACTGGCTGGAAATGCACCTGTCGCACCAAATACAGGCCTCTGGACCCTGATCAGCGGCCCTAACAGCCCGGCTATTACTGATCCTACTCTTAATACTACAACTGTGACCAGTATGATTCCAGGGGTCTATGTTTTCAAATGGACAATCAGCAACGGAATCTGTACACCTTCATCTAGTACGGTAACTATAACCAATTATGCTCCGCCAACTACGGCAACGGTAGGCGTGGCTCAGAATATCTGCGGCTCACTCACCAGTACTTCTTTAGGTGGCAATACACCTGCCATAGGCACGGGGTTATGGACTAAAGTAAGTGGTCCCGGCACTGTGAATTTCAGTGCGGCTTCATCAGGTTCATCAACGGCTACTGTTAGTGTGGTTGGATCGTATGTTTTCCAATGGACTATCAGTAACTCGCCCTGTACCTCAAGTTCAGCTCAGGTCACCGTGGTTTATTATGCAACTCCCACAACTGCAGCTATAACCACTTCACCTTTGAATTATTGTGGTACGCTAACCAGCGGTGCACTGGGCGGGAATACTCCTGCATCTCCAGGCACAGGGTTATGGAGCCAGGTATCAGGACCGGGAACTACTGTTTTCGGTTCACCCACCAGCGGGACATCCACGGCAACCGTTACCGCGTATGGTACATATGTGTACCGTTGGACAATCAGCAACGGGACTTGCATTCCCAGCGCGGCTGACATGACTGTGAACTATTATCAGTCAGTTGTTGCCAATGCCGGAACAAATTATTCATTATGTAATGCAACCGCAGCCTTCCTGGTTGGGAATGATCCTTCCCCGGGTACAGGAAGCTGGAGTTTAGTTTCCGGGCCTAATACGCCAACTATTTTCCCGCCTACAGGGAGTACCGCAATTGCCAATGGACTTGTAGGAGGCACTATAGGAGCAACTACCACTCCATATGTGTTTAAATACACTATCGTAAATGGTACCTGTTCTACAAATGCTTCCGTATCAGTCACCAATTACAACGAACCTACTCCTTCGTATGCCGGCGCGGACCAGAAACTTTGTTCCACTTCTACATCAACAATAATAACCGGTAATACTCCTGTTTATGGAACTGGTGCCTGGTCACTGGTTTCAGGACCTAATAGTCCAACAATCCCGGCAACCAATCCTGCAACTGTAACAGGCCTTGTAGCCGGAAGCTATACTTTCGCATGGACTATTACAAACGGATCCTGCGGAAGTGTGCAGGATCTTGTGGATGTTACTTTATATCCTCCATGTGATGTAGGTGCAGGTCCAGATGCCTCAATATGCAAGGGCCAGACCTACCTTCTCAGCGGTTCATCAGCAGTTAATTGCGGAAACATGAGTTGGGGTACTAACGGTGACGGATATTTCAGTGATCCATTACTCCTAAATCCAGTCTATACACCGGGACCTAACGATATTGCAACTGGTTCAGTGGTACTCTTTATACATTGTGAAAGTTGCTGCGGAATTCCGTGTACAGGTGATCGTGATGAAATGGTACTCACTATTTCATCACCGGTGGCCAATGCCGGTCCTGATGCTACAATATGCAGCAGTACTGTTAGTTATACCCTTTCAGGGTCAGCTACTGGCTACTCAGCCGTTTTGTGGTCTACCAGTGGAACCGGGTCATTCAATAATACTGGAATTTTAAATGCAGCATATACTCCAAGTAATGCAGATAAAGCCCTTGGAATTGTTACACTTACTATGACTGCCACGGGTTCTGGAACATGTACATCATTAACAAACAGCGACCAGGTGGTGTTGACAATAACGCCGGCTGCAACTGTTTTTGCTGGAGTTGATGAAATAAGTTGTGCTGGTTCTGCGTATCAAGTCACTGATGCTGAAGCAAATAATTACGCCAGCCTGCTTTGGACAAAATCAGGAACAGGTAGCCTTGCGAATGCAACTACGCTGAGTCCGACTTATATTCCGGGTGCAGGGGAAACTGGTACAGTTACATTGACGCTAACTGTAACTCCGAGGGGTGGCAGCGTTTGTTCGGTAGTTACTGATAATATGACAATTACCTTCTCGGTTTGCGGTCCATTTGCTGTCAATGACTTTAACACAACTCTGGAGGATACACCTGTTAGTGGTAATGTCCTTACGAACGACTCAGATCCTTATTCCCTGCCATTAACTGTTACCCATTTTGTCATAGCCGGCAATTCATATCCAGCAGGCTCCACGGCAACAATTACGGGAGTCGGCACATTGCTAATTAATACGAACGGGTCATATACATTCACACCGGCTGCCAATTATAATGGTCCGGTGCCTGTAGCAGTATACACTATCACGAATGGTACTAACACGGCTTCAGCCAACCTAACTATTACGGTAACCCCGGTTAACGATGTACCTGTAGCAGTGACAGATGATTTTACCACTGCAGAAG
>JBAXXB010000280.1:0-6229 GCA_037128115.1 Bacteroidota bacterium
CACTTCCCTTAAAGGATACACTTCTGCCATGATGGGCAACGAGCAGCTCTGTATGAACTCGCCGGTCAGGAAACTTACGCTCATTATTAATGTTCCTTCGGGGGCTGTGTTCAATTATGAGTTATTCAACGTCCCGGGGCGCTTATCCCTGGTTAAACAGGCTGGCCGCGCAATTTATACCTGGTCAGTTACGAATTTGCCAGCTGCTTTGCACGAAGATTTTAGGCCAAGAGAACAGCAAAACCGCGCCAGGATCGTTTTCGTTGCCAGCACAAAAGCACTGGATGCCATTGCCTTGTTTGCTTCTCAGGAAGCTTTTAATTATGAAATGCCGGCTGCCGTCAAGGCCGAAGCTGCCACCGCTGTGTCGGGGATTGAAAAGCCTTTGCTGAAAGTACTGAAACTACAGGAAAAAGTGGCCGGTGAATTGAACACCTGGCCGGTGCCCCTGCAAAACACGGCATATAAAATCAGAACAATTGCAGCCATCTGGCAGGCCAATGGAGGCAACGAGGCCGAAAAGGCGATTCTGCTCACCGCCATGTTACGCTCTCAGGGCATACAGGCCGAAGCTGTTGCCGTGCTTGCCGAAAGGTATTACAGCAAAAAAGTGGCCAGCCCGGCCTTATTCGAGCGCTGCCTTGTGAAGGCAAGCATTCAGGGGATGGAACCCATTTTCCTGTCACCTGTTCAGCCCGATATGCAGGACCTCCGGTATATGCTGGCAGGGAAAAGGATCATTTCTCTTGTCCCGGGAAAAATCCAAACTTCGGAAGTGATTGCTGAACCAAAGAATATCCTGTCACTCTCGGGAAACATGGAACTGGATACAAATCTTAATTTGAAGGGTAACCTGGGCTTGGAGCTCGGGGGTAGGCTGAATCCATGGTTTAAAGTGCAGAAAGACAGCTCTTTTACATCGGTAATGCTGTCGGGTGGATTGGGTAATGGCAAGATCACCGAAATAGTAAAAGGTAAAACTGATATCGACCTGGCTTCCTTTAATTTCAAGGCTTCTTCAGGTTCATATACCAATGTAAAGGCTGGTCATGTGTTTTTAAAACTCCCTTCCATGCCCATGGGCTCCGATAGCTGGCATATGACCGAACTTGTCAGCTCACGCACCGAGCCACTCGAAATACCTTTCCCAATCATTGAATCCTACGATATTTTTATAACCATGCCCGAAGGAATATCAATGATTTCACCAGTGGCAACTCTCAATATGAACAACGAATTTGGTAGTATAGAATGTTCTGTTACGGTCGAAGGAAACCAGTTGCATATTGCTCGTAAGCTGGTGATTCTGAAAACCTATGTGCCGGTTGAAAAATACGATGCTTTCCGGATGATGATAAATAGCTGGAACAGTAAAAAGTACAGGGAAATTGTGTTGAAAAGAAATAGTTAAACAATCGTCCTTCCCAACTGCCCGCTATCAATCAGGTTAGCAATGCGTTTGGCATTCATAAACTGTTTCTGCAGGTCTTCTGAAACGGCGTCCGATTCAGCATTCTTTATCTTTTCGAGCAGTTCTTTCAGGATCTGCCTGACGCGCTTCGACTTAAACGATAATATGGAATTGGGGATCAGGAAATCGAGCACCTCATGTTCCTGTAGCAGGCGGATTTTACGCTTTTCCCAGTTGGGGCTGAAGGTATACTTGGTGGCTATCAGGTCGATAACGGGTCCTGAAATAGCATTGTCAGGGTGGTTGGTGAGTTTCCGGTAATCGATATCCGGGTTGTTTTTCAGTTCGTTTACGCAGGTGTTGAAAATCTGCTGGTACTTCGGGTTGCTGAAATCAAGTTCATCGGCCGAGATATCATTGATAATAAAACTGGCCGCTTTAACTTTATTCTTCACCGGCTCACCGCTTTCGGGGTCGGGGTAATTGGTTTCTATTTCAATGTCACCGAAAAGCAATAACTGCCTGATGATTTCCCTTTCAATTTCTTCCGTACTGAGGGCATCGAATGATTCCTGCTGGGGTGCCTGTTCAGGGGCAAAAAGATTATCGAGTTCATCAGAATCAGGTGCAGGAGCACCCGGCTTCTGGGTAAATTTTTTCCGCAGCAGCTTGTTGAGTTCGTTCAGGATGGCAGTTTCGTCCATCTGCATGCGGTCGGCGCTTTCCTTAACATAGGCCAGTCGGGTCAACTGGTCGGGGATAAGCGAAATACTCTCTATAAAGTCTTTGAGTACGGCGACTCTTTTCAGCGGGTCGCGGCCGGTTTCGCTTAGAAGCAGGTCGATCTTGAAATGGATAAAATCCTTGGCATTCTGCTGTATAAACTCCTGCACCTCGGCACCACGGCGCGTGCGGGCAAACGAATCGGGGTCCTCGCCATCGGGGAAAAGAACCACTTTTACGTTCATGCCCTGTTCGAGTATCATGTCGATACCCCGGAAAGAGGCCTTGATCCCGGCAGGGTCGCCGTCGTATAGTATCGTTATGTTTGGCGTGTAGCGTTTTATCAGCCTGATCTGGTCGGCGGTGAGCGAAGTGCCCGAGGAGGAAACCACGTTTTGTACCCCTGCCCGGTACATCGAAATTACATCTGTGTATCCTTCCACCAGGAAACACATGTCGTTGGCTGCTATGGAGTGCTTGGCAAAAGATATACCGTAGAGGACCTTGCTCTTATTATAAATTTCGCTTTCGGGTGAGTTGACGTATTTGGGCCGGGTTTTATCAGATGTCATGATACGCCCGCCAAATCCTATTACCCGACCTGCCTGGCTATGGATAGGGAACATCACCCTGCCGCGGAAACGGTCATAAAGTCGCCCGTCCTTGTTGATGCTCAAGCCTGATTTTTCCAGCATTTCGGCACTGTAGCCGTTTTTAAGCGCGGTTTTGCTTAATGAATCCCATTCTTCCGGGCTGTACCCGAGTTGAAATTCGCGTATAGTGTCGTCGCTGAAACTGCGCCCGTGAAAGTAGGAAAGCCCCACGGAAAGCCCTTCGTCGGTATTGAATAACTGGTCGGCAAAGAATTTGGCGGCGAAATCGGTGATGGCCATCAGCCCTTCACGGGCGGATTTCTCGGCTACCTGTTCGGCCGATTCGGCTTCCTCCTGTATATCGATATGGTATTTTTTTGCGAGGTACCGTAAGGCTTCGGGATAAGTGAATTTTTCGTGTTCCATCACGAAATTTACCGAGTTGCCTGCCTTGCCACACCCAAAACACTTGTAAATCCCTTTAGCAGGCGAAACATGGAACGAGGGGGTACGTTCGTTGTGAAAAGGGCACAAGCCTGTAAAGTTAGCCCCGCGCCTCTTGAGTGCCACAAAATCGGCCACTACCTCCTCCACACGGGCGGCATCAAAAATCTGGGATATGGTATCGTGAGGAATCAAAGTTCAGGGAGGGGATTGATTATGCAAAATAACGAAAAAAGGAGGCGCGTTTCACGAAAAAGCAGAGTCGAGAATGACTATTATTGGCTGACAGTGTTTTGAAAATTGTTTTCTATGCCTGGTGTTTATAATTAAACCTAGTTTGTTCAAGGCTGATATTCTGTTTCGTCTTCCTTAAAAGGGACCTGTTATAAAATATTGTTAATAGCCTGTCAATCAGCTAATATTAGAATTGTCCCCACATCCAACGGAGGCCCGTCGTACAACTCAACCAACCTGGCTCCACTTTTAGCCAGGAAACCCTTAATTGCGTCCTTTTCGCTGAAATATTCCAGGCTTCCGCAAAGGAATAAGGTATTTCCAAGCAAACCCCAGGCACCACCAAAAAATCCATGCCTGAAACCTTCGAGTTTAATACAGGAAGAATCCACAAACAGCACTTCCAGGTTATGCTTCATAAGTGATTTCTCTATACCCCGGTCGGAAGTTATAAACCTGTCGCCGGGTAAAGGCAGCAGGTTACACCTGACATATCCTTGCCGAACCGGGATGATATTCAGGTCTTCGTTTAGCTTAACAATACTTTTATCGTGGATTGCGGGATTACCAATGATAAATTTCCCCGCGACCAGGGTATTATATGTCGCCGAAGCAGGATAAATGGTGCCCACCGGCAAATAACCGGTTGAAAATGGGATGGAATGCTCCTGAAGTAAACCGAAAAATTCTTCGGGCAGGTTAGGCGCAACAATCAAACCCGAAGGGGTAGGACAGAAAAATATGTCAGTGTGACCCGAAATGGCTTCATAGGTGATGCCGACTGTGGCAAACCCTATGGTATCACCGTATTCGCCCAGTTTTTCTATAGCCCTGGCAGGCATTTTAGCATCATGCAGTATGAGCATGGTATTCTAGTCCTTTTAAGTCGGCACTTTCGTCGAATATCACCTTCCTGAAATCCTGCAGCAGCATTGCTTTGTTCATGGCCTTGTGACCAATGGCGGCATTTTTCATGCCTTGTGATACGGTGAGGGTTAGCAGGTTCCGTTTCGGATTTTCATAATCCAGCTTCAGGAGAATCCGCCTCCATATCTCTGAGAAAACCATCTCGCCGAATGCCACGTGAAAAGGTCCGGCTACCAGGCTGGTATTATCGAGTAATCCTTCGGAAGGATGAAGGCCTATACGCAATATCTTAACCCCGGCCGAAATGAAATAGGGCACAATTTCAGCTACCTGTTTCACAGCTTCTTCCAGGCTTAGCGGCTGGTATCTGCCTTCATGAAAAAGCTGCTCCAGTTCTGTGTTTTTAATTACAAGAGTAGGATATATCCTTGTGCATTCGGCCCCCAAACGAATGATTTCCATTGCCGTACGAAGGGATTTTTCGGCAGTGTCCCCAGGAAGGCCTATCATCATTTGTAACCCTAGTTTGAATCCTGCCTCCCGGATCATAACTGATGCCTCAAGCACCTGTGCTTCAGTGTGACCCCGGCCTGCTGTTTTTAGTACTTCGTTGTCGAGCGACTGGGCCCCCAGTTCAATGCTGGTAACATGGTATTGTCTTAACATAGCAAGACTATCCTTGTTAATATAATCGGGGCGGGTCGAAATGCGGATACTACTTACCCTCCCGGCCGAAATATAAGGCTGAACTGCTTCAAGGTAAGCTCTTTGGCCTTCAACAGGGATGCCGGTAAAATTGCCACCGAAAAAACCAATCTCCAGTTCACTCCCGTCGGGAATGGTTTCCAGGTGTGCATCCACCTTGGCAATTACTTCATCTATCGACGGGGCGCACTCGGCCCCGGCGATGCGATGCTGGTTACAGAATACACAGCGGTTGGGGCATGCTTCTTCGGGGATAAATACAGGTATGGTAAAATGGCGTATCCTCATGGCTGGCAAAGTTAATCAGATTCAATCTTTTACGTGGTTTACTTTTTGATTTATAACAGAAAACGTCAGTCGGTGATTTTTGATGAATATATAATAAGTTGATTATCTGATCTTTTCAAAGATTTCAAATTGTTACCCTGGCGCAATTAATTCGCAAACTACTTTTAATCCTGATATTTATGAGTAATCCTTGCTCCATATTCTTTGTGCCCGATAAACACTCGATTTATATACAGGCACTAACTAGTCCTGGCGGCAAACCCCTTTGGAGCCAGGTGACAAAAAAAAACCGGGGAGAGATTAGCCCCGGCGCAAGTAGTAATGAAGGTTTAACAATATAGGAGAATCAAACTTTACCAGCCTTCTTCTCTTTCTTTTCGAGTCTTTTTTCTTTCAATGATTTGACGGCAGGCTTTTTAACCTCTTTATTTTCTTTATCTTTTGACTTTCCCATGGCTAAGAATTTTATTGGTTAAACTAGTAACAAATGTATACTAAAATTTATTGCAAAGCAAGCAAAATATTTTAAAGTCCTCTAAAAACGGGCGAATTCACAAATTCTGGCTTTACAATAAGGTTTTCGTAAGGTAAAGAGAAACGGGATTGGAAAAGGAGCGCCGAAAACAGTAAATTTAAATAGGGTAAAATGATGCATATACCGTGAACAGAGTAAGTTCTTGTTTTGGAACTGTCTCTCCATCTCTTAATTCACAGGATTTTCCCTTTACTGATCTTTGTTTCTCAGGTCCAGGCATTCCATAACCGGTCATCATTTACATAAAGCACTTTTGAGGGCAATACTATCGCTCTGTAAGTCCTATGTATACTAATTGTCTTTAACTTTGAAGCCAAATCCTTTGTCATGAAACATCGACTTGAAATTAGCAGAACCTATGCCGCATCGGTTATCATAATTGCGATAGCTGCCATGGCTATGGGTATGTTACACTTGGATACAAAGAGG
>JBAXXB010000281.1:0-6206 GCA_037128115.1 Bacteroidota bacterium
ACTGGTATAAGAAATTTGAAATTTGATGAATATAAAGCCATTGAAATTCCGCTCCCCCCACTCCCCGAGCAACACCGCATCGTCTCCATTTTAGATAAAGCATTTGCCGCCATAGCCACTGCAAAAGCTAATGCCGAACAAAATCTTAAAAATGCTAAAGAGTTGTTTGAGAGTTATTTGCAGGGGGTGTTTGAGAATGGGAATTGGGAAAATGTGAAATTATCAGAGTTGGCAAAAGACATTATAGATGGTGACCATATGCCACCACCAAAATCAGAAGAAGGTTTTCCGTTTATTACTATTTCAAATATCAATAAGCAAAACCATCAAATTGATTTCTCAGATACATTCAAAGTTCCAAGAGAATATTTTGCCAAATTAAAAGAAAACAGAAAACCGAAGAAAGGCGATGTTTTATACACTGTCACTGGTTCTTATGGCATTCCTGTTTTAATTGAAAATGATTTTGAATTTTGTTTTCAACGACATATTGGTTTAATCAGACCAAAAGTAAACGTATTTAGTCGATGGTTGTATTATTGGATTTTATCACCACAAGCAATTTTTCAAGCAAATGATACAGCAACTGGAACTGCACAAAAAACGGTTTCATTAACTGCCTTGAGAAACTTTGTTCTGCCGAAAATGACCTTAAAGGAACAACAAACCATCGTCGCCAAACTCGATGCCCTTTCAGCCGAAACCATAAAATTAGAAGCCATTTACCAGCAAAAAATTGTAGATTTGGAGGAGCTTAAAAAAAGTGTGTTGCAAAAGGCGTTTAACGGGGAATTGAAAACATCGTAATCAATATGGATACGGAAAATCAAGTAGTAAGGTACATTTCTAATGATGGCAAATCAGATATAGTGGTTAACCTTGCTAATGAAACAGTATGGCTATCTCTTAATGATCTGGTAACACTTTTTGATAGGGATAAATCTGTTATTTCGAGGCATATTGGCAATGTTTTTAAAGAAGGTGAATTAGATAGAGATTCAACTGTTGCAAAATTTGCAACAGTTCAACAAGAAGGTGATAGGGAAATAAAGAGAGATATAGAGCGATTTAATCTTGATGTTATTATATCAGTTGGTTATAGGGTAAAATCAAAGAATGGTACTAATTTCAGAATATGGGCTACTAACATACTGAAAAAGTACTTGATTGAAAACACACGTAAAACATCGGATTCTGCTCATATTGCAGACAAATATCGTCAGTTGTTCAATACAATTCAAATAGCTGCACATACAGCCGAACTGGATGAAATTTCAGCAACCGAAGCACAGGGTATTTTAAAAATATTACAGCAGTACGCCTATGCACTCGAAATTCTAGATAGATATGATCACAATCAACTACCTGATTCCGAAACTATAAGCAAAGAAGTAAAGGAGCTAACGCACATTGAAGCCAAAAAACTTATTACCGAATGGCAGGCCATCGAAAATACGACTACTTTGTTTGGACGCGAAAAAGATGATTCTTTCCGGAGTTCGTTGTATAGCATTTATCAAACTGTAAATGGTAATGACGTATATCCCGGAATTGAAGAAAAAGCAGCAAATCTGCTTTATTTTATAGTCAAAAACCATTCATTTACGGATGGTAATAAGCGCATTGCTGCTGGATTGTTCGCCTATTTTTTAGATATGAATGATGCACTTTATAAACGTGATGGTAGCAAAATAATTGGCGACAATGCACTGGTAGCTATAACCATCATGATTGCCGAAAGCAAAGCTGAAGAGAAAGATACAATGGTAAAACTGGTAGTTAGTTTAATAAATAGTAACAATTGAATGTTTTGAATGCAGCCAGGGCAACAACGTGGTGATTACATGCTAACTTGGATAAAAAAAGCAGTTTCTTGATCTTGTTTTGATTCATTAGACTAAATTGCATCACAAAATGTA
Organism: Bacteroidota bacterium; assembly: GCA_037128115.1. Lineage (GTDB taxonomy): Bacteria > Bacteroidota > Bacteroidia > Bacteroidales > UBA4417 > UBA4417. Next base: position 1,920 of record JBAXXB010000281.1, read on the forward strand.
TATATCTTATTGATAACTAACACATAAGCCTCTTTTATAGTTCTTGATTCAGTTTTGATTACAAATAAAACTCCTTATGAACGAAGCCGAAACCCGTGCCGAACTTATTGACCCTAAGCTAAAGGCTTGTGGCTGGGGTGTGGTTGAAGGTTCAAAAATATTTCGTGAATATAATATTACGGCAGGTCGGATACAGACTGGCGGAATAAGGGCTAAGAAACTGACTGCCGATTATATTTTGGTGTATAAAGGCATCAAACTGGCTGTAATTGAGGCTAAAGGCGAGATGCAAGGCGTCGGCGAGGGTGTGGCACAAGCCAAACAATATGCCGGAAAATTAGAAATCGAAACTACGTATTCCTGCAACGGCAGAGAAATATACAGCATCTGCATGAAAACCGGCACCGAAGGCCTGGTTGATACTTTTCTTACTCCCGAAGAACTTTGGAATAAAACATTTGCCATTCAGAACGAATGGAGAGAAAAATTCAGCTCCGTTCCATTCGAGGACCGCAGCGGAACCTGGAAATTGAGGTTTTACCAGGAAATAGCCATTAACAATACACTCGAAGCCATTGCCAACAATAAGCAAAGGATTCTATTAACCATGGCCACCGGAACCGGAAAAACAGCCATTGCCTTTCAGATTGCCTGGAAACTGTTTCAAAGCCGCTGGAATTTAAAGCGTGAGGGGAGCCGCAGGCCGCGTATCTTGTTTTTAGCCGACAGGAACATACTTGCCGACCAGGCTTACAATGCCTTTTCCGCCTTTCCCGAAGATGCCCTGGTACGGATTAAGCCCAATGAAATCCGTAAATCAGGCAACGTGCCAACCAATGGCAGCATATTCTTCACCATTTTCCAGACTTTTATGTCAGGCGTGGATGAATCAGGGAAACCACAGGCGTATTTTGGCCAATATCCTGCCGATTATTTTGATTTCATTGTTATAGACGAATGCCACAGAGGAGGCGCAAACGATGAAAGCAACTGGCGGGGAATCCTGGAGTATTTTACTCCTGCCGTTCAGCTTGGATTAACTGCCACGCCAAAGCGCCAGGACAATATTGATACCTACCGGTATTTCGGGGAACCTGTTTACATCTATTCGCTCAAAGAAGGCATAAACGACGGCTTCCTGACGCCTTTTAAGGTGAAAAGGATAAAGACTACCCTCGACGATTATATTTACACCAGCGACGACCAGATCATTGAAGGCGAAATAGAAGAAGGAAGGCTCTACACCGAACCCGATTTTAACCGCATCATCGAAATAAAGGAGCGGGAAGCGAAGCGTGTGCAAATCTATATGGATGAGGCCAATCAAAAAGAAAAGGCCATCATCTTCTGTGCTTCGCAGGACCATGCCGCTGCCATCCGCGACCTGGTGAACCAATACAAGAAAAGCAAGGACCCGAATTACTGTGTCCGCGTCACCGCCAATGATGGTGAGATAGGTGAACAGTTTTTGCGCGAGTTCCAGGACAACGAAAAAACGATTCCTACCATTCTGACTACATCGCAAAAGCTTTCTACCGGTGTTGATGCCCGGAATATCCGGAATATTGTGTTGCTACGCCCGGTAAGGCAGATAATCGAATTTAAGCAGATTATTGGCCGAGGGACCCGTTTGTTCGACGGGAAGGAGTTCTTTACCATTTATGATTTTGTGGATGCCTGGCAGCGTTTCCTGGACCCTGAGTGGGACGGAGAGCCACCGGTTGAAGATCCATGCGCAGTATGCGGTCAATTACCCTGTATTTGCGAAAAAACACCACCCAAACCTTGCCCCTATTGCGGGCAGATTCCCTGTATGTGCATTAAGGAACCACCCGAGCCCTGTTATGTTTGCGGTCAGCGTCCTTGTATCTGTAAAAAGAAAGTGAAAATTAAGCTTCGTGATGGAAAGGAGTGTGAAATTCAGCACATGATGTCCACCTCATTCTGGAGTGCCGACGGAACACCTATTTCGGCAGAGGAGTTTTTGCATAATTTGTTTGGTGCGTTGCCTGAGTTTTTCAAAAGCGAAGAGGAGTTACGCACCATTTGGAGCAATCCGCTGACACGGAAAACCTTCCTGGATAAATTAGCCGAAGCAGGCTTTGGCAAAGGGGAGCTAAATGACCTCCAACAGCTTATTGATGCGGAGAAAAGCGATTTATTCGACGTACTGGAATATGTGTTTAACAGTAATTTCAAGCCCATTACCCGGGAAAGCAGGGTAGCTGCTGCCAGGGCAACCATTTTTGCATTGCTCAACGACAAACAGAAGGAGTTTATTGAATTTGTATTGAGCAAATACATAGAAACCGGGGTAGAAGAACTCGACCAGGAGAAGTTGCCTATACTGCTTACCAACAAATACCAGTCATTCGAAGATGCCGGAGCCATGCTCGGTGATTTATCGAAGGTAAAAGACCTGTTTATTGAGTTTCAGCAGTACCTGTACCAGGAAAAGGTGGCATAATTTCCATGCTGGCTGTTGCCTCTTGATCTGCAGTTACAGTGGCTGATGAATCTCCCGGCATTTCGGGTTTATTACTGAATTTTTCCACCACGTAGGGAATTAACCCAATAATACCCATTTCTGCAACGTATATCAATCTCCTATTCCTTTCCGCTTCCTGCATGTCTTTTTCATGTTTTTTTGCCCTTTTTTCTCTTTCTATTTTTTGTTTTTCCTCTCTATCCAGCCTTTCCCGTTCGAGTTCTTGACACCACCTCAAAGGGAATCGAAACGCTGTATATCATTGATATATAGCGTTTTTTTTGTTTCCCCCTATTCCGAACCACCCTCGCGGGATTCATTTTTTAAAGACCAGTGATATTTTGCCGCGAAAACAGGAGATGCCTGGGCGACAATCAGGGCATAATGGGCTAAGTCGTAAAGCATCCAACAAAGATGGCTTATTGGTACGGATAATACTCAATAGAAATTGTTGCAGTTACCAACTGCCTTTTAAAGTAAGCAAAATCCCTGGCCTTGCTGCCAAAAGACTTGAAAGCAAAGTACATGGTGGAGTACATCAGGCCCTCCTCTCCCGAATACATCTGCGCAAGACCCACCGTATATTCACTCTCGTAGGTATAAATGTTGTAACTTCCTACATGGGTAGTTATGGGATTTATCGCCCTCATTTTGTATTGAAACAGAATATACCAGTCAGCCTGGAAATAGACCCGCCCCGTATTACTAAGTGAATCCTTCACACTCGCCCTCCATGTAAGCCGGGGTTCCGAGTCACCGCAAAGATTTTCATCGTACCAGGTGTAATACATATATGCTGAATCACTCCTCAGGGAATAGGTCAATATGCCACCTATGGTATCCAGCAGTATGTCATAGGTATCAGGATTATGGTTCTTGATATCTATTTCAGTGCCGCAGGGAGTATCCTTCTTGTCGTCCAATAAGTCGCAACTATGGCCGACAGTTACAATCACCAGCAGAGCCACAAATAGTTTAGCTGTTTTCATAGCATTATTTTTTTAAAGTATTGATCCCGAAGCAATTCGTTTTATTAATTCCAGCTACCCGCATAATTTCCTTGGTTACTATGTATATTTTTGCAGGCGCTGGATTTACTTTGGCGGACGCTCGTTTTACTTTGGCGGACGCCCGTTTTACTTTGGCGGATGCCCGTTTTACTTTGGCGGACGCCCGTTTTACTTAGACAGGTGCTCGTTTTATTTAGGCGGACGCCCGTTTTACTTTGGCAGGTGCCCGTTCAACTTTGGCAGGTGCCAGCTTTATTCCTGAAGCTGCTTATCCATAAATATCAGCATTTTGTATTTAGCTAACAGGCAGGGGGTAAGACACAGTTTTAACCGCTTTAAATCTCAGGACATTCAGGATGGCTCCGATCTGAATTTCAGGATTGAGACCTGCTTAAACTGCGAACTGACTGCGCCGAACACTGACTTTACGTAGGATTTAACATCGGCAGCAGTATCGACCAGCCCGGTACCCGGGGCATACAGCACCTGGTTGCGGGTGATACGGGCATTGTACAGGGGTACTGTGGCGGCGACAACATCCGTATTTTTTGCGACCAGCCCGTCGTACAGGGCTGTAAGGGCAGGCAGCTGCAGTTCGCGTTCGTTGGGTGCGTATACGGGTATGCTGCCCAGGAGTTGGATCAGTTTATCGAGGTTGTCGAGGCGGTTGTCGAAACTCAGCTGGGAGGAAGATATTTCCTTAGGCACCTTTTCGCCTTCGGGCAGGGCGGCTTTTTCTTCTTCCGTCATCCTTGGCGTGGCCCGCACTCCCTGGAGTTTCCTTACCAG
>JBAXXB010000282.1:0-6145 GCA_037128115.1 Bacteroidota bacterium
CCTGTAATAACCTTGAGATTCAATGTAAGTGCCGGGTTCAATGCTAAGCGTTATACCCTGTAACACGCTTATATCCCCGGTTATTTTAACGGTATCAGCGCTCCAGCTTGTGTTGGAATTAATATTGCCCGACACCAGTATGGTTTGAGCGAACGGCTTGCTAACAATCATAAAAACTATAATCAGAAGCAGGATAAATTTAATGTTTTTCATCTTGTTACGGTATATATGTAGCTGCATATTTGACAGATTCCATTGTTTTATTGGCTATACCTTCCGCCTGTATTTGTAGTATTAAAAATAGCACTGTGTTTATTTCATTACGATTAAGCAAAACAGCCCTGAAATTGTATTTATTCAGGTATGTATAATAATTCCTAGCCCAATAGGGGTATATTTGCTCAAAAATATACTTCATTTGCCGTTTTTAGCAATTTACTAGCGTATCCTTGGTTTTTCTATAAGTTTTCTTGCAATAAATTAATCCTTAATACAGCGGACTGAATAACCATGACTCTTGTTAACACTGCCGCGCCCTAAACTGGTAAGGCTATTGTCGACACCCCGGTCCCAGGCAAAGGAATAATCATCCTCAGATGAACTCCACCAGATTCCATAATAACCAATGCTGCCAAATGCATTTTGATTAGCATCACGGACTCCTGCTGGCACAGCTGTAAATCCAGTTGCATTTCTTTTGGCAGAATAATCCGTATTTCCGGGGACACCCGTATTAGATGAAAAATTCCAGCCTTTATCCGAGGCTAAGGCTTTAGCATATTTATTACCTGAGGTTGAACCATCATAATTATAACCGTTTACGATAAGGTAATTCCCTAAGGCTGACCACTCTGCATCGGTAGGTATATGCCAGCCTGAAGGACTGAGTTTCCCGGTATTTACAGCATACCAATTGTATAACCTGCCATATTTGTTTATTGAATCGGAATTAGTGGTATTATTATATGTGCAGGAGCCAGGTGCTGTTAATAATGACCAAACTATATTATCGGTTACATTGGGTATGTTATTGCCGTCGTTGTATTTCGATGCTTTCAGGTTTTGTGTCATCCATATTTGTGTGCCTATCATAACAACATTATACACATTGCCATTTATGTCGGTTACAGTACTTTTTGTTTTGAAAGAAATCCCGTTCCCATAGGCTGTACCTATGCTATTTGTTGCATAAGCCCTTGCGTAAAAAATCTTGTTCGGACTTAACCCGGCAATTGTGCTGGCAAAACTTCCAACACCCACACCATCCGATGTTTTATTGTTCTCTATAGTTGGGTCTGGACTTTCACCCCAGCAAATACCTCGTGCTATGACTGAACTGCCTCCATCGGAAGTTACATTCCCTCCACTTGTGGCAGTCGTATAAGTTGTATCGCTTATCGCAGTTGTTACCAACACCGGTGTTTGAAGCTTTGTTATAAAAGGAACAGAAATGCCATAACCTGTTCCTGCACTATTTATAGCGAAGGCCCTGGCATAATACGTTGTGCCGGGAGTTAATCCTGTTAAATTGCTTTTAAAGATCCCCATTCCCTTTCCATCGATTGTTTTATCGTTATCAATAGTTGGCTCCTGGCTGGTTCCCCAGCATGTGCCTCTTGCAATTATAGAGCTACCACCATCAGAAGTTATACTGCCTCCGCTGGTCGCGCATGTATTGGTTATGTCACGCATTGCCGTTGTTGTCAAGGTTGGCACCTGGATTTCTTTGCCTTTCTTACAACTAAATGTAACTGTCAATAATAACGCAAAAACAAAAGTGTAAATTAAAACTCTACATTTTTTATTCATAATGAAGATGGTTAAAGGTTTAAAATCAATTATTTGTGAATTTATATTATATTTGATCAATGACCACCAATTGCACGGCTTGTGAAAATTGTTGGTTTATTTGTCCTGCTTATGGGGCTGTCAGCACAACTTGTCTCTTTTTTACTAGCCAGATTATTCAATATGTAAGTATATGGGATTGTGCTCGTTATACTGTAATACATAAGAGAAAAGGGCCTGTTTTTTTTCTGATCCCGACAAACCCGAATAAACAGAATAGATATAGTTGTCGCGTTTAAAAATTTCATCCATGGAAGTGATGGTAAGTTTACCCATTTTGCCTGTGAGCACATCCCAGAACAATAAGCTGGTTTGTGTATTCTGGTAGCCATTGGAATAAACGATAGTATTATCGATCATAAAGGTCGAAATTGCCCCGGTGCGTATTAAGCGGCAAAAACCGTTTTTGTATTTCACATACTTATCGCCATCCTCAACGACCATGAGAATACTATCCTTAAATTCATGCCGGATTCCTGAAGTGTCAACATAATATTCCGATGTTTTACCAAACCAGAAATTTATTTTAGACTCAAACTGGCAGTTATAATACTTCGGACTGTTTTCCATGATTTCCGGAAGCGAGGTGTAAACACCTTCTTTAAGCCCGGTATGATTATCAAATACCGAAATGGCATCCTGGCTAAAAAGAAAACCAGGCCATGCCAGGATAAGGAAAATAATGAGACGCCTCATTTTAATATTCATTTATGGGATAGGTTCTTTATCTGCCATTCTATTTTTCATTACCGGCAGGGCTTTTTACTTATTTAAATCCAAAGGCAAATGGCAAAACAAATATCACAATGCTAGTCCAGGCAAAATAGATAGTCAGGTACCTGGCAACTGTACTTTCGACTGAATCCAGAGGATCGTGCCTGAAATACGAGCTGTATAAATTCTTTGTAATCAGGATCAGGTTTATAAAAACCAGGATATTCGAAACCAGTACAACCGTCCTGTTGGGTGTTAATCCATTCAGGACTCTCGAAATGATAGCAACCAGGGCAATTGAATTTATTACTATTGCTAATACTGCCAGTATGAATAAGATTAAAACATTAATGTTCCTTTCTTTGGATTTGTCGAATTCGGAAACGGAAAATACAATGATTGCCATCACCGCCAGGAGCATGATGTTAAATACTATTAACAAATCCCTGTCCTCCAGTATTTTGCTCCCTGAGAATACCAATGAAACTACATACACTGCAAGTGTTAGCAAGACTAATGGAGTGAAGACCCTTGCAATTACGGGAGCAATTTTGCTTGTAATATTCGGATACAGCCGTACCAGGTAGAAGGAAACTATAGGTGATGCAACAGCGCCTATTAAAACAACATATTCAAGGTAGAATTTTTCGATATTCATTTTTATCACCGAAAATAATCCCAGTGTAATTGCAGTAAGCATGCCGCCGGCTATCAGGATCAGGCCTGTCATAATCAGTAATTCCCCGTTAAACCGTATGAATTCGATGCGTTTGCCGGTATTTTTATAATCGAAAGATACAAAGGACAAGCCAAAAATACACCATAGGAATAAGGGTGCATGAATAAATGCAAGATTGATTGAATCACTCTTCTGGTAGGGTAAAAGATTGACAAAGAGTGCCAGTATTAAAAGGATGGCTCCATAAACCAGGATACTCTTTTTAGTAAAAATCTTATTCTGCCATAAGGTAAAAAGAATGATCCCGTTGAATACGATAAGGGTCAAATCCCTGATATAGAAATCTTCCAGTTGAATTTGATGGAATATTTCGGGAAGTTTGACCAACAAGCCGGAAAACAGTGACAATGCAATTACAACCCATAAATCCAGCTTTACAAACCCGCTGAAATCATTCTCCGTTTCAGGCGCGAGGCGAATTTTCCAGAACCTGGCCAGGTCGGAATCATAATCTCCCGAAATCTCCGTAAAAGCTTTAGTGAATTCAGGCTTGTTTTCCCGGTATAATTTCTCGAGATCCCCGGGATTCTGAATGTTTTCAATAATGCGATGTTTCATTGGGGCCGAAGTTTTTATCCTTTTTACCAAGGTCAAAAGTAGCGTTTTACACTATACAAAACAGAGAGATTAGTGTGCTAATTTGTAGAATATAACTGTCAATAAATCCTGCAATAATTGGTTTGGTAGGAACACAAAATTCCAGCATGCCTTGTCCGAAAAAATTATTTAAACATCAGCTGTGTATCTTTTTCTTTCCCCTTCTGCCACCATTCACCGGGGATAACGCTCCAGTTGCCGAAGGACTTTGGTGAAACGGTTTTTTTTTCTTCAATCCATTTCATCAGGTAATAGCGAAGATCCTTAGGTGTAGAAGTGATGATCCTGGCGTATATTTCGTTTTTCGCTATTCCGGCACCCTGTGTCAAAAGTCCACCGCCCCCGTTACCCTGGTACGAATTGATGGCGACGGTATAGGTTTTGGTTAAATCGAAGGCTTTACCATCGGTCATGGTAGTGATATGTATCTTTTGCCCTGAGGGTTTGCTTACATCCACGGTATAGTTAATTCCTGAGGCGGAAGTGAAATTATAATACGCTGCCGACAGTTGCGGTGTTCCATGTGCCATGATATAATTTCCATGTGCGTCGAGTTTAAAACTCAGCAGGTCATCGTCAGCGCTTTTCATCAGGTTAAACCACTGGGCATAGGAATACTCGAGGTAATCCTTTATTTCCTGCCCGCTCAGTTTCATGGTATACAGCAGGTTTTCGAACTTATACAGGTTGAACATATCGCGTACATAAACCGGGCCTTTTTTAATTTCGGCATTAAACGAAAGCAGGGAGGCAAACGAAACATCGGCATGGGTAAGTTCAAGTTGTACCTGCTGAATCAGATCGATGAAAGGGGAGTCGCCGAAGAAGGATTCGTGCGACGATATAGTTTCGGTAAATTCGCCAATGGGTTTAGCCACATAGGCTTTAATGCTTTTGATAACAGGTTCAAATTCTGTCATAAAAGCACTGTCGGGTTTATAGTTTTCGATGGGGATAACTTTCCCCGTGATTTCTTTCTGCCAATTACCGGTCACTATGTCTTTGTTTAAAACAAGAGTCGCTTCGGTCGCCGTTCGTGCAGCGTTCAGTGTGCCGAGTATTAAAACCTTGTTCCCGTTTGCATCCTTCACGGTATAGTTCCAGCCGTGATGATCGTGGCCAACAAATACCACATCAAAACCCGGTACCTGTTCGGCAACAAGTTGAGCCGCATTCTCGTTGCGTGGCATGGAGGCGGTTTGTCCCTCGTAATCAGCTTCCACTCCTGCATGGAAAAGCCCCGCCAATACATCGGGATGTTCTTTTTCCTGTATGATCTTCACCCATTTTTTTGCGCTCTCCACCATATCCTGGAAATCGATGCCGCTCCATATATTCTCGGGAAGCCACATCGGTATACCAGGAGTAATAAGACCGAGAACTGCTATCTTCACCCCGTTACGGTTCAATATGGAATAAGGTTTGAAGTAGGGTTCCGAAGTTCTGGTGTCAACCGCATTGGCGGCCATCCAGGGGAAGTTGAATTCCTTCACAATCTTATCGTAAACCGGGTGTCCCGGCTCTATATCATGATTCCCGATGGTTGCCGCATCGTATTTCATGTAATTCATTACACTGGCGCATATATGCTCCACCCCGGTTTTTTCAAAATTATAATAGTACACTAAAGGCTGCCCCTGCAGTATATCGCCGTTGTCGACAAGGATAACAGATTGGCTTTTATCGGCTCTTTGTTCTTCAATATAGGTGTAAAGCTGTGCCAGTGAAGTGGAAGCGGGTTTATCGTTTATAAAATCCCAGGGGAAAAGGGAACCATGGACATCGCTGGTTTCTACCAGTTTTAAGGTTACCGTTTGCGCATGTGCAGGCTGAACAAGGAATAAGAGAAGTACGCAAGGCAATACAAACAAACGGTGGTATATCGAAAGCTCTTTCATAAGATCAGGCGTGTTTTGGGAATTGAATTTGGGGTAAAATTACTGAAATTGGCCTGAATGGTGAGGGTTTTATGAAAACATGTTTTAGTCGTAATTTGCATTTTGTAGCTTGTGGTAAGTTGTGATGCCTTTTCAGAAAGAATACCCTGTTTTATATATTAAAATCAGATTCCCCTTTTATATTGCGTATGTGTGACAGGAAATATCGTTTGGTTGAGTTCACTTACTGAATCTATATTCCCGTTGAGCAGGTTTTCGAAAAGCCTGATTACTTGTGGCTTATCCACTTGTATAGAGGTCCCGGTTTTGATATCCCTCAAATCGATACAAAAACCCGTAAATGAGCCCG
>JBAXXB010000283.1:0-6137 GCA_037128115.1 Bacteroidota bacterium
CCCTCCATAGGTCCGCTCATTGATAAGGATGAACATATAATCGTAGGGCACGCTCGCAGCCACATCGCGCAGGGTACGGTTGTCGTACGAAAGGGCATACCTTTCCGAATCAAATGCCCCGTATGACATCGAAAGCGGGGTACGGTTAAAAACCCCGGGATGAGGTTTGTTGACACCGCTTGTGGCCGAAGGAGTTTCGACCGCCCGCACATTAAAATCGCTCTTGTGTGATTTAAACGGCTCAACGGTAAATAGTTCATCAGCGAGAGTAGCCACGTCCTTTTGAAATTTCGGCATCTCGGCTTCCGTGTAGCCATCGCCAAGAATGACAATATCGACGTGGTTACTGGTTTTTCCGTTTTCGATATAAGCGAAGGTTTTATAAGGACTATGTAAAACTGCCGGGTTCACGGTTCTGGACTTTGGATCTATAACTATGCTCCACATGGGTGCAAAAATATTTTTTGCATCGCGTTTTTCGATAGTAAGCCTGACAGGTACTTTTGGCCATGGAATCCGGATCGACTCTGGGTATGTCCCCCAATTTGTTTCTGCTTCGGGAATGCTCTGCCATTCGCCGAAAACACTGGCAAAGCCCCTGCTGTATAGCAAAGTATTTGTTAATGTGTCGGTTACAGTGAAAAAGTAAAGACCCCGGTTCAGGCCATCCAGTAACATGGTTTCACTGCCGGCCCAGGGACCGTCGTTGAGGATACGGTCAGGGGAAAAATGTTCCTGGGTAGATGTTCCCGAATGAAAGTAATCCACACGCATGGTTTGCCGGGTGAAATACTGGTCGAAACTCACATTTTGCTGGCCAAAGCCTAAGATGCACAGTAGCAGTGCCAGGAACAGAATAGGGTATCTTTTCATGAAATACGGTTTTATCAGGATGTAAAATTATCAATTATTCGTTTGCACTGGCCCCCGCATATTTGTCCTACACAGGGATAAAGGATATTCGGGATATCATGTTTCCCTTACTCCTGAGCCAAACCAGCCAGGCTGCCATCTATCAGTTCCTGCCTGTGCCTGCGGTACTCTATAATGGGTTTATCGCCCATGATAAGGCGCTCATCCATTTTCTGCATGCTTTTCTTAGGCAACTGAGTAATTACTACTCTTTTGTCCTGGCGTAAAATCAGTATGCTCGATAGTTTACCGACATAATTGAAGAGTGATTTCAGGACCGGGAAAGTAACCAGTCGCTGGTAATAGCGGATATAGACGATGGTATTTTCATCGTCTACAGGCACAAAGGCGGCAAAAGCCCGTATCTTATCCGAAATAAAGTTCTGCCAGATATTGGGATAGTGAAACTGCAGGTGAAAGAGCTTTTCGTAACCGTTAATCTCTTCAGGTTTTAAAGCAATGGTTTTACCGTCATCTTTCACATTGTTTACGTAAAATGTTATCATTTCGTTTTCGCGTATCACCACCGGCCCATTAACCAGTGTTTTCCCGCCACGCCCTATAGTGGTTTTGTGAACGAAAGGAAGATGCACCACATCAAGCTGGTTTTCGATGGCCCTGCTGTAATGTACATTCCAGTGGTCCTTGAAACTTGAGTACGAAAAATGTTCCAGTTCGCTAAAAAAGAAAGGCTTTGCAGTTACTTTGTCGTCATCGCCCCACCACAGCCATATCAGGCCATAGGCTTCGAATGCTTTGTATGACTTTACTTTCATGGTTTCGGGTACCGCTTTGTTTTTGCCGTTGGCCGGGATGAGTATAACTTTCCCCGATTTATCATAAAGAAACCCGTGAAAAGGGCATTCCAGGTCACCCCCTATGGTTTTGCCACAGGTCAGGGAAACTCCCCGGTGACAGCATTTATCAGCGATACAGCAAACATCCCCGTTTTCGCCGCGCCATAAAGCCAGGTCTTCATTAAACCGTTTCAGCCTCAGGGGCTTGTGCTTGTTAAGCTCTTTTGAGTCGAGTACAACGTACCATTGATTGTATATCATAATAATCAGGATTAAAAGTTGGATATCAGTTTTAGTGCCCGTATCGATGGTAGATTTCTCGAACCCAGTACTATTACTTTTTCCGGAATTTATTCACCTTCAGGATTTTACCTGTTCCTTCGGTAATCCTACTAATATTGGCCGATAGTGTGCAAGTCGGAAAGCAGTTGCCAGACGATGGATTGAAATTTGTTAAATTTTAAACCCACTCCTCCCGAAACTGAAGTTGTACCTGAACCCGAGGCAATACACGTTAGTACCTTTGACTCCTTTTACCGAAATGTTTTTGTTGAACTCGAATTCGGAATAACAAATCAAATCAGGAAGGATGGCATAGGCAGCTCCTACAGGGATAGATAAAATCCTGAAATCCGATGGCAATAAATTAAATTTACCCGAAGGTTTCAGGTAATTGAACCCGCCCAGGACCATAAATTTAGGGGTAAAATAGTGGTGAGCGTATAATTCGATGCCATTGGCAGCAAATCCGATTATGGTAGTGTCGTTTGGAAACTCGTCTTCCGATTCATTGTAGGCATAGAGTACTGCTATATAGTTTGAGCCGGCAGCATACCTGAACGAAACCACTGCCGAATTGGCGGCTTTTTTTGAATTAAGTACGGCTTGCCGGATATTCTCCGGAATTTGGTAATAATTGTACGCTGCTCCAAGTGAAACCCTGCATGGAAGGTTGTACACCAGGCTTCCCCCGAAGTTGTAGGTTTGCCCGGGCGTCTGGCCTTGCAGTCCTATTGTAAAACGGTGAAAAGTGTTGTGGTAGGTAATGGCACTCTCGGCCCTGCCGGTTCCCTCGCTTCCTCCGTCGGTGCCTTTATTAAAAGATCCCGATGCCAGGCTCCCAAAGACATTGAAATTGTCGGTCCATGAACCCACATCGTAATATACGCCCCACTGTTTACCGAAACGCAGGGTACCCCAAGTATCGCTGCTCAGTCCTATGTATCCAAGCCTGGTCGTTACAGGCTTTACCGTTTCGGTAAGGAAAGCGGAGGGGTTATCCGCAGTGGCTAATCCACGGTTAAAAGAAGTGTTGTTTTTCAAAAGGTTGATACCCAGCTCAATGCGTCCTTCGGCTCTAAACCCTTTGAGGCTGGTTCGCTGCAGATTGATGCCAATGCGCGAACCATTGTTTTGCATCTCGACGGTTTGGTCGTAGGCAGCCATCTGGGCCAGCAATCTGCCATAAAAATTCACTGAATCGGCCTGCCTGGCCTGTTGTGCGTTTGCATGTAAGCCCAGGAAAAAAGCCGGAATGAGGATAAACAAAGGGTGTCGCATAGGTGCGCTTGTTTAGGAACAAATTTATTTAATGGCAAGGTACGGATAAACCTATTTATTTGCCGCTACCTGCATAAATTTGGCTGAATATTGCTCCGGAATGGGTCCTGAATTTTATACTTAAAAAGTACCTAAGTTGATCAGGCTTCCCCTGCGCTCAGCCGGTCCTACCCCAACAGTTAATCCATTCTTCCAGATTAAGTAACGGAAGAAGGTTGTTTTACTAACCGATAAAAGCGATTTTGCCCCGGTCTGTTTATTTCCCTGGAATAAACTTATCTTCCCTCATTTTAGCTGCCACTTCCTTCGAAACCGCTCTTACCAGGCGGTCAATCTTTTTAGGATTGGTTGAGGATGTAACTCCCGACCATAGCAATTTATCTTGTTTAAGTGAATAGAAACCCGTAGAAACTATATAATCCATATCGGTTGCATAACCTCCCCCTTTTACATAGTCCTGGTAATAGAATATGCCATTCTGCGTATACGATTGGTTGACGCCTGCGTTTACAAATTTACTGTTCGCTTTGGTCGTAATCAGCTTCATAATAAGCACTGCATCATACCCTTCAGCCTTCAGCATATTTTTTACTTTAACAGAATCTTCCATCACCTGTTTTGAAGTGAATAATGGGTAGGAGGCATGGAATGTTTTGTTGTAGGATACGATTTGATCTTCGGCAGTTTTACGGCTCTTTTCATCCTTGGCAAATGCAACCACTATCACTTTTTTAAATTCCCCGGGCGAATAGGTTGCGTTAGGTGCTTTCCAGCTGTTCATAACTGAAGTAGAGCTGCATCCTGCAGCAAGCAGACAAAGGGCGAAGAAGATTTTTTTCATAAAGACACTTTCGTTGGAGGATTTTTTTGAGGCCTGCTATCGTAAAAATTCATGCTGATCATTGCAGGGCTGTAAAGTTAAAAAAAAATGCACTGCTCAGTTTGTTTATCCAAAACGAGCCAAAAGAATTCCCGTATGTAACAGGTAAAAACTAACTTACAGATAATCAGAAACATCCTTTTAGTGTAAGCCGGAATAATTTTGTAGGGTGGTACAGGATTCCTGACAGTATGCTCTCCGCTGAAATCCACAACTGCCCATTTTTCTTTAGCGCCACTCCTTCCGTTTGCCCCAGGTGAAAGGCTGACCCTAACTTAATCCTGCTCCTGTTACCACTGAAAAATTCACCTCCCTGGTAGTCTGAGAGCAGCCAGGCAAAACAGCTATAAAATTTCCAGCACATTTTTTTATATCCAAGCAAAACGATATTCCCGTTTTTGCTGATAGCCGCATCCGTAATAAGCCCGTTTGCGTTAAATTGCCCAACATATTTTGCAATAAAGTTCCCGGTGTCTGCAGGCAATACATAGTGCCTGGTTTGCAGGTCTGTCCAGTCCTTGCTGAGCAGGTGGAGCGAGTCATTACAATAAACAAAAGCTTCACAATCGAAATTGTTGCTGTTTAATTCCTGTGAAAAGGAAGACTGATCAGCATAGGCAAAACGGATGTAACCGGCTTCTAAGGAATGGATTTCCGGGTTGAGAAGTTTTGCTTTGGAGATTTTCAGGATACGTAGGTCCGTCCGGTTGCCATAATTGTTCCCAAAATCTCCTATAAATATATTCGAATCGTGCTGTGTAATGCTTTCCCAATCCGTATTCACCGCATTGCTGACCATAACCGTACGCAAAACGAAACCTGTAGTGGTGTCTACCTGATAAATCGCCGGCGGGTTTCCGCTATCGTTTATAGTCCAGAGTTGCCCGTTGAAAAATACCAGTCCAGAAGTTTCCTTCAGGGTTTCAGGCAAGCGTGTGGCCAGGCGGGGCTTGCAATGCCTTGTTTTAGTGCAAGATCCTGCTTTATTATTTACCGTTTTAACCGGCGGCAAGGGCGCAGTAACGAAAGCATTACCGATTTGTGCATAGCTGGCAGATGATAGGATTAACAGAAGGATAATATAGCATTTCCGGAATATTGCTGGCATAAAGTACATTTTGTTAATAGATCGTGCTGAAGATATTCCCGTTTCAAATAGGCGTGAACTTAGCTGGATATAGAGATATTTCACTGTAGCCGTCGTGTTATTATCAAGAAGCCGGGTTTGGTCCCGGAACAGTTTTTTTCATCGGAATTCAATAATATCCGGTTTGCCTATAATAAAATCAGGGAAGCCAAAATCGCTGGTTCTGAATGGATTAGCCTTAAATACATTATTCCCGTCACCGGGAATAGCAGGGTAAAACGCAAAGGATAACTGGAAATACCTGATAATGAGGTAATCATTTTTTATTAAAACGCCCATTCCTAACTGGGGGTATACACGGCTGTGGCTGAATCCCGACTTTTCGGTCCCCAGCATACCGAATGAAAGGTTCAGGTAAGGTCCAAATCTGAACCCGAGTACGTTCCAGGGGGCGTACGACTGTGTCTGAATCACAAACACGAAACGCCGGGTTCCTGAAAGCACATCGCTGTTGAAGCCATTCAGCCCATACCCGTCGTTCAGACTTAAGCGGTCGTAAGAAGCCCTGTTAATCCCGACCGTGAGTTCCGGCTTGGCAAACTGCCTGAATTTCCAGTTGCCTATTGAAAACAATCCGGAGAAATAGTTTATGCTGGCCGAAAGTACAGCCTGCGAGGCTCTCGAGGAATTGAAAAAAGTCCCGTATTCGAACCTGCTTCCAAAATATCCCCAGGGAAAGAAATTGCCCCACGAATGTTGCAATCCCAGGTACCAGCGATCGCTGTTTTTCAATTGGTAGCCTCCCACCAGGCCATAGGCGATTCCAACAGGCACATCTTCGGCCGTTCCGAAGCGGAAGACGTAATATTGCTTCACGTATTTGCGGGACGTAATACCAAGG
>JBAXXB010000284.1:0-6080 GCA_037128115.1 Bacteroidota bacterium
GCCCTGGTCAGTTGATCGAAAAGCCTGAAATCCGATTCGGGAAGCATGCCGTTCGAGGCAAATGGCTTGGATATAATAATGATAGGATGATCCAGATTCTCGTAAACATTCAGCATCTTTTCCGCTGCCTGGCTTTTATCGTTCAGCGAAAGCGGGGTTGTTAATATGGTCGGCACCAGACCTGCCAGGAAACATCCCCATAAGGAGGTAATGGTCTGCCTGTTGGTAAGGGTGGCAATGATCACTTTTTCTCCCGGTAGTTTCCCGTCGTTCATGAAACCGCAGGCCAGTGCTAAGGCTTCCCTGAGTAGTTCATCGTAGGTCTGTTTTTCAATGGACCCGTTATCATGCACATAATAAATGCCCTGATCCGGGGCGGTTTCAACCGTATGTCGTAAATATGCTGTAAGCGTTTGTAATTGCATCAGTAAGAGAATTTAGGCAAAAATAAACTTTAAAAACCGAAATGAAAATATGTAAGATCAATTTAGGCTAAGTATTCGCCCTATGAAGATTTGCTTTTGGGAAGTGCCTGGAGTATTTGAAGTGCCTGGAGTACTTAGAGTGCCTGGAGTACTTAGAGTACCTTGAGTAGGGAGAATGCCCAAGGTTTTAAGTGCTAAATAGGCTAAATGTCCCCCTTTCAAATTCTTGAAAATGATGCTGATAACCTTGACTGATCTTCCTGGATTCGGAAAATTATAACAGTTATAAGGTTTTCTTGTTACGGAATAGGCCGTAAGTGCCAGTTTATGAATCAGATACAACAATGGTGGCGCTCCTAAGTTATTACACTGATTTTAAAGCGCAGGCTTATTGCTTTCCAGGACCTGCTGCATATGATTAGTCAGTTCTACAAACTGTGCGACTGACAACTGCTCAGCACGTTTGCCGGTAAACTCACCATTATAATCACCCATGGGTTTCAGAGCATTATGAAGGGTCTTCCTGCGCTGGTTGAACGCGGTTTTAATCACCTGCAGGAATAATTTCTCGTCACAGCCCAGTTCTTTGGTCTGATTTCTTTGTAAGCGGATGACAGCCGACTGAACTTTTGGTGGGGGAACGAAAACCGATGCATCGACTGTAAACAGGTATTCTATATCGTACCAGGCCTGGAGTAAAACACTCAGAATGCCATAATCTTTCTTGCCGGGAGGTGCCGCTATGCGAACAGCGACTTCCCGCTGAAGCATTCCTACTGCTTCGTATACCTGGTCGTGATGTTCAAGTACACGGAAAAAAATCTGGCTTGAAATGTTGTAGGGGAAATTGCCGATTACTGAAAATTGCCCGTCAAACAGGGTCGACATGTCCATCTTCAGGAAGTCGGCTTCAATCAGGCCCTCTCCCAGCTGGGGATAATTTAATCGCAGGTATGCCGCAGATTCCCTGTCGATTTCGACCGCGACAAATTTATCAAAGTCCTGTTTCAGTAAATATTTGGTCAGTACCCCGGTTCCCGGTCCTACCTCAAGTACCTGTTTTGCTGATGCGGAAAGGCTTCCGGCTATCCTGGCAGCAATGTTTTCGTCTTTCAGAAAATGTTGACCAAGGTGTTTTTTTGCTCTTACTTCGTACAAGGGGAGGGGTTTGGGGGTTAAGCGTTAGGGTTTAGGGTACAGGGAGTCGGGAGAAAAAGGGCCAGGGATGTGAGATAGAGTGTGGAGGGAAAGTAGTTTTAGTTTACAGGGTCGTTCCTGAGTGCCCTGAAATGTTTGCGGGCGTCAACCACGTAAAGGCTGCCCGGGTATTGCGTCAGGATTTTTTCGTACAATTCCATGGCCTTGCTTTTGTTGTTCAGCTGGTTTTCGTATAAGCCGGCAAGGTTAAACATGGCATCATCGGCAAGCAGGTCGAAGGGGTATTTCTCGATGATTGATGCATAATAAGTAGCAGCCTCTTCAAATTTCCCGTTCTTGGCACTAATCTCCGCCTTTTTAAATAATACATTATCAATGATTGAATGAGAAGGGTATGCAGCTATCACCGAATCCAGAACGGCCAGTGCATCGTTGTCTCGGTTACGGAATTCGAGCAGGTCAGCTTTGGCATACATGGCCAACGGGATTGTTATGCTGTCCTCTTCAATGTTATCACTGATCAGCAACGAGAGTTCCAGCGCATCATTTGCAATCAGTTTCGAGGTAGCCGCCTTCAGAATATCGAGCTGCCCTTTTGCCCAGTCAAATTCGCCTATATAAAACGAAAGTTTGGCATTACGGAACTTGGCTTCATGCCCCAGCGGTTCATTTTTGAAGGTTTTTTCCACCTGTGAATACAATAAGGTGGCTTCCCATTGCTCGTCCGAAAACAGGTAAATGTCGGCCAGTTCCAGTTTGCATTGGGCCTGGTCATCGAGGCGCACATTGGGAATAGCAATGGCCTGTAAAAGCAGGGTTATGGATTCGTCGGTTTCGCCCAGGTAAAAAGCCTGTAAATGAGCCAGATTCAGAATTAACGGAATGGTAAAGCTTGTTCTTCCCAGTTCGTCAAGCAAGGAAGTGTACTCCTGTTTCATGACCAGGAGCTGCTTCTTGTCCTGCGAATACGAACTTTTATACTGCCTGAACTCGGTGTTGATCATTTCGATACGGCTTCGCATCACCAGATCGCTGCTGGCATTTTTCTTGATAACATACTTGTACCCGTCAATGGCAGCATCAAAGTTCTCGTTGCTTACACACAGGGCTGCAAGGTCAAAAATCCGTTGCCCGTTCTCCCCGTACCTTCGATCGAGTGCCTTCGCCTGTACAAGTGCAAAAGGGAAATCTTTTTGCTGGATAGAGTGCCAGAGCAATAATTCGTTATAGAGCACTTCGTCAGGGTTTTCCTGCGATTTTTTCAGTAGAATGGCCTGGTAGTTTTCGTTTTTCGAGTTGTAGACATCATCGCTCAGCCAGGCCTGCAGCCTGTTTTGAACCATACCCATTTGTTGCGGGTTGGCAGCTAACAGCCTGAGGTATTCACCAATCATCAGTTCGGTGCTGCCCAGGGATTCGTAGGTGTAGGCCAGTTCAAAAGCAAAGGCTGAAGGGTCTTTGAGCAGTTCCCGCCCCTTCAGGTAGGTCTTGATCATATAATCCGTTTCCCGTCTCGAACCGAATGCATTAGTCAGGTTATACACCTGTCCTTTATCCGCTTTCAGGTCTTTCAGGCAATTCTCATAAATCTTCCTGCCTTTCGAAATGTCACCCTGCATAATGTTAAGATAACCCATATCAACCTGGAAACGAGGATCGTCAGGGTTCATTTTCACTTGTTTTTTGATCGCTTTTTCTGCCTTATCGTATTCCTTCAGTTCAAATAAAGTATTGATATAATACATGTAATTAAACTGGCTGGGATTGCGGCTGTATAGAGTCTCGAAAGTGGCAAGGGCCTTGTCGAATTCCCTGTTGTTGAAATACTGGGCACCTAGTTGTTCCTCCGATTGTTGTGCAAATAGCTTCATGGGGCAAACTGCGATAAGCAGGCTCGATGCAAGCAGCAGGAAGAGGAATTTTAGTTTCATGTATGTTCGATTAGGGACGGGGGCAAGGGGAAAGTAAAACCGGATAAATTATAACAGTTGCTGCCATATGGCATCCGTTATTTATTTGATCCACTCAAATCCCGTATAAGGTACAAGTGCTTTCGGTATCCTGATTCCTTCCGGGGTCTGGTTGTTCTCGAGCAGGGCGGCAACAATACGTGGCAAGGCCAGGGCACTTCCGTTCAGGGTATGCGCCAGCCGGGTTTTACCATTGCTGTCTCTAAACCTGAGTTTCATACGATTGGCCTGGAACGATTCAAAGTTGGAGACAGAACTTACTTCGAGCCAACGTTTCTGTGCGGCTGAAAAAACTTCAAAATCATAGGTGAGAGCCGAGGTGAAACTCATATCCCCGCCACACAGCCTGAGTACCCTGAAAGGTAATTCCAGTTTACGCACCAGTCCGGCGACATGTTCGCGCATATCTTCCAGTGCGGCGTACGAATGATCCGGGTGCTGAATCTGGACAATTTCCACTTTATCAAACTGGTGCAGGCGGTTCAATCCTCTTACATCCTTGCCGTACGAACCTGCCTCGCGGCGGAAGCATTGCGAATAGGCTACATTTTTAATGGGGAAATCAGTTTCTTTCAGTAACAAATCCCGATAGATATTAGTCACAGGAACCTCAGCAGTCGGAATGAGGTAAAAATTATCCAGGTCAGCATGATACATCTGGCTGTCCTTGTCCGGTAACTGGCCCGTTGCATATGCCGAAGCTTCGTTAACCATCAAAGGGGGTTGTATTTCGAGGTAGCCGGCGGCAACGCCTTCGTTCACAAAGAAATTGATCAAAGCGCGTTGTAACCTTGCACCTTGCCCTTTGTAAACAGGGAAACCGGCACCGGTTAATTTTACACCCAGTTC
Organism: Bacteroidota bacterium; assembly: GCA_037128115.1. Classification (GTDB taxonomy): domain Bacteria; phylum Bacteroidota; class Bacteroidia; order Bacteroidales; family UBA4417; genus UBA4417. The sequence goes on from JBAXXB010000284.1 coordinate 4,403, forward strand.
AAAATCAATAATATCGTATTTCGAAGTCAGTTCCCAGTGTGGTACGGCATCTTCGCCGAGTTCGGGAATTTCGCCTTCGCTGTATATTGTAACATTGTGTTCCGCCAAGTATCCCGGTGGAGTCCCGGGATGCGGAAGGTTAGGAAGTGTAACGAGCAGGTCGTTTTGTTCCTTCTGTAATGCATCAAGCTTTTCACTAAGGTCGCGGGCTGCAACTTTGAGGTCGGCTGAACGGGCTTTTAGTTCGTTGGCTTCAGTTTGCCGGCCTTCTTTAAAAAGATTGCCTACTTCGCGTGCGATCTGGTTCGACTCAGCCAGGTTGTCGTCGAGCAGTTTCTGTGCCTCACGCCGGTTGATGTCGGCTTCAAGGATTTTCTTAATTGTTTCGCGTGCATCCACACGCTTAATGGCGAGGCGTTCAATTACAAGTTCAACATTTTCACGCAAAAAGGATAATTCGAGCATTTGTTTGGATTTTTAGCTATATATTTTTTGATAGTGCTTAGTGCTTAGTGCTTAGTGGTTAGTGTATAGCATTTGGATGATCAGATTCATGTTTCCAAAGGATTAGCTGGGAATTGATGATACTGAGCACAATGCACTGTGCACTCAGCACAAGATATTTCATTTAATTTTCAAAATCAGCACCATATATAGATGAATCAGATTTTTCCACCTGCAAAAATAAAAAATCTCCTGACGTGTTCGATCAGGAGACTTAATATTAAGTGTGTTGAGAAGCAGTAAATACTGCCAATGCGCTTATTCGCCCTGAATAGGATGAACCGAAACGTAGGATTTGTCGTTCGCACGTTTTTTGAACTGAACCATTCCGTCGCATAATGCGAAGATGGTATGGTCTTTTCCAAGTCCTACATTGAGACCTGGGTTGTGAACTGTGCCACGCTGCCTGATGATGATATTACCGGCCTGGGCGAATTGTCCGCCATAGATTTTCACACCGAGACGTTTGGAATGTGATTCGCGTCCGTTTTGTGAACTACCGGCACCTTTTTTGTGAGCCATATCTTTTGAATATTATGAGTTACACTTAAAATTATGCGTTTATTGCTTCAATCTTTACCTGTGTCAGATTCTGGCGGTGACCGCTTTCTTTCTGGTATCCTTTACGGCGTTTTTTCTTGAAGATCTTCACCTTGTCAGCACGAAGGTGTGCAACTATGGTGGCTGATACCTTGGCGCCTTCTACTAAAGGGGTGCCGATGGTTACAGTACCTTCGTTGTCCAGGAGCAATACTTCGCTGAATTCAACTATCGAACCTGCTTCACCTTTCAGGCGGTTCACATAAAACTTCTGGTCTTTTGCAACTTTAAATTGCTGTCCGGCTATATCTACTATCGCGTACATTTTCAACAATTAGGTTAATTTTTCCGTTAAAATGGAGCGCAAAATTACAAAAAAAATGATACGAAAATGCATGTGCATCAAATTTTTACAACTTTTTTTCATAAACATTATAATATCGGGTAAAAAGGGGTGTTTGGCAAGTATTTAGGGGAGAATGTGATATTAGCCGAGGATTGGCGTGTTTAATGGTTTCAAGGGATTAATGCTGAGCTTACAGGGGTTCAGAAGGGTCAACGGTTCGGAGAGTTCAAAGAGTTCGAAGAGTTCAAAGGTTCGAAGAGTTCAAAGGTTCGAAGAGTTCAAAGGTTC
>JBAXXB010000285.1:0-6018 GCA_037128115.1 Bacteroidota bacterium
GTTATCCTGTTTTTTTATCTTATCTACTATACGAGGGCCTAGTGAATCAAAATAACCAGCAGGAACCCTGGTTCCACGGGTCTCCAGCCTGAGTTTTTCCAGAAATGGAGACTGATCTTCATTTTGATCATTTTTTCCTGTAATGTAGTGTTTCATTTTCATGACATCCGTATGACGGTTTCTTCAGGATAAAGTTTAATCTCGGGTTACAAAATCTTCAATTTTTTTTACCGCAAAATGGTAAGATGCTTTTAATGCTCCTACCGAGGTGCCTAATATTTCAGACATTTCTTTATAATCCAGTTCCTCATAATAACGCATATTGAATACAAGCTGTTGCTTTTTGGGCAGGCGGACTATGGCCTCCCTTAGCCGCCGCTGAATTTCAGGCCCGTCGAAATATGGGTCATCCTGTAAGGCCCTGATCATTAATGCTTCGGGTGAGGAAAGGGATAGAAACGAGCGGATACGCTTCGATTTCAGGAAACTGAGTGATTCGTTTATCGCTATCCGGTAAATCCAAGTAAACAATTTAGAGTCTTCCCTGAAAGTTTCAAGGTTTTTCCAAACCTTGATGAAAATATCCTGGACTACGTCGTCGGCATCGTCGTGGTCAATTACCATCCGGCGGACGAAAAAATATACCCGTTCCTGGTATTTACGTACCAACAGATTAAACGCGTAATGCTTTTTGTTTGCATCACGAAATAATTCAATAAGTTCATTATCAGTATATTCCGGCATTTTTAGCAAGCAAAATTTGGTAAATTGAATTGCCTTGGGGTCAAAAATCCGGAGATTACATCCCTCAATCAGCGAGACAAGCTTAGTTCTTACTGATTTCTGAGATTATGATATTCAATTTGTGATGTTAGCGTTTTCGACTAACTGCTTTGAGCGCGGCTGAAATAATATGCGGAACATCAAGCCCGTATTTTATCATCAGTTCCTCGGGTGTGGCACTTTCACCAAATTTATCATCCACAGCTACCATTTCAAGTGGGGCAGGCAAATGAAGCGCCAACAACTGGGCGATACTATCTCCCAGGCCCCCGTTCATCAGGTGTTCCTCCGCAGTTACAACACATCCTGTCTTTTTAACCGATTGTATGACAGCCTGTGCATCCAAAGGTTTAATCGTATGTATATTTATAACTTCGGCCTCTATGCCTTTTTCTAACAAGGCAAGACAGGCTTGCAAGGCTGGCCAGACCAAATGCCCGGTAGCGATGATAGTAACATCTTTTCCAGGGCTCAGAAGGATGGCTTTGCCAATTTCAAATGGCTGGTCAGCTGGCATAAAATTCGGGACTTTGGGCCTGCCGAACCGCAGGTAGACCGGACCGACGAAATCAGCAATAGCCATGGTTGCTGCGTAGGTCTGGTTGTAATCACAAGGATTTATCACGGTCAGGTTGGGTAACATCTTCATCATGCCCAGGTCTTCCATGGTCTGGTGTGTAGCGCCGTCTTCCCCGAGGGTAATGCCGGCATGGGAAGCGCAAATTTTGACGTTTGTGTCCGAATATGCAACCGACTGCCTGATCTGATCATATACTCTTGCCGTGCTGAAATTTGCGAATGTCCCTGTAAACGGGATCTTTCCCCCTAAAGCCAGGCCCGCAGCAACGCCTATCATATTTGCTTCGGCTATGCCACACTGGAAGAATCGTTCAGGAAACTCTTTGGCAAAGGCATCCATTTTCAACGAACCGGTCAGATCGGCGCACAGAGCCACAACATTCGGATTAGTGCGTCCGAGTTGTAATAAAGCAGCTCCAAAACCTGAGCGGGTATCTTTTTGTTCGGTAGAGGTATAATGAGTCATAAGAACTGATTTGTCAAGTGATTTTTAAGCTGTTGGCTGTGTTTTATTTATAAAGTTGTACGTCAGTCGTTTTCCCTGATTCTATAACAAAACTCTGCTCCACCGTGTATAGGGTTGAACGGGAACTTTTGGGACGAAAAACTATGCGGTAACTTCCGGGTTGAAGATACAGGGTTTCGAGGGTAAGGTTTTCACTGAGTTCATAAATGCGTGTCAGCTTGTTTTTGTCGTTCAGCAGCAAGGTGCCGTACCCGTTAAATGTTTTTTTGAAAACAGCAATACCCGGTTCGGGAATTTCGATGGTGGTGGTATGACTTTGACTTATATCGATGTCTTTCAGTACAATACGGGGTAATGAGAGCGCTTCCATATCATATTTTCCAGTGATGTATTTCTCCGTCTCCCCGAAATTCTGCACGTTCAGGGTCTGGGCAGTTCCGCTTTTCCTGATAATACACTGTAAATTTTTGGCCGCATTGCTGGAACCGGCCATTTTTAGCAAGAGGTAGCCCTGTGGAGCATTAACTGCAACTACAGTATGTTTGCCGGGTGTGATTCGTAGGGTATCAATACTGACCGGGGGAAGTGTATGAATATCAACTCGATATGTAATAAGCGGGTCAACGAACAGCGTATCCGGCAGTCCACGGTTGTTCATGGTGTGAACGAAATTATACATTACTTTACCTGAATAAAGATCGGTAAAAGTCATTCCTGCATCGGTTTCGGTAGGTCTTCCCGATTCATCCAGGAGGTTTACCTGCATAGTCGTCGAGTTAAGTGCCTGTGAAATGACCACATTCAGCGCTTTCTGAAAGTCTTTTTCGTTGGTGGCATCAAAATAAGTGCCGACGCAATTGAAGGCCAGGTTAAAATCCTGCCCAATCCCAATAATAAAAGGCTTGAGAACTATACCGTTTTTCTGCAACATTTTTGATACAGCGCAGGGATCACCGCTGCATTCCTCCATGCCATCGGTAATTAATACCACGATATTGCGGCAATTGGCACAGGGTGGAAAATCCTTGGCAGACTGTTCAAGTGAATAGGCAATTGGGGTTGTGCCTCTGGCATTAATTGTCCGCAGCCGGCTCTTGATTTTAACAGTATTACCCGGGGCAAAAGGTACTTCGAGGCGTGTGTCGGTGCAAACCTGTGGCGGGAATTGATGCTGATGCCCGTAGACACGGAGAGCAAATTCAGTATTTTTCAGGTTGGCGACGCTATCGAGCATCTCGGAGATAATTCGTTTGGCAATGTTGAATTTTGTATCACTCTGCCATCGGCCGAGCATACTTTGAGATGCATCGAAAATAAACAGGATACGGGTAACCGGAGTCGTCTTTTTAGTGGCAGGAGGCTGATTTTGAGCAACTCCGGCATACGCCATTAACATTACGATCACTATTGGTATAATCCTGTACTTATAGAGGTTTATAATTTTCAAAGTTTTATTTTTGGGTTTTAGACGGGTAGGAAATGAGGAAGGGGAGAAGGAACTCATTAACAAGGCTTTTAGTTGAGTGAGAGACGTTGTAAAAGGTTTTCCGGGAAAGTTCAAATGAGCCCATGACATTGGACAACCGACATCCAACTTCCGCTTCTGACTATGCTAACGCAACTTCTAGTCTTTTATGATACTTATCCTAATAATCACCCAGCGTTTCCGGTAACTGCGACAAAGCCGATTCCAGGTCTTTATCACTGGGAGGCGATCCGTGCCATTGGTGTTTATCAACCATAAAATCAACACCTTGTCCCATATGGGTGTGCATCAGTATTACGACGGGTTTTTCGTGACCGCAAAGTTCTTTCGCTTTTGCCATCACGGAGAGAATTTCCTCAAAATTGTGACCATCCATCTCCAGTACCTGCCAACCGAAGGCTTCCCATTTTGCTCTGAGGTTTCCTAGCGGCATTACCAGGTCAACAGGCCCGTCGATTTGTTTGCCGTTATAATCGATGGTTGCAATTATGTTGTCCACCTTGCGCCCTGCAGCGAACATGGCGGCTTCCCAAATCTGACCTTCCTGCAATTCGCCATCGCCATGAAGCGTATATACAAAATTCGGATCCTGGTTCAGGCGTTTGGACAATGCCGAACCAATGGCCACCGATAAGCCCTGGCCAAGGGAACCCGATGCAATGCGGACACCCGGAAGATTTTCGGCAGGAGTGGGGTGACCCTGCAAACGTGTATTTAGCCGCCTGAAAGTAGCCAGTTCACTAACGGGAAAATACCCTGTCCGTGCCAGTAAACTGTACCAGACTGCCGAAAGGTGCCCGTTCGACAGGAAAAACAGGTCCTGTCCGTGCCCGTCCATCGTAAAATTCTTTGGATCATGGTTCAAAACCGAAGTGTAAAGAGCTGTCATGAAGTCAGCACATCCGAGTGATCCCCCGGGATGCCCCGATTGAACGGCGTGTACCATCCGTACAATATCGCGGCGAACCTGAGTGGCAATGGATTGCATCTGAGTTGTAGTAGTCATCTGATGTTTATAAATAATTAGCTAATTTATGCTATTACTGTGTTGAATGTCGTGATTGTTAATATTTTTGGAAAATAATTTTGACAACATTTTTTGCCGCACCAACAACGAACATGGTTTAGCCAGGCTTTCCGGTTAACCAACAAACTAACCAGCTTTGATATATAACATATTAGAATACACCCGGAAATACATATTCCTTGCAGCCTTATTGTTCGTCACTATGGGGAGTAAGGCTCAGTCTGGTTTAAGTCCGGATGAAAAAGGACAACGCTGGGTTGACTCTGTTTATACGGCGCTTACACCCCGGCAGAGAATCGGCCAGTTGTTTATGCTCAGGGCTAATTCGGATGCTGATTCCGTTGAAATTTTAAAGCTTACAAATTTAATCAGGGAATTTGATTTAGGCGGATTATGCTTTTTCAAAGGAGGGCCGGTCAGGCAGGCCATACTTACTAATTATTACCAGCACCTGGCTGTAACTCCGCTGCTTATTTCGATGGATGCAGAATGGGGCCTGGGAATGAGGCTCGACAGTACAATATCATTTGCCCGACAAATGACCCTGGGTGCCATGAACAATGAGCAGCTAATAACCGAATATGGCCTTACTATTGCGTCGCAGTTACGCAGACTGGGAGTTCATATCAGTTTCTCCCCAGTTGCTGATTTGAACAGCAATCCTGCTAACCCGGTCATCAATATCCGCTCTTTCGGCGAACACAGGGACGATGTTGCCAGGAAGGCCATCCTGTATATGAAAGCACTCCAAAAAGGCGGAATATTCTCTGTTGCCAAACATTTTCCCGGCCATGGTGATACCGATACCGATTCACATCACGCCTTGCCGTATATTGGTCATTCCTTAAGCATTATCGATTCACTCGATCTATACCCGTTCAAAGAACTGATACATGCCGGGATCGACGGTATCATGGTTGCGCATCTCGATATTCCTGCACTCGATGCTACCAGGGACCTTCCAGCAAGCCTTTCGCCAAGGGTCATAGATTCGCTGTTGCGTCGCAAATTGGGCTTCAAGGGTCTGGTATTTACCGATGCGCTTGATATGAAGGGCGTTTCCAGTTATGATACACCTGGCCTTGTTGAATTAAAGGCTTTAAAAGCAGGGAATGATGTGTTGCTGCTTTCTGTTTCAGTGGAAAAAGCGGTGGCAGCCATCCAACAGGCTATCGACAGCGGTTTCTATTCCCAGGATGAACTGGCATTTCATTGTAAACGTATACTCGCCTGTAAATATAATGCCGGCCTCAGCAGGTATTCTCCTGTAAATACTACCAAACTTTATCCTGATCTTCATTCGCCGCACGATGAGCATCTGAACCTGGAACTCTACCGGAACGCGATTACAGTACTTATTAATAACAATAATATCCTGCCGATTAACAACCAGGATACTCTAAAAATTGCATCCCTGATGATAGGTTACGACGATATCAGGATGTTTCAGCAGCGTTTGGATGATTTTGCCCGCGTCGATCATTATACCTTGCCGCGGCAGGCCGACAAAAAGGCCATTGAAAAAGTGTACAACGAGCTGAAATCATACGATCTCTTGATCATTGGAATAAATAACACTGTTCCTGCACCGGCACGAAATTTTGGAATTTCCGATGTCAGCATCGGCCTGGTAGATTCTCTGCTGGCATCTAAGCCCTGTATTTTGAGCCTTTTTAC
>JBAXXB010000286.1:0-5955 GCA_037128115.1 Bacteroidota bacterium
CACCTCTCGAAGAAAAGGAACTGGCTCTTTTGTTGTTCGTGCTTAAAGTTGTGAATAACTCTAATTCCATTCTCCCCGATGACGTTGCCAGGCTAAAAGAATTGGGCTGGGGCGACGGAGACATTATGGATGCGACCTACCATGGAACCAGCCAGGTGGCGGCAGATAAAATTTTCAATGCTTTTGGTATAGAATCAGAAATATAGCCTAAAATTACTTGGCTAAACATAAAAAAAAGCATAAAGCCCTGGTCCCAAACACCAGGGTTTTTTTTTATTTCTTGATTATCAGTTTATCCTTTAGCTCACCACTTCCGCACCTGACAAGCAGCACATAGGTTCCCTGAGCTAATTTGCGGAGATCAATGTTTAATGTTTTCACACCCAATACATGCACTTTATCAAGTGTATATACCATTTTATTGTCAACGGTATAGATGCGGATATCTGCAGTTTCATCTGTTGCTGATGAGAGATTCATTTTGAAGTTTCCATCGCCGGGATTTGGATAATAATTTACATCCATTTCTCCTGCTCTTTTTGCAGTACATTCAGTTACAATCCTTACCTCCAGCGAATCTGACGCTTTACAGCCATTGTTGCCGGTAACCATCACCCTGTACCTGTCATTTTCACCAACGTTTCCTGCTATCGAGGTAATTATAAATGAAGTATTGACTTCACCCTGTTCCCACAAATAAGCTGCAGCGCTATCTGCCCTTGCCTGAATTATCACCTGCCTGCCCGGGCAACTTTCAGCCGGACCATCCATCACTATAGAGGGAAGTTGCAGAACACTGACTTTAGCTGTCAGCGTTGATCGGTACATGCATCCCGCGATATTTGAGATGGAGTCAACCTGGTAAATTGTCGTCAGCGAAGGCGTCACAGGAATTTTCATCACAGGTTTCTGGAACCCAAGTGAACTGCCATCGGAGAGGTATACTCTCCATGGCCCCTGTCCTGTGAAATTCATCTTGAGATAGGCAGTATCGCCATTGCAAATTGTAGTTTCACCAGTTAATATTGCTGTAAACCCGGGTTTAATTGTAAGAAGCAGCGTATCGTTTAGTTGTGGGCAAACGGCTTCGGAAATGATTTTCAAAATGAGCATGGCTTTACCTGCTCGAACTTCGTTGATGCCAGGCATATAAGCTGTATTCAACGTATCCGGGTTACCGAAAACACCATCGCCGGTACTGATCCAATGCGCTGAAATATAGTTTGATGCTGATGCGGGAGGGACAAAAACCTCACCGGTACAAGTATACGTGTCGGGACCTGCATTAATTGTTGGTTTAGGAGCTATTGTGAGTAAAACAGTATCGCTCACAATTTCACCATACGAAAAACCTGTAAGAGTAATAATAAGTTGAACCGATCCTGCTTCCCTGTCAGCCGGGCTGGGATAATAAACCGGGTTAAAGATGCGCGGATCATTAAAAATGCCCGTACCTGTCGTTGTCCAATTTAAGGATTGGTAATCCGTAGCGGAAGCCTGCAGCTGAAAAGTATTGCCTCCACAAATTCGCGAATTAGCCCCAGCATTTGCGGTGGTACGCTGTTGCACGGGAAATTCAATAAAATCAATCCAGGCTGCGTCGTATCCAACGTTCAAGCCGTTATCTTTTGCATATTCCCATTTTACGGTATGCATGCCAGCTGGAACAGGAAATGAAACCCGGGCCCAGTCCTTCTCTCCCGACCATTGACCTACTTTCATATTATCAATATAAAAATTCAGGAAATCGAAACCCAGTTCTGATGAAATTTTGCGGTAAAAGGAGATGCTGTCGTTGGCCACCAGGTTCAGTTCAATTGAAAAATAGGAAGTATCCAGGCTGTTTATGTACCCCGAACGCAGGCTATAGGTTCCTTCGTATACCATAAAATTATTGATACTCCAGGGTCGTTTTCCCCCAGTTCTCCAGGCCATTTTCGAAAGCTTGCCTGACTCCCAGTCTTCAGTCACTACGCCGATTTTCCTGAGAAATAGCCTTTGCATATCCTGGCCTGAATAACTCAGGCTGTCAGTGAAACCGGCAGATGTTCCTTTAGGAGCAGAGGCATCAATGGCTACGTGCCAGAATATTGTATCATTTTCCCCGGGAGCAATATTCCCCTTGATCACAACCGGATCGCTTATATGGCAAAATGCCTGTGAAGTGGAAAGCCTGCTGATAGCTGATGAAACATGGTAATCGCCGGTGTTTGTTAATACACTTCCCAATATTACCGATTCACCCGGATCAGGTTGATTGTTATTATTGCCTTCCGGATCTCTGACAAACAGCGGCCCTATACTGAGGTGCGGGGCGTGTGGGCGGACTATAAAACTGCTAAGGAAAGTGCTATCGGATTTATCAGTAGAACTTAGAGTAAAAACAAGTTCAGCATTGTCAGGAACTGAATCCGCAAGCCTGACCAGGAATGCCTGTTGTATGTTTTTCCGCTCACTTATTCCAAAATCTCCAAAATACTGGTTGTTGCTGATAATCTGGACATAAGGCGAACTACAACTGAGTGTTACACTCACAGAACTGTCCGGTTGATCCCCAATATTGCGCATGGTCAAAGACAAAGCGAAAGTTTCGCCGAATTCGGCTTTTGCATTGCCGTTGCCGGACAAGGTATCATTGACCCGGTGTGTATAATAATCAATATATGCTTGACCCGGCGGAGGCCCTACCCTGAAAGGGGAAACATAACCCATAGCCTGACCTGTGCGGTTGTCGGTCCAGCATGGGTATACCATACCCGCCTTTGAAGTAATACCAAGGTAATCTCCGTAATAGTTATCGGAAGTCCCGGTAAGGGGATAAGGTGTAAATGCCACATCACTAACCCTGAAATCCTGCCAGGAGACGCCCCCGTTTTTAGAGATGGCAATCCAGGCTTCACACATGTCGTCGTGAACATTTCTATCATCATAAAATACCATGGCTAGGTTACCATTATCCGGGTCGCAGGTAATCCACGGGAAGAAATGTTCTTTACCCGCAAGTGGTGCATCCTGGTTAATTTTTACCGGTGCACTCCAGGTGTCTCCTTTGTCTGTTGATTTAATCAGGTAAACATCAACATCGGTTCCTGTATTTATTCCGGGTACACCCTTATTGGCCCATACAACATAAATGTTCCCCTTTTCTGGACCATTACTATTATCCACAGCCATCGAGGGAAACGAATTCACCCGCATCAGTTTGTTGACACCCTGTGTGCGAATGCCTTTAATATTGTCAATAATTCGTTTGGCGGGCTGCCAGTTTTGTCCGCCGTTAAAAGACCGGGCGAAGCCGAGTGCTTTCTCATCCGAAGGCCAACTATCGTATATAGCCCATACCGCGTATACTTCACCCATGGGTCCCGTATTGAGGTTGATGCCCTGGTTATGACTTCCAGCGGAAACGGCCGTGCTGATTATAGCAGGCATCTGCCAGGCCATCCCACCATCCATGGATCGCGAAACCTGCAATTGACCTGTACTTGCTGTACCGCCACCTATTTCGGTCCATCCATCATATAAATTTCCCATATAAGGGCTGGTTAGGCTGTTATCAATCCATAAATGATTTTTATCCAGCATATTACCAAATCCGGTGGGAGCTGAAGCGACTCCTCTTTTGTGCCAGGTAAGGCCGTTGTCGTCAGAATAAGAAACACCCTGGCCACCCCCTGAAAAGATATAGCCGACAAACAGGCGGCCTGTGCGGCTGATAGCCGTTGCCGGATCTCCAAAATTGTAACCCCCGACACCCTGGATGGTTCCGTCCCAGTTTGAGCCCCCGTCAGCACTCTGCAGGGCATCAGCACCATATTGTGCGCCGGAATAAGGCGCCGGATGCGAATTATTGGAATTGAGCAGGTTCATGCTATTCTCAGGATCGGCAAAAACAGAGTTTTCGGATTGTAAGGAATAGGTTTCGGTGACAGGTATATCCGGAGAATCATAGGTAGCTATACCAGGAGCGGAAAGTTTGGAGCTAAGCCGAACAGCCGAAGGAGCCTTTTTGACAGCCTGCACCGGTATCAGGCCCAATTCGGCTAAACGTTTCCAGTATCCCATATTATCAATCCTGGTATCTGGCGTATATTTAGGTGGCATGTCCTTAGCCGGCATAAAATCCTGGGCCTTTATATTCAATGGGAACATGCAAACAACAATCCCAAAAAGTATCCAGGAAGGAACATGGTAAATAATTCTATTCCAATCCAATTTATATATATTCCTGATGGTTTTCATGCCGGACTAAATATTAAATTTATTGCTTCTCCTGGCCAGTGAAGCATTTAGTTGTCTGTGCTGACGATTCTTAAAAAGCAGAAAATGCCCGGATCAGAGGCATACCTTTCCTATTGTTGGATCATTCCAATTATTTAACGATAAAAGGCCTGGAAATGATGTATTCTCCGGATTTTAGAATGCACGTATAAAACCCGGGTTTTAGCAGGGAAATATCCAGATTTTTTAATACTTGTCCGTCGCTGCCGGAAACACCTTGGGTTGACATCGCTAACTTACCTTCGCTGGCATAAACGGCTATCTCAAAGTCACTTTGCTTTTTCAGCAAGGCCTTCACACTAATCCTTTCTGTTGCCGGGTTGGGAGAAATAGTCATAATTGGTTGGTCAGCAGCTATTTGTTCGGTTCCTGTGTAGTCAACAAATGCCGGAAAAACTATAAAATCAACCCAGGCACAATCGCTGCCGGCAGAGGTAGCTATATCTTTGGCATACACCCATTTAAATGTATGGATTCCGGCAGTTACTGCATAGCTGTGTCGTTCCCAAGGTTTAATCCCGGACCATTCGTCCACAGGTTGCAGGTCGACGAAAAACTTCAGCTTATCATTATTCACTTCCGACGACACTTTTGAGTAAAAAGAAATGCTATCGTTACCAAGTACATTGAGTGTGATTGACATGGTTGATTGCCTGCCATCACCAATGGCAGCTGAGCGGCTGGAATAGACTCCTTCAAGAGGCGAGTTATCGGAAATCGTCCATAAATACAGCCCGAATGATGTCCATGGAAATTTCTTAAAATTACCACTCTCAAAATCTTCAACCACCAGCCTGATAGTTGGGAAATAGGTCGCTGAAGCATGGTAACCTCCCGAAGAAATCAAATAGTGTAATTCAACTACCGAGGCCGGGGGCGCGTCGGCACTGACTTCGATCACAAATTGTGCATTGACCGAAGATCCTGCCGGCAGAGTTCCCAACTGACAGACCGAAGATGTTATAGTGATCCAAGGATTGGAAGTAGAGAGTAAAGCGCTGGTGTTGTAACAACTGCTACTGCCTTTATTAAGGGACGGTATTTTTAGGATCGCGGTTTCCCCTGGATCAAGTTTGCCATTACCATTACCGCCTGCAACATCATCAATAATGAGGCTTCCTGCAGCCAGGACCGGGGCATGGCAATTAAGTGAAAACTCCGACAACCAGGTGGATCCGGAAACTGCCTTCAAGGTAAAATGCACTTCATGGCTGTCAGGAATGGTATCGGAAACAGCAAAAGTGAATGCATCGGCAATAGTGAGCGTATCACCGGCAGGTATGGCACTATATAATGCTGTACTGTCCGAAATAGTAATGTAAGGATCGGAAGTGGAAAGCGTAACCATAACATTTGATGCAGAAGTGCCACCCACATTGCGCATCCCGTTAGTAAGGAGTATGGTTTCACCGAAATCGGGCAAGTTGTTCTGGTTTCCGGAAGGATCATTGACAAGGCTTTGCGCATAAATAACATATGGACCAGCAACAGTGATAAAAGAAAAATTGTAATTCGCAGGCACACAGTTATACCCTGAAACGATAAGCTGGGCATCGCCGGGATCCTGAACCGGATTAGTAAAACTTATTACCGCTTGCCCGGAAGTGTTTGTTACTGATTTACCTATTATAACCCCATTTTTCATGGCTACACACGTCAGGTCAGCAGCCGGTG
>JBAXXB010000287.1:0-5941 GCA_037128115.1 Bacteroidota bacterium
ATGGCAATTCAGGCTTTATCAAACCAACCTTGCTCTCAGGTCGGGTGAACAGGTTGTGGTTCTGCATCCCGGGATGCATAATACGGATGCGGGTCCTGATTTTTTTAATGCCAGGATCAGGATAGGGGACACCATATGGGCCGGGAATATTGAAATTCATATTCTCTCCTCCGATTGGAAACGGCACAGGCATGATCAGGATAAGAGTTACGACAATGTCGTTCTTCATGTTGTATGGCGCGATGATATACAGGTTCAGCGAAGTGATGGCGCTTTGATACCAACCCTGGAACTAGATGGGTTATACAATGAAAATTCCTGGAAGAATTACCTGCATTTTATGAATTCCAGGCAATGGATACCCTGTTACAGTATGATTCAGGGCAGCGATCTTTTTGTGCGGACTGCATGGCTCGACCGCATTTTAGTTGAGCGCCTCGAACGCAAAGCCTTGGAAGTTGAACATATCTTATCCCTGAATAATAACGATTGGGTACAGACATTTTACCGCCTGCTTGCACGCAACATGGGGTTTAAGCTAAACAACCAGGCTTTTGAAATGCTGGCCTCATCACTGCCATACCCGTTTTTGGCCCGCCATGCGGATGATCTGTTCCAGGTTGAAGCCATGGTATTCGGGCAGGCCGGTTTGCTCGGAGCTGATTTGGCGGATACCTATCCCGCGAAACTGAGGAAGGAATATGGATTCCTGAAAGGGAAATTCGGGCTCAACCCAATTGACGCGCACCTGTGGAGGTTCATGCGCCTGCACCCAGGTAACTTCCCTACAATCAGGCTGGCGCAGTTTGCAGCTATTATGCATCATTCGGCATCCATAATCGGCGAATTGTTTAACTCTAATGATTTGGAAGCCTATAGGAAACTTTTTAGTGCCGAAGCTTCCGAATATTGGATCACACATTATACCTTTGATAAGTCATCCTCAGCACGCAGGAAGACGCTCGGCAAAGCTTCGATCGATCTTCTGATCATTAACCTGATTGCGCCCATACTCCTGGCCTACGGCCGGCGTAAAAGCCATACAGAATTTGCGGAAATGGCTGTCGACCTGCTGATGAAGATGAAGGGAGAAGAGAATTCGATCATCGAAAAATGGGCAAAGCTTGGTATGGCTGTTTCCACCGCGGCCGACACGCAGGCATTGCTCGAACTCAAGTCAAAATATTGTGATGTGAAAAACTGTTTGAATTGCCGGATTGGAAATGAATTGCTGAAATAAGCTGAAACAAAAATCCCGCTGGTCAACGCAAACTTATCAAAAGCGGATTAGTTTTTATTGCAAGATGAACCAAATAAAATTATTTTTTTTAACAAAGAACAGGGGATGCTAAGGGATATTTCATGTTTCACATCTGCAGTTCAGTAAACAAATTGAGGATGGAAGAAAATAAAGAATTCAGAAAAAGCCTTGGGTTTATTGATTCTACTGCTTTGGTGGCCGGTTCTATGATAGGATCGGGAATTTTCATAGTGAGTGCCGATATAGCCCGAAACCTGGGCTCACCCGGCTGGATGCTTGTCGTTTGGGTTATTACTGGCCTGATGACCATATTTGCGGCGCTGAGCTACGGAGAACTAGCCTCCATGATGCCACAGGCAGGGGGGCAATACGTTTATATTCGTGAGGCTTTTAATCCTTTAGCTGGCTTCCTGTACGGTTGGACTTTTTTCACTGTTATTCAAACCGGAACCATTGCTGCTGTGGGTATGGCTTTCGCCAAATTTGCCGGGGTACTGGTGCCCTGGTTTTCCGAAAGCAATATTTTGCTAGACCTCGGTTTGATTAAAATAAATACCGTCCATTTGTTGGCAATCACCATGATACTGCTGCTTACCTTGAACAACCTGATGGGGATAAGGAACGGCAAATGGGTGCAGAATATTTTCACCTTCCTGAAAGTAGCTCTCCTGGTCGGTTTTATTATCCTTGGGTTGTTCTTTGCACGAAACGCAGAAGCCCTCGCCGTGAATAAGAGCTATTTCTGGGAGCCTGTATCCCTGGATGGTAATACGCTTTCGGGCTGGGCTTTGATTGCCGCAATCGGTGTTTCCATGGTAGGTTCTTTGTTTTCGTCCGATGCCTGGAACAACATTACTTTCGCGGCAGCTGAAGTTAAAAACCCAAAACGCAATATCCCTCTAAGCCTGGTTACCGGTGTTTTACTCGTCACTGTCCTCTATATTCTCGCTAATTTCGTTTACCTGAATGCATTACCTCTCCGGGGAGTTGCCGAAGGAAGCGGTGTTTTCGAGAAAGGTATTCAGCATGCGGTGAACGATCGCCTGGGATCAGCTTCCATGTATGGCCTGTTTGGGTCCATGGCGGCACTTATGATGGCGGCTTTCGTTGTAATCTCCACTTTCGGGTGTAACAATGGCTTGATACTTTCGGGTGCCAGGGTCTATTATGCCATGGCAAAAGATAAACTGTTTTTCGAAAGTGCCGGGAAACTGAATAAAAACGCAGTGCCTGCGGCCGGGCTCAAAGTTCAGGCTATATGGGCCTCGCTGCTTTGTTTATCAGGTACGTATTCCGATCTGCTTGATTATGTTGTTTTCGCAGTGCTGATTTTTTATGTACTGACCATTGCCGGTATTTTTGTACTCAGGCGTAAGCAGCCTGATACTGAAAGGCCTTATAAGACATTCGGGTATCCCGTGGTACCGGTACTCTACATGGCCGCTGCCTTGTTAATCATGTTTATACTGCTTATCTATAAATGGAATTATTCCGGTTCCGGATTAATAATTGTAATCGTCGGAGTCCCTGTATACTTTATCTGGACCTGGTGGAGCAGTAAAAGATCAGGCCGGTAATATTCATCCTGGGCAACTTGTTTCGCTTGTAGTGCTTTAATTTCTTTCTGAAATAATTTTAAACATTGGCCATCGATGTTTAATATGGTTAAGGCATATTTTAATTTCAACAGGGCCGAACGAGGCGGCATCATGGTAGTGATAGCTATTATTACCCTGGTGCTGGCGTTCCCGTATTTTAACCGGGTGGCTCACACCGACGATCGCAAAGAGTTTCTTCAATATGTAAAGGAAATTGAGCTTTTTGAGAAAAGCATCCGTAATGTCAAAGATTCAGCTAACCTGGCCCGACGGCTCGATTTCCAGCAGATGGACAGGTCGGTTGCCGAAAATAAGATCACTCCCTTCATTTTTAACCCGAATGCATTGCCTGCGGAGCAATGGAGTAAATTGGGACTGAAGGACTGGCAGATTCGTATGATCAAGAATTATGAAGCAAAAGGCGGAA
Source organism: Bacteroidota bacterium (assembly GCA_037128115.1). Taxonomy (GTDB): domain Bacteria; phylum Bacteroidota; class Bacteroidia; order Bacteroidales; family UBA4417; genus UBA4417. The sequence goes on from JBAXXB010000287.1 coordinate 3,287, forward strand.
AATTCTACAATAAGGAGGATGTTAAAAAGATGTTCTGCATTACCGCTTCTGAATATAAGTTACTGGAACCCTATATTTCCATTCCGGAGCAAAAAAATGAATATGCCTTACCCAAAGCCGAAATTAAAGAGAAAAAGAAAAGAGTCGCGGTTGACCTGAATACAGCCGATTCAGTCACCCTGCTTACCTTATATGGCATTGGTCCGTCGTTTGCCAGGCGGATCATTAAATACCGAAACCTGCTAGGTGGTTTTTACAGCAAACAACAATTGCTCGAGGTTTATGGTTTTGACCAGGAACGGCTCGATCAAATTGATGCCTGGTGCGAGGTGGGCCAGTGTGAAATAAAAAAAATCAATATCAATATGGTAAGGACTAATGAACTGAAAAAGCATCCCTACTTCGATTATTATACAGCTAAGGCAATCGTTGACCAGCGGATCATTCTCGGGAAATACACTTCCCTTCAGCAGATAAAGGAAATACCCCTGATACACGATGAACTTTTTAATAAAATCAGGAATTATCTGTCAATAGAATAGGGTAGCTGCTAACCGGGAAATTGTCGCTCTACTGATAGGCTCTTTACTCATACAGAATAATTCGTACTACCAAATGAAACAGAATGAAACTGGAATACTAAAATCCCTGGAATGAAGAAAATAGTTCATTTCAAGCTTCTGATGGCACTGCTATTGCTGTTCAGTCCAATGCTTCTTCCGGCACAGGATGAGGCTGCCCCCCTGGTTGAAAGGATGCTGAAATCAAGCGGTAAAGGCAGGGTTGACCTGATGAATAAAATATCTGAAGTATACAGGAAGACCGACCGCTTAAAGTCCCTGGGTTTTGCCAGGCAGGCCAGCAAACTTGCGGTTGATATTAACTACTCACAAGGTGAAGCGCTTGCAAGCAAAAACGAGGGGATATGCTGGTTCTTTATGGGAAATAACGACTCGGCCAGGTTCTGTTACCGGCAGGCGGCAGATATTTATACCCGTACAGGTGACAAAACGGGAATGTCGGCCTGCTTTAATAACCTGGGACTTGTAGCGCAGGAAACAGGGAAATATGATGATGCGTTACGTTTTTATCGCCTTTCTATCGATATGGACCAGAAACTAGGGGATGAAAAAGGGGGGGCTACTACTAAAAGAAACCTGGTGGACATATATATATATAAGGGTAATTCCAGGGAGGCTTTAAGGCTTTCAGATGAAATACTTGCGAGTTGTCACCACCTAAAAGATAAGGAAGGAATAATGAGGACACTGATCAACAGGGCAGCGATCTATGATAATTTAAAACGATATGAGGAGGCTATCCGTGATCAGAAAGCGGCTATAAGTATAGCTGTGGAGATAAAGGATACTTATGCTGAAGCCATGGCCAGGAGTAATTACGGCCTGGTAACCTGGCATATGGGAAAGCCTGAAGAGGCTTTACAGATACTGAATCAAGTGCTTACTATGTCTGACGAATCAGATGACGGATACGATATCTTAAACACACTCTGGATCATTTCCGAAATCTATACGTCCAGGAACGAATATGCCAAATCGAATGAAATACTGTTAAACGTCCTCAGGAAACTAGAGGCAAGCGATAATAAGAGGCAGGAGGCAAAGGTGCTGACGTCGCTGGGTCGGAATTTAATGGAGCTAAACGAGGTAGATAAAGCCGAAGGTTATTTCAGGAAAAGCCTGGAAATTACCGTCCTCTTGAATGCCCCTTTTGAAATGCTCGAAAACTACCGTAACTTAGCGCATGCCTCAGCCATCCTTCACAATTTCAAGGAGGCCGACAGTTTGCAGGATTTGTTTGCCGAAACGTATTTGGTTTTATTTAATGCTGACTCCATAGCAGAAACCAGGAAAGTGAGCACGAATATAAATGCCGGGAAAGATATTCGTTCACCGGATACAGCAAACTGGCTAATTGCTCTTTTGCTGTTTATACTCACTGGAATATGGTCGGTTTATGGGTTCGTTAAAAGGTAGGGTGAACTGGGATGTCTTATTTCTGGAAAGGAAGCAGGTTCTGTGTGGAAGCTTTTCGCAACTGGCTGAAACAGGAAAACAGCGGATTTATAACTAAGATTAATGAGTCTGTATTTATGTCTCATTGCAGAATAAGTTGTAGTATTGCAGGGCTGCTGAGTTATAGCTTTCATGTGCTTGTATGCCTTGGTAAGCCACGGTATTATATACTTTGGCAACATGCAATGAGCTAACTTAAATATTGAATGCATTCCAATAAAATTATCTCATATGAAAACCACCTTGTTGTTAATTGCCTTCACTCTCATCTTGTCCGGGTTATTTGCCCAGGCTAAGAATGATTCTGTTTTCACGGAATCCGGTATAGTATTAATAACGGCCACCGGCAATATTTACGGAACTTTAACTGTTCCGAAAAATATCCTCAGTTCTCCCCTGGTTCTCATTATTGCCGGCTCCGGCCCTACCGACAGGGATTGTAATTCCCCAATGGGAATACAGACCAATGCCTACAAGATGCTTGCCGGGAGTTTTGCAGAAAAGGGAATTTCGTCACTGAGGTTCGATAAAAGGGGGATCGGGGAGAGCAGACCGGCCATGAGCAGTGAAGGTGAACTGGGGTTCGAAACGTATATTATTGATGTACTGGATTGGATAT
>JBAXXB010000288.1:0-5918 GCA_037128115.1 Bacteroidota bacterium
CCTTCAAGGTTGCGAGCAGCGCCTGCAAAGAAACGGATCTGATCAACCATTGGTAACAACTTCAAATTGCTTAATCCCATCATCGCGGTTTACACCTTTTAAATTTAGCCTGGTTAGAGATCCTATACTCGGATAATCATCCGGACGCCATCCCTGCAAAGCCTTATGAATGTTTTCGAGAATGATCCATATATCATTGTCGTTTGCCTTTTGCCCTGATGGAGCATTGCTGCTTGAATTCGAAAGTTTGAAGCTTGCCACCTTTATGCTTATTTCGAAAACACCATCCTGCACTTTCTGTGACTGATTTACCCAGTTTATTGTTTTGATGTTAAACAATGCACAGGGAAATTTAACCGGAGGCGCTTTATCGTAATAATCCAGTTGTCCCCAGTCCTCATCAATATGCTTCAGGTTCGGTTCGGTGGCAGCCAACCGGGCTGCAATTGCTGTTAAAATATCGTTTATCATCTCTTTAAATGGGATTTAATGTAAAGATCTATTTCCTTAAAATTGTCTTCAATTACATGGCGTACTGCAACATCAACCTGTGGGTGATGACCTATGAACCGACGCGACCGTATAGTCACCTTATCGCCTACCCGTTTTAGTGCCATGGCCTTCCAATAGGATGCTTCGGCTGATACTTTTACCGACTTACCGCTTCGGGACTTTGGAGCTGACTTATAAAACATGGCCCAGAAGTATTTTTTCATCTTGGAAGTAACCTGTATTGTGCCTCCGTCATTCTGTATCCTTGCATATGACATAGAACTCGAAAAGTGAATCGATGAATTAGATACCTGAGCACGCAAACTACGTCTTAATGCTCCTGAACGCATCAACAAGCTTCCCCTCTTATTTGCAATTGATACTTCCGGCCAAGGCTGATCAAAAAAAGCCTTACGCTCAAAATTACGGTCGAACTCGTCCATGAGTTCAACTTTCAAATCGGTAAGTATATTTTTAATGAAGTTATTGTTCATACATTTGACATCATGGTTCGATCGATAGTAACGTAATGTTCGTGGTCGTTTATCATTTTTAAGGTGGTATGTTGGGAATGAGTAAAATGATTGTATCTTTGTAGTTGAAAATGACTTTCAAGTTATCGTAAGCGAAAGCACACTACGAAGGCGACGGAAGGTCATTTTTATTTTAGCCTCATATAGTACAGGAAAATCCCATCCTTATTTACTTTGCATTTAAACTCTATTAAAGTTCCGTTATGGTTGTACTTATACGACTTAAATTTGTCCGCGTGAGAATGTATGGGAGTTTCATCGCCTTTAAATTCCGCATTTTTGATAAAAATTTGGGCTTGCTTTGATAATTCAAGCTTCTCTAAATACCGCTTATCATCTTTATACTTCCCCCTGATTTCGTTGTAAAATACTTTATTGACAATTATAGGGCTATCCAAATCAGCTCTGTTAACCTCAAACCTTCGTGCCTCAAATTTCCCAACTTTTTTAACGGGAAGATTTTTTTTGTACCATGTTACCAATTCCGATGAGGCACTGTTTTTAGCTGTAATGCCACTGCTCAAGCTTTCAACAATCCTTTTTACCCTATCTTGTACCTGCCTGTAGGGATGATTTGGAGGGAAAATCACCTTTTGCTTTCCAGGATTGAACCTGAAAATTGCAGCTGCATTATTGCCTTTCCTATCCAGTTGGATGGTGGCACTGTCGCCTTTACGGATAGCCTCGGCTGAATTGTCGACTGGGTATTTACCTTTTCTAACTTGTACTGCCGTGCAACGGCATCTCCATCCGTTAGGCGGGTAATAGCTGTTCCAGAATTCATCCTCAACCGGCAGAGTAGTGCCATCCATTGCAGCATGTGTATCGCGTACCCGGTCATCCTTTGCAGTTCGATACTGAAGATTATACCTGTCTGAATCTTTCTCCAGGTCATTCCATTTGGCAGCCATTTCGCCACTGGAGGTTGCAAATATATATTCGGCCTCCAGGTAATTAACATTATAGGCTTGATTCACTGATTGCACATCCAGCTTGAATTGTGCAAATGGTTTTATCTTGCTCTCACTGGTAAGTAATAAGCTTGCCACCTCCCGCAGCTGAGCATGTGTTTTATATCCTGAAAATACAAAAACATCATTCCGGAGTGCAGTAAGCATTTCTTCGGGCGGTATATTATCAGTAATACCTTTATCTAGGCCTTTGGTTAGTATTCGATTCGTTTCATGCACCACTGCAAGCAATGGTTCATCATTTAGCATTTCGGGAGTATATGTTCCCTTGGTATGAATGTGATTAATGGCACTATCGAAAATTGACGGAGTAAAATCAAAACCCGATCCGGTATGTGCCGACAGTTCAGTACGAACTATCAGTTCTCCGCAATCCTCGCACTTATGTTGATATAGCCCCGATAATTGTGCGCTTATGCCGGGGCCTGCTGAAAATTTGCTCCTGATCCTCCCGTTTGTTTAATACCGGTTACCTCAATACCGAATTTTGTTTTTACCCAATCCGGATCAACATCCATGTATTGCATAAAACCAATTGTACGGGTATAAAGTTCGTCCGTATTCTCCTGTGGATCATAATCGAATTTAAGCCCCTCAGGGAGCATGCCTATCTTAAAAAGGGCCGGAAGTACTACCGTGTTCATATAGCCTTCCACGTAGCGCTTGTCGGCCTCAGCCAGCCTCATTAACTGCCCTACGCTAACCTTTTCCTTGCTCTCATTTCCGTTTTTGGTATCCTGGCCAATAATAGCTCCGGTAATGAGCATGGATAGTTCATTGTTGCAAAAGCGGATCAGGTTGCTATAAACGTCTCCATTTGTATCAGCTCCCTTAGCAAAGTCAAAGCTTTCGTTTTCGTCAATTATAAACCATGCAGCTGCGCCCATATCCGACATCATTTGTTCAGCTCTGTTTAACATTGCTGTATCCTGGGTATTGGTTTTCATTACCCTTGGAGGTATGCCGTATATTTCGCAAAGTTCGCTCCAGCAGCTTTGGGCAAAACGTTTGAAAAGTACGTGAGGTACGGCCTTATTCAAGCGTCCGTATTCATCCGGATTACCAAACTCAAGCAACCAGGTTCCGTATTCCTTTGCATTCCTGAAATCAATACCTGAAGTATCAGTTTCGTCGAGTAAAAGCATTCCCGATACAGGAACAATGTTTTGCCTGGGTAGCAATACTGGTTTTAATCCGGAATTCGTATCTGTAATAAATTCAACCAGGGTAGTACCGAAAAACTGGCTGTCGATAATATGTCCAATCAGTTCAGTAAACCAAGGTAACTCCCGGCACAATCGACTCGACTCCACATCCAGTTCACCATCCTTGCACAAGCTAAATGGGGATGATTTAGTGATCATACACCTATTGTCGAGTTGCGATGACAGCAGTGCATCCAGCAATATATCTTTATACAGATATTGCAATCGTACACGGCGAGGGTATAATACATTATCAGCCTGTTGTAATGCCATTTTCCATTTGGCAATATCCTGCCTAACCCGAAGTACGGTGCGTGGTACTATTTTACTGATGTATCCTTCGGTTCGTTTGCTCTCTTTGGTTGTTACGGATTTTTGTACCATTTGTTAAATATCAATATCATGGTTAAACTTTGCACGGCTTCCATAACGGAAAGCCTGCTGAGCGTTCTCAATATCCGGCGCTGCGAGCACCGGCAAATCAGGAGCAATGGACGGAGCTCCTGCATATTTGCCTACACCGGCAACTTTCTCCAGGTATTCTATTGCCCTGTCGTATCGCTCCTGTACTCGTTCCTGTATCATATCTACATTTGCCAGGCGGCATACATAGTATATGGCAATACTTTTACAAAGCTCAAGAATGAGGGGATTACGTGTATCAGGAGTAAGCGGACCTGAAGTACCAGTTACAAATGTAGGTGCCGAAACAAAAATAGCCCCGATATCGTACCGTGGTCGCCCATCGCGCCAGCGGGTCTGTCCGGTGGGGCTTAGGTAACTCTTCATTTCTTCCACGGCTGCCGCAATGGCCATTTCAGCAATATCGGAGCTATTCTCGGTTATTTCATTCAGCTGGTACTCGTAAAGTACCGTTTTAAGTTCAGAGGTTTTCAGAAACATGGGTTTCGTTATTTGGTAATAAAATAGGCTGACTTTTCAATGTCCTGGATGGTGACACCTTTTTTAAATTTTCGTCGTTTTACGGCTTGCTTCAAGTCTCCCTTAGGCAGGCACATAGGCTTGTCGAAAAAAGTAGTAACTATATACCGACGATTCTCCAGTTTCGATAAGCGTAAAGCTTCACGTACTTTAAGCTCAAGACGGAATTTAAAAAATTGCAGAGCCAATGTTTTAAAAAGCCATGCAAATGGTGCAATTGAAATTATGGAGAAGAAACGTAGCCACTTGTATATTGCATAATGCTTAAAGGGATATGTCTCCATGTTTAATAAGAGTTTAATTGGGTTTTTCATAGCATTTAGTTAGTATTTACGTGATTCTCTTAATCCCATTTTGAAAGGTGCATCCGAACTGCGTGTTCGTTTACTCAGCAACCATATTCCACCCTCCAACGCATCGGGTGCATCGTCGTGCGTCTTGCTCCCTTTTTCGAACATCAGCAGTTGATCAACTAGTACTACCATACCAGGGCTGTCCTTTTCCTTTTCGTTAAGTACCACTAAACCGCGTTCGAAAAGTGGAGACATAGCCTCTATCCTGGCAAACTTATCTGGTTTCGAACGTTGATCGCCCCTGATCGGGATCTGGTGACCGGTGATTGCTCCCACAGTTTTGAATTCATCCAGGAGAAGATCCTGCATAAAGTTAGCTTCCATATAGTAAAGTACCGGAACCTTGCCATCGATGTAATCAATGATTAGGTAATGCCAGGCAACCATGTTGGTAACTGAAGTTTGATCGGCAAAAGCTTTGATAATATGAAATGCACCTTCCTGCGTTTTCCCGATTAGGATAGTAGCTTTATAGTCAGCAGTGGCCGAATTTTTAAAGGAAGGGTCAGTATAACATATCAATGTTTTATACTGCTTCAGATCAAGCATTTTTCCGTAGCGGATATGTTTACGCTGAAATACTGCCCCCTCGTTTATAGGGTTATTCATATACTCTTTCTGGAACCTTCGTTCACCGATGAACTCACGCATTTTGCGTATTTCATCGGGAGTATAATTTTGTGGCCAGCTTGGAAGTCCCTTTTTATCCAAAGCATTTATTGTAGTATGAAATATACCCGGACGTTCAGCAAACCGGCTCAATACGCTATCCTTACCAATACGGTTACCGACCATAACGAACCTGCCGCGCCCCATGGCCATTGTCCCGGCAAGGGCAGTGAGAGCCCATTCTAGTGCATCGCCTACACGGCGGGGATTGCGGATCAGTTCGTCATCGTCAATATCATCAATTACAATGTAATCAGGTCGCTTTCCACGGTCTTTAAGTCCCCTGGGCGATTGTCCACGTCCCAGGGATACAAACAGGCATCCATCGGAAGTACGAAATTCGCCTTCGGTCCATGAACCTGTTTTAACCTGCTGGCCGAAATCCTTAATAAATGCCTGGTTATACTGTAGCTCTGCCTGTAAATCGGAAAGCAGTCTTACGGCCATATCTTCACTCTTACTCACCAGCACCATTACTGAAAGCTTGCGAGGCTTCTGCACCTTTAGCCACAATGGTATGAGTAAGCTAAGGTGTGAACTCTTGGCGTGCCCCCTGGCCCACTCAAACAATGCCCTGGTATCATCATGCTTGAGCAGGTAATCAGCTGCATCCAGGTGAAACTTACCACATTTTTTTGTTGCAAGGTGTGGAAAATAGGTTTCGACGAAAAATGAATAGTCTTTCCGGGCACGATCAATACGGCGGGTTTTATCCTGTTCCGACTCCGGGAATGAAAAGTCCTTGGAACTGAT
>JBAXXB010000289.1:0-5887 GCA_037128115.1 Bacteroidota bacterium
TAAACCAAAATGAAATATTAACCCAAAAGTGTAAACAAATTTCAGGACGATACAATGTGAATGTGAATGTGAATGACGATTGCGAATGACGATTGAACTAGTAATGGTTGAATCAGGTGTGTTAAAATCCCTGCTGCTGCTGGTGGCGGCGGGGTTTTTTGCTGTTAAAAAGATTACAAAAAATTTTGTCCCTTTGATAGCTAGTAAATATCACTAACTTTGAGATAAAATACGGGCGGACTATTATCATACCTGAATTACTATTTTAGAAGGCTATAGTATGATTTTGAAATAGATACAAAGGAACTATAGGGCATAGTATAAGACAAACGCGAACAGAAAAACCAATGTAAAACTATAACATTATGAGAAAATTAGTGATTTTGTTAGTAAGCTGTTTTTTAACACTAAATATTTTGGGGCAGCAATCAAGAAAAGTTTCATTGTTCTTTAATTTCCAGGCAAACAAGACTGTATATGACCGAGTTATGCAGAATGCAAACGGCGCAGGGCCAGGTCTTGAATTATTTTTAAATACAAGTACTAAATTCAAGCCTATTCTGGAATTCAACTGGGATCTTTTTAGTACTTCTGATGTTATGATATCTAAAGATGGTAATGAACTTGTAAAAAAAAGAAGTGTTCCTTCCATATTTATAGGAGCATCATACAATCCTTTAAATAGGCTTTATATCACATTTACGCTTGGACCGAGTTTCATAAATTCGGAAGTTTATTTGGGGATTAAACCATGTGTTGGTTATTATTTTGGTCGTAAAGAACGGTTCACGGCAAAAATATCATTAACAAACATCTTCGAGCGAGATGCTGCAGGTAATGAACCATTCGGTTACATGAATTTTGGTTTAGGTGCACGTCTATTCTAAAACTTGAAAAGGAAAATTAAAACTTTATTAAAAGAAATTAAAACAAAAACCTATTGTAAATAGACAACAACTACGCCCATAATAACTAAGGCTTCGTGTGGTCGCTTTTCGCGACCCAACATGAAGCCATGTTGCACGAAATTACCCAATGACCTGTCATAGCAAGCATAATGTTAAGTATTTATAGAACCAAGCGAGAGGATTGCCTTCGGTGAGAGAGTTCGCGCGGTGAAGGGGATAAATAGTACCACGCGAAAGGATTGCCTTCGGTGAGAGAGTTCGCGCGGTGAAGGGGATAAAATAGTAACACGCGAAAGGATTGCCTTCGGTGAGAGAGTTCGCGCGGTAGCTTGGGAAGTATTCGGCCTGCAGCTTGCAAACCATTATGAAAGCAGCCGCCCTGATGGCCGGCATACAAAAGCATGCAAGCATACACACATTGGGGCATGCCTTTGCCACGTAAAGCCTCGAAAACGGCGTTGACCGCAGGTATATACAGGCCATGCTGGGGCACGACAGCAGCAAAACCACTGAAATATACCCATATTACGACCAAGGGATTTTGACCAGATAAAAAGTCCGTCAGATAATCTTGATATCTGAAAAATATTATATTTGTTCTACGTTAAGGTTATGGATTTACAAACTTTATTATCAAAATTATGGATTATAGAAAAAATTGGTTATTGGGATGAAATTCAGGCATTTAGCAAATAATACCATTTACAGATAAGTACGAAATAACTGCTATTTAGCAGTTAGCCAATCGTTAGCAGTAACTTTAAGAAAACCGTTCAAACACCTGAATATCAAGAGAAAACCAGTTTTAAACGAAAATATGACAACGAAAATTTATTGGACTTCGATAGAATACAGATATGATGAAAACTCGACAGAATCTAAAAAACTGAAAGGTGGTTTCGTTTACGCATTTATCAAAGCAAACGACGTTCGAGACGCATTGGAGAATTTTCTTGGAGAGTTACGAGTGTTAAATTTGAGTCCTGTTGAAATCGAATTTGTCAAACCATATGACAAAGCACTGGAATGGGAAACACCGGCAGACACGAAACTTTATTTGAGTTTATACAGAGAAGCAAAGAAATCGACAGATGTCATTTTTGGTGCATTTTACGCATTTGAAAGAAAAAAATAAAAAGCTACTGCTAATAACTAAGGCTTCGTGTGGTCGCTTTTCGCGACCCAACATGAAGCCATGTTGCACGAAATTACCCAATGACCTGTCATAGCAAGCATAATGTTAAGTATTTATAGAACCAAGCGAGAGGATTGCCTTCGGTGAGAGAGTTCGCGCGGTGAAGGGGATAAATAGTACCACGCGAAAGGATTACCTTCGGTAAGAGAGTTCGCGCGGTAGCAGGGGTAACCTGATCGAATACGAAGCCAATTATTCAATTCTCAGCGGCTTGTTTTTAGGTTATTAGACAGACTGCCGTTGGCTGCAACCTAAGCAAATCAAACCTTACCTACGATGAAACAATTCAAGAATAAAAAAAACGGATTTAAAGAAATAAGAAACCAGACGTTAATTCGGACAATTCCTCTGCTTTTATTAGCTGCAGTAGGAGGAATACTTATTTCAGAATTCAATCAACCTAATACAAGTGCTTCTGATATTAATATTCTTCCAATTATGATCCCAATCATACTAGGAGCTTTAGCAGTTGGGATGGGTATTGGCATTAAAAGGCAAAAGGCTATCTATGAAACATATGAACTTATAATTGATGAAATTAGTGTTACTCGATCTCAATCCAATACTCCCACAATCAAGATATTATTTAGAGAAATAAAAAAGATTACAAAAAACAACAAAGGCGGCATAATAATTACTGGCAACAATTTGTTGGATAAAATCATAGTTCCTTCACAAATTGAAGACATTGAAGGTTTTGAGAATATATTACAGGCAAATAGCCCTGTACAGATTAGCAGATCAAAACCAATAATACAACGTCTATTGCTGCCATTGGTTGTTGTTCAGATTGGTTTAATGGCTACAGTTTATATTTCCACTAATAAGTTATTTGTCGCCATGAGTGGAACGGTATTATTTGTATTTTTGTTAGGGTCATTAATAATGATTCAGAAAAATAAAAATATCGACAAAAGGACCAGGAGAAGTAGTTATTGGATTATTGTTGTACTTTTAAGTATAATTGGCATAATGATCAATAAATTAATGAATTAAGCTGATAGGAGAATAACAAGGCAGCAGCCAACACAGGCTAATCGTGATTGGTTTGCCAACTCACAAGGCCCACCACAAACCAACCACGCCTAGCCCGGGAACGTTGAACTACATCCCTGGGGGGAGCTATGCATTTTCCGACGGTTTTTATAGATTAACTTAAACATTGAGCTCGTTTATACTATAAATTACGGCTTCGGTCTCCGATTTTTATATGGTGCGTGTATGAATCAGGAATTATTATGTAGGTTTGTGCTGGCTGACTTTGAGCAACAATTTATTCCTGCACTTGCCATTGCGTCAGCCACCGATAAATGAATACTGACGGGTAAAACATGGGTTTTTAAAATCCCTGAAGCCATGGTGTGGCGGGGATTTTTGTGATATAAGAGATTACAAAAAAAAGTAGCATCACCTGGATAAACTATAAATATTTCTAACTTTGATATAGACTATTGACTGACTCAAATACTGGCTTTACAACTTATTTAACATGCAATAGTATTATTTCGTTCTATATACCTGAGTTTGAGGTCAGTTAAATCAAAATCACAACAGACAATGACAATAGAGAAAATAATACCATTTGAAGGACAACATTGCGAAACCACTGCAACAGGAACTTTGCTGCTGCAACTTGATATTGACCTTTCGGAACCAATGCTTTTTGGTTTGGGTGAGGGACTTGGGTTTATTTTTTGGAACATGAAATCGATGAATTTCCCATTCATTGGTGGAAGAGTAAAACCAGATGCCTTAACAGAAAACATTGCCCGAAACGTAAACCTTGAATTGACAGTTAAGGAAACTTCGTCACCGCAAAAAGCCTGGAACAACGTAAAAGAACTTATTGACAATGGACAAGCAGTTGGTTTGAAATTAGATTGCTTTTACCTGGAATATTTTTCAAGACCATTTCATTTTGCAGGACATTATGCTGCAATTTATGGTTATGACAACGAAAATGCTTTATTAGTGGACACAAAACAACAGGGAGGACAAGTGAAAACTTCCTTAAAAAGTTTAGCACTGGCAAGGGCCGAAAAAGGACCAATGTCATCTAAAAACCTGTATTACACGTTGCGTAAGCCAAACAAAATAACTGACTTAAAAACGGCAATTCTGACAGCCATAAGAAATAACGCAATCGAACATATCAATCCACCAATCACAAATATTGGTTACAAAGGCATTTACAAAACAAGTTCTGAAATAATTAAATGGTTCAAGACAAGTAAAGACATCGAAAACGACTTCAAGACAACTGCAATGCTTATGGAAAAAGCTGGTACAGGGGGAGCATTATTCCGAAACCTATACCGGGACCTTTTAAAGGAAAGCAACCACTTACTAAAACTTGACAAACTTGAAACAGGATATGAATCGTTTGTTGAAATTGCTGAACTGTGGACTTCTGTTTCTCAACTTTTTGAAAAAGTGAGCCAAACGAAAGACTTTAAATACATTCAACAAGCATCTGATATTTTAAAAACAATATCTGGTAAAGAAAAAAAGGCAATGGGAATATTGGCTACAATATAGCCGAAACGCTAATAAACAGGACGTAATGGCATACATTGCCCGGTATAAAATGCAGGTTGAACTAAATTGCAAAACGGAGGAATTGCTTTAAACAATGGGGTAAAGGCAGATGGATGCGGAACGGATGGAATTAGCAGAAAAGTATTGGAGTTGTAATTATAGAGTCAAGCATTCCAAATTCACAGCAGCGGGGAATTAAGCCCGTTCAGCTACATTTATTGTATAGGCTGCTCGGTATAAGCGGGTAGTCTTTCCATTTAAATATATCTTTAGATTGAAATCCGGGTACATTTTTCATGATATTGTATTAATTTTACTAAATACAAGGCAGCCTGTTACAAAATCTTATTTCCTGAAATAAATATATGAGCACATACTACACGAAAATATGTGAGGAATTTAATTCAGGTGATGAACTGATGAAAGCAATTGTGTTAAATAAAGCTGTGATTTATTATTGCCTGGCGCAGGCCCTGGTACAGCATAATGAATCCTACAAAGCCGTGGAATCCGATAAAGGGAAAAATACGGCCGACCACCTGCTTGCTGATACCCTTACGGTTTTAAGGAGGCAGGTAAAATATAATAAGCTGGAACTAAGGATACAGGACGGAAGGGTTTTGGTGAATAAGCAAACGCCTGATTTGTTTGAGTACCTGTCAGGGTTGTATTCTCTTGTTACAGATACAAGCCCGGTGAATCCCCGTTACCAGGAGAACCTGGAATTTGAAGCCAGGCTTGTGAACGGGCAGGGATTCCGTAAAATCTATCCGCTCAAGGAATCCATACTGGCGGCACTGCATACTTTCGGATGTAAGGACCAACAGGATAAAGAAGATATATTTGACGAAAGCCTGCTGGTTTTCTGGAAAAAACTGACGCAGGGAGAAATAGGGGTTTATTTTTCGGGAAACAGCCAAAAGCTGGAAAACTGCCGTGTATATAACCGTAAATTTTACCAAAACAGTAAACTAAGCACCTTCCTTAACGGGATTTCGAAGAATATTTTCCTCAATAAAACGAGAACTACCGGCTACCAGGAATTCAGGAATAACAACATTGAACTGCAGGGCCAGGAAGATCTATTACCCGCTGATACCGCGACGGAAACTCCCGCCCTGACGCTTTTCCTGTATTACCGTCACCAGGTTGAAGAACGGAAGCTCCGCACCATGGTCTCTATATTACAATACGATTGTAACTTGGAGGACAAGGAAGTCAGGCAATTGACCGGCATCACCAATAC
>JBAXXB010000290.1:0-5884 GCA_037128115.1 Bacteroidota bacterium
AAAGGCCTGCTGGGATCATCGGCCTCGGCCGCCGCTGCCGCCATACACCAGGCTGTTTCTAATATACATATCGTAGTGCTGGGTGATAAGGAATCGGCTGTTTATTTTTGTAACGACCTCGAAAACCTGCTGGGCGATACCGACGAGGATTTCCATCGCCGCCACGTCCTGTTTTTTCCGACCTCGTATAAAAAGCCTTACGAACCCGAAAAAACCGACAATTCCAATGTGCTGATGCGCACCGAGGTGCTCAAAAGGATCATTACAAGGGGGAAGGAAACCATTATTGTAACCTACCCCGAGGCACTCACCGAAAAAGTCGTCAACCGCAGGTACCTCGAGAAATCGACACTGAAACTGAAACGGGGCGAAACCGTCGACCTTGATTTTGTATATGATTTGCTGGACGAGTATGGTTTCATGCGCACCGATTACGTGGTGGAAGCCGGGCAGTTTGCACTCCGTGGAGGTATTATCGATGTTTTTTCGTTTACCAACGATAACCCGTACCGTATTGAATTTGCGGGTGATGAGGTGGAATCGTTACGGACTTTCGATCCTGTTACACAGAGGTCAATCGATAAGCTCGATCACATCACCATTGTCCCGAATGTGCAGGACAGGGCCCTGGTCGAAACCAGGGAGACCTTTCTTGATTTTATACCCAGGTATACTATTCTATGGCTACAGGATACCGGTTTTACCGCCGATCGTATTGAAGCTGAATTTGAAAAAGCAGAGAATGCTTTCCGTGCACTCACGGGTGCGGTTCAGCACCTGGAACCGTCAGAATTATTTACTGACAGGGAAACTTTCCTGCGCCAGGTTACAGGTTTCAGCCTGGTTGAGTTTGGCAGGCACACTTTTTTTGATCATACCTTTGAGGCTAATTTCCAGATCACCCCACAGCCCTCGTTCAATAAAAACTTCGACCTGTTCCTCGCTGAACTGCAAAGGAATACTGCATCCGGGATCCGGAATGTACTGCTGGCCGACAGTGCCAAGCAGGTTGAGCGTATCTATACCATACTCGACGACCTGGTGAAAAATATCCCGGCGGACGAGGTGCTCGATTTTGTGTGTATCAATCTTTCCCTCCACGAAGGGTTTGTGAGTAGTAGCCTGGGAATTGCCTGTTATACGGACCACCAGCTGTTCGAGCGGTACCATAAATTCAGGCTGAAAGAGAGTTTCAGCGGCAAGCAGGCGCTTACGCTGAAAGAAATGTATGACCTGAAACCCGGGGATTATGTAACACATATTGATCATGGGGTAGGGCGCTTCGACGGGCTCGAAAAAATAAATAACAACGGCAAATGGCAGGAAGCGATCCGCATTATATACCAGAATGATGATTTGCTTTACATAAGCATTCATTCCCTCCATCGCATTTCGAAATATTCGGGTAAAGAGGGGCACGTTCCTTCTATGGACCGGCTGGGTTCCAATGCCTGGAATAAACTGAAAGCCAAAACCAAAGCCAGGGTTAAGGACATTGCCCGTGACCTGATAAAATTGTATGCCGAACGTCGCGCCACCAAAGGTTTTTCCTTTGCACCCGACACTTACCTGCAACACGAACTGGAAGCTTCGTTTATATACGAGGATACGCCTGACCAGGTAAAATCGACGCTCGATGTGAAACGGGATATGGAGGCCGACCATCCCATGGACCGCCTGATATGCGGTGATGTTGGGTTCGGGAAGACAGAAATTGCCATACGGGCAGCATTCAAGGCAGTGGCCGACAGCAAACAGGTAGCTGTCTTGGTTCCGACCACGGTGCTGGCCGTTCAGCATTTTAAGACCTTTTCCGAAAGGTTTAAAAATATGCCATGCCGGGTCGATTATATTAACCGTTTCAAGAGCACCCAGCAGCAAAATGAAACCCTCAAGGACCTTGAGGAGGGCAGAACGGATATATTGATAGGAACTCACCGTTTGTTGAGTGCCGATGTCAAATTCAAGGACCTGGGCCTGATGATCATAGACGAAGAGCAGAAATTCGGGGTTTCGGCCAAGGAGAAGCTCAAAAAGTTACGCGTGAACGTCGATACGCTTATTCTTACAGCTACCCCCATACCGCGTACCCTGCAGTTTTCGATGATGGGCGCGCGCGACATGAGCATCATCAGCACGCCTCCACCTAACCGCTACCCGGTGCAGACCGAGGTGCATGTATTTCACGAGGAGATTGTACGCGATGCCATAAGTTATGAACTGGCCAGGGGCGGACAAGTGTTTTTTGTTAACAACAGGATTCAGAACCTGATGGACCTGGCAGGCATTATTAAGAGGCTGGTGCCGGATGCCAGGGTAGGCGTCGGCCACGGCCAGATGGATGGCCACCAGCTGGAGAAAGTCATGCTCGGCTTTGTGGAAGGAGACTTTGATGTGCTTGTAAGCACTACCATTGTTGAATCGGGCCTGGATATTCCGAATGCCAACACCATACTCATACATGATGCTCACCATTACGGGCTGAGCGACCTGCACCAGTTACGCGGCCGCGTGGGCCGCTCGAACCGGAAAGCATTCTGTTACCTGCTGGCCCCGCCGCTCTCGGTGCTAAGCGATGAAGCCCGCAAAAGGCTGCGTGCCATCGAGGAGTTTGCCGATATAGGCAGCGGCTTCAGTATTGCCATGCGCGACCTGGATATACGCGGTGCCGGGAATATACTTGGTGCGGAACAAAGCGGCTTTATCACCGAAATTGGTTTTGAGATGTACCAGAAAATACTCGACGAAGCCATGCATGAACTGAAACTGGCCGAATACTCTGAGTTATACGCGGAAGAAACAGATACACAGTTCGTAAGGGAGTGCCAGATTGAAACGGACCTCGAAATCCTGATCCCCGACTCTTACATCAGCAATATTACGGAGCGACTGAGCCTGTATAAAGAACTGGATAACCTCGAAACCGAAGAGGCACTTATGGCATTCCAGGAACAGCTGATCGACCGTTTTGGACATGTACCGGCCGAAACCCGGGAATTGCTGAATGCTATCCGGCTCCGACGCCTGGCAAAAGAAATCGGCATTGAAAAACTGATTCTCAAGAACCAGGTCATGACCGGGCATTTCCTGAGCAACGAAGCTTCACCCTATTACCAGAGCGAAGTGTTTACAGCTGTGCTTAAGTATGTGCAATCGCATACGGCCTCCTGCCGCATGAAGGAAGGATCAGGAAAACTGACCATCACTTTCCAGAAAGTAAGCACAATTTCGGATGCGCTGCTGGTATTGAGGGGGATGGGAATTACCGAATCCCAGTAAGACTTGTATGCTAAACATGCTTTTATTGATTCAAGGACATATGAAGGAGTAGCTTCTAGCCAGGATCAAAAAGCAGGCATGGATTCATCTACAACTTGTTTCTTATAATAGAAGTTCATTTTCTGCGTTCAATTAGAAATTGATTTATGCTTAAAACCAGGTTTTTGTTGCTCATAACGTTGCTGCTTTTCCTCCTGCCATTTCTGGCCGGGGCGCAGCAGCACTGGATGGTATATTTTAAAGATAAGCAGCATAAGGATTTTAATCCTTATGCCTATTTTGATGCCAAAGCAATCGAGAGACGCATCCGCAGCGGCGTGCCGATTGACGATCCTTCCGACTGGCCGGTAAACGAAAATTATATCAGCGAAGTAAGCTGCATGGTAAATGAAGTGCTGATGGCAAGCCGCTGGTTCAATGCCTTAGCAGTTGATGCTGATGAAGCGCAGGTAAATTCCTTACGGCAACTTCCTTATGTGCTCAGCGTTGAATGGATAGAGCCGGTTAGCTTGCAGGTTACCGCTTATGATGATTACGATACAACGGTTAAGATTAAGGATCAGGATATACTCGAAGGCCAGTTGAATACCCTGGGACTGGCGGAATGGCGAAAAGCAGGCATAGATGGAAAAGGACTGAGGATTGCTATACTGGATGTGGGGTTTACACATGCCGACCAGGTTCCGGCTTTTGATGCTATACGCAATGAAAAACGCCTGGTTGCCACGCATGATTTCACCAGCCGTAAGCATGGTGATGATGTGTATTACGGCAATGGCCATGGTACGGAAGTATGGTCGTGTATTGGCGGTAAAATCGGGGATACACAGACCGGGCTGGCCACGGGGGCTGAGTTCCTGCTAGCCAAGACGGAAATCAGCGCCGAGAGATTTGTGGAAGAACTGAACTGGCTTGCCGCCGTGGAATGGGCTGATAAAAACGGCGCCGATATCATCAACAGTTCCCTTGGGTATACCGGGAAACGATATTTTAACTGGCAGATGGACGGTAAAACTTCATTCGTTACCCGGGCTGCCAACATTGCTGCCCGCAAAGGCATACTGGTTGTTAATGCAGCGGGTAACGACGGGGACGATTCCTGGCACTGCATAGGTGCGCCCGCCGATGCCGATAGCGCGCTATCAGTCGGGGGAATAGATCCTTTGACCGGGTATCACATCGGATTTAGTTCCTACGGCCCTACTTCGGATAAACGCATGAAGCCCAATGTGACCGCATATGGCCATGTAATTGCCGCCGGTCCTTCGGGCCTGACTTCCACACAGGGAACCTCGTTTGCATCTCCCCTGGTAGCTGGTTTTGCCGCCTGTGCCTGGCAAACCAACAGGACCCTGACCAATATGCAGCTGTTTAAAGAAATTGAGAAAGCCGGAAACCTGTATCCCTATTTCGATTATGCCCATGGGTTTGGTGTGCCCCAGGCTGCACATTTTCTTACTAAGGAACATAAGCCTGCTGAGCCAAGCTTTAGGGTAGCTGAACATGGCGATAGCATCACCGTGTTTGTTAACAGTATCCCCGGCCCAGGGAAAGCCCCCGGAGGGATAGGGGAGGATAAATCAGCCAAAGTGAAAGCCGGGTCTTTGCCGGCTGAAAAGGAATATCTCTATTATAATATCATGAATACATCAGGTGTACTCGATGCGTATTATGTGCTTAACGTAACACAAAATGAAGTATTTACGATAAATAAATCCGGGTTTACCAAGGGTGAGACCTTGAATGTACACTTTGCAGGTTACAGCCTTTCGGTCAAACTTTAAAAGAAGAAATTAATGAAAAGTATATTTATGGTTCTCCTCCTTTCGTTGTCGATGGGAGCCTTTTCGCAGGAAATCCTGCTTCACCAGGATGTGAAATCGGATTCGATACGGCCCACACGGGGGCCGAACCTGAAGAATTTTACATACGGATACATGGGGCTGGGATTTCCGTTGTACACGAACGAAAGCGCTAATTATACAAAGCCGGGTGTATCGTCGACCTTTGATTTTGGGATAAGGTATAAGAGAAAATTTACCAATTTCCTGGCCCTGGGCCTTGACCTGGGGATGAATACAACAGCCTTCAAAATCAAACAGGGAGCTTCAAAGACAGTACCCGATACGGTAAATAACGACAAGGAGAAATTCCAGGTCAACTCCCTGCCGGGTTCAGCCTTCCTGCGCTTCAATGTGGGGCGGCGCGGCAATTATATAGGGAATTACCTCGACCTGGGAGCCTATGGCAGCTGGAACTTTGGTAAAAAGCATAAAACCACCAACAAAAATACGGAGGGGGAAAAAGTGAAAGTCCTGACCAGTAAATTAACATATGTCGAAGATTTCTCCTACGGTGTATTGGCACGTATAGGCACGGGCCGGTATGCGCTTACCGCGGCCTACAGGCTTAGCAATATTTTTACTTCTTCCTCTCTTATGCCTGAACTTCCGCGGCTCAGCCTTGGGATTGAAGTGGGATTGTTCAGGTAGAATCATGGCTTTCAGGCTTCATTACTTGCATGCCGAATACGGTATGGCGGGTATTTTGAAGAGACTGTTCATGAAACTGTGTCTGCAAAAAAGAAAAACTAAATTTGCAGACT
>JBAXXB010000291.1:0-5881 GCA_037128115.1 Bacteroidota bacterium
GTAAATGCCATGCTGCAGGGTATTAAATCCGTCAGCCCGGAAGCATGCATAGTGATCGCCACTCCGACTGATGATTTTTGGCGGAAAAAATACAAAAATCCATATCTGGAAGCGGTGCAACGAGCTCTGGTGAAAAGTGCCGAAGCTGCAGGAGTTGCCTGCTGGGACCTGTATGATATTAGCGGCGGATTCGGGTCGTGCATGCAATGGCGCAAGGCAGCCCTGATGCAGCGCGACGGGGTGCATTTCAATAAACAGGGTTATGAATTACAGGGATCGCTCCTGTACAAGGCATTAATCGACAGCTACCTGAAGTATGCAGCATATTGATTACCAGAAACTCCTGCAGGAGTTTGTATACAACCCCAGGGAGCCGCTGATTTTCAGCAGCGGGTTCTTTATTTTCCTGTTCCTGGGGTTTATTGCCATTTACAGCCTGGTATACAAGCATAATAAGCTCAAAAATATTTACCTCACGCTCTTTTCCATCTTTTTTTACTACAAATCCAGTGGGCTGTATTTTATTCTGTTGCTCATCACGGCTGTTGTGGATTATAACCTGGCCAGGCAGATAGCCCGCACCGAAAATAAACGGAAACGAACCCTTTTCCTGGTAATCAGCCTGTGCGTTAATATTGGCATGCTGGTCTATTTCAAGTATACCAACTTTTTCCTCGGTATGGTGTTTGACGTTTTGAACAAGCCATTCGACCCGCTGAATATTTTTTTACCGGTCGGCATTTCGTTTTTCACCTTCCAGAGCCTGAGCTATACCATCGATATCTATCGCCGAAATATTGAGCCGGTAAAGGATATCTCGGAATTCGCCTTTTTCGTCACTTTCTTCCCTCAAATGGTGGCAGGACCCATAGTAAGGGCTTCGGTTTTCCTGCCCCAGGTGCGAAAGACACCTTTCTTAAGCAAGGCCGATTTTGGGAAAGCCGTATTCCTGATCTGCATTGGGTTGTTTAAAAAAGCGGTCATTTCCGACTATATCAGCATTAATTTCGTGGACCGTATATTCGATAACCCTGGCTTGTATACCGGGCTCGAGAACCTGTTCGGCGTTTATGGCTATGCTTTGCAGATATACTGCGATTTTTCGGGTTACACCGATATGGCTATTGGAATTGCTTTGCTGCTTGGCTACAAACTCCCTGTGAACTTCAATTCGCCTTACCAGTCGGCCAGCATTACCGAATTCTGGAGGCGCTGGCACATTTCCCTCTCGAGCTGGCTTCGCGACTACCTGTATATTTCGCTGGGGGGCAACCGAAAAGGGAAAGTTCGAACATATATAAACCTGATGATCACCATGTTGCTGGGTGGATTGTGGCACGGAGCCGCTCTCCGGTTCGTGATATGGGGGGCCTTGCATGGAATTGGCCTGGCGTTTGAGAAATTTATTAATTCACTCATCCGTATCCCTAAAAACAAACTTACCCGCGTGCTGGGAGTTGTCATTACTTTCCATTTTGTGTGCTTTACCTGGGTGTACTTCAGGGCCGACAATATGACTGTGGTAAATGCCATGATTACCCGCATTACCACTGCCTTTCACCCTGAAATACTTGCTGATTTCATAAAGGGTTATCCCTATATCCTGGCGCTAATGATTCTGGGCTATATCCTTCACTTCCTACCCGCTAACATTGAGAATTTCACACAGGAACTGGTGGTGAAATCGCCTTTTATATTAAAGGTGGCATACTTGTTGGTAATCGTTTTTGTAGTGATACAGATCAAGTCGTCGGAGATACAGCCTTTTATCTATTTCCGCTTTTAGCAGCTTTGGAAAGACCTGGATCTGCCAATACGGTTGAATAATACCCGGCAGGTTAAGATTGCTTATTTCTTTGAAGGCAGAATGCCGCAATGGATCCCACTGATTTAGTGTCATTTTTTAACTTAAATGGACTTTATTTGACTTTGTGACCTGGCCCAGATAAAAAACCACTGATACACTGAACAATACTCTGAATAAATCCTTTCTATCTACACTTAACCTTAAATAAGTACAGTATCCTATGAAAAATCCTATTTACGTATTCCTTTTTTTGTTTCTGACCCTGTCAGCATCGGCCCAGGAAAAGCACCTGAAAAACATGCACCAGTTGACTTACGGAGGCGATAATGCCGAAGCCTATTTCAGTTTCGATGGGAAAAATGTTTCGTTTCAAAGCAACAATCCTGCCTGGGGGCTGAAATGCGACCAGATTTTCAACCTGGATATAGCAGCCGCAGCGGCCGACAGTACCTATCGCCCGCCCTTGATCAGTACCGGTTTTGGACGAACAACCTGCTCCTTTTTTCTACCCGGGAACCGACAGATATTATATGCTTCTACCCACCTGGGAGGTAAGGAATGCCCGCCCAACCCGGAGCCCCGTACCGATGGCAAATACCTTTGGCCTGTTTATCCCGATTTCGACATTTTCGTGGCCGATCTGGGAGGCAATATTGTTAAACAGCTGACCAATACACCCGGCTATGATGCCGAGGCTACTCTTTCACCCCAGGGTGACAAAATAGTTTTTACATCAACCCGTAATGGCGATCTCGATCTATACACTTGCGATACCGATGGAAGCAACGTGAAACAGGTCACCAACACCCTTGGATACGACGGTGGTGCATTTTTCTCTCCCGATGGCAAGAAACTTGTGTTCCGTGCTTCACGCCCTCAGACTCCTGAAGATATTAAAGAATACAAGGACCTTTTGGCGCAGAACCTGGTAATGCCAACTAAGATGGAGATTTTTGTCTGTAACGTGGATGGAAGCGAATTACATCAGATAACTCACTTGGGGAAAGCCAACTGGGCGCCCTATTTCCTGCTATCAGGCAAAAAAATCATTTTTTCAAGCAATCACCAATCCGATAAAGGGTACGATTTCCAGCTATTTATGATTAACCTCGATGGCACTGGACTCGAGCAGGTAACTACTGAAAGCTACTTCAATGCCTTCCCTATGTTTTCGCCCGACGGTAAAAAACTGATGTTCTCGTCGAATCGGAATAAGCGTAACCCGCACGATATGAATCTCTTTGTAGCTGATTGGGTCGATTAATCGGGTATAGCGAAGGCTTAAGGGTAAGACCCCGGTATTTTTTCACTGGTTATTTATTTTGATTTTAAAAAGGCTAAACCCTGACTTTAAGGAGGGGCTTAGCCTTTTTACCTTATAGATATATACTTTGTTGTGGGAATTCGCCAGAATGCTAGCTGAATTTGATCGTAACCTGTCTTTTTTTGACCAGGTAGGGTATACCGCAAATGCTATCAGGTGGGTTGCTGACATTTAAAAGGATTATGATATTCGAAGAATGACACTGGTTTTTTTTTCGTTGGTTCCCGGTTCGGGCACTTTCATCCTTAAGTTCAAACCAATTTATTTACTGCAGTGATGAAATGGAAAACCTGGGGATTGCCCTGAAAGAGTTGTAAATAAAGCATTGACGGAAGTAAGTTCAGCATATATATAGATAAATATATATATATTTCAAAAAAAATTAGGTTTTTACTAAATAATGTGCGATCTTTGACAGGAATAAACATTCTTTAAAGATACTCAACTAAGATCGATGAGTGGTTTGTTATAGACTCAAACGATTTTAAGTGTATTTTTTTAGTGTTTCCGTAATTTTCACTCTGCCATTCTGAAATATCTTGTATTACTCGTCCTGAAATCACTTTGTAGCACTGTTTAAGCGCTCAGTAGATTTCGAATTTGCTTAGAATTATTTATCGCGATAGGCCGGCTTTCAGTTACGACACTTTTCTGTTTACAAGACATCATCCCGTTGTTTGTGCTTTTGCCGAACCTCACAGTTCGCATTCTCCTGTTGTTGCTATGAGCTTAAAATGATAAGTACAATTCATCGGATTTTCTTCTTTAAATGCGTCTGTTCTTTTTAAAAATGCCTTTTTACATTACTATTTTAATACGTGAGGATCATGAAAAAATCTCTACACTTTGTCCAGGCAATACTTTTTGTGCTGTTCTTTTATAACAGTGTAAATGCACAATATTGCACTCCCGTATCAGCAAGCGGGTGCGCGGGTGGATATGGAATAACCTCGTTCCAGTTTGGAGATCTCAACCAGTCACCCATCTTGTGTGATGGTTCACCGAGTGAGTATTATCATGATTTTACCAGTCAGAGTGCCGATTTTGCGCAAACGGGCATCTATGATATTTCGGTCCAGGCGGTAAGTTTCGGTGTGAATATTTATGTTTGGATTGATTATAATGGCGATAGTATATTTGACAATGCAACAGAACTTGCCACCCAATTTTTCTGTCCTGCTTTCAGTACAACCTCTACTTCTATTACCATTCCGGTTGATGCAGCAATAGGTGCCACCAGGCTCCGTGTTCTTTCGTCAACCAATAGTTTCTCTGTCGATCCATGCTTTATTGCCGGTCATGGAAACTGCTCTGACTTTTCAGTAAATATTATTAGTTCACTTACTCCACCAACAGTAAGTACATTTTCTGCTACTGATATCACGGCCTTTGCAGCCGTACTTCACGGTTCTATCAATGCCAATAACAGCCCTACGCATTCCAGGTTCAATTATGGAACTGGAGGTAGTTATACTGATGGCGCTTCCGGTGACCCATGGTTTATAACCGGGGGCACTACTACCGATGTAACAACTACCATTTCCGGTTTAACGCCTAATACAATCTACCATTACGAACTGGTTGGTTATGGGCCGGGAGGATCTGTTTCGGGAGGGGACATGGAGTTTACCACCGGCACTATTTCACCAACGGTTACCACCGATGCCGCTACCGGCATTTCGGGTGTTTCGGCCATGTTGAACGGAACCGTGAATGCCAATAATCTACCTTCGACTGTTACTTTCGAATATGGATTGGATGATACATACGGCAATACCGTTCTCGGAAACCCATCTTCCGTTACTGGTTTTTCCAATGATCCCGTAGCGGCATTTTTAACAGGGCTTGCACTGAATACCACATACCATTACAGGGTTATCAGCACAAATGATGCCGGTACATCCTATGGTGCCGATATGACATTTACTACACTAACAACTCAATATTGCATTCCGGTTTATACCAATGGCTGTGCTGGTGAATCCAGCTTTGGGCTGACTCATTTTGAGTTAAATACCATTTCTGAATCCATTCCATGTTCGGGCTCACCGAGCTATTACCACGATTATACTGCTACTACAACCGACCTTTGCAGGAATGGCTATTATTCCATTCAGGTTCAGTCCGGACATAATAATATGGGTGTAACAGTGTTTATCGATTACAACCAGAACAATGATTTTGATGGATACAGCGAAACTGTCGGATTTGGGTATTGCACTAATTCCGGCAGCACCTATACAATTAACTTCACGGTGCCTGATGTGGCATCAGCTGGGGCTACGCGGCTCAGGTTTATGACTGGCTATTATGAGTATCCTTTAAATCCTTGTTCAACAAACCAAAATTATGGCAATTGTGCCGATTTTACAGTCAACCTTATTGATCCTGTTGCAGCTCCAACTGTAACAACGCTTGCTGTAACGTACGTTACAGCAACGGATGCTGTAATAAATGGGACAGTTAATGCCAATGATATACTGACAAATGTTGAATTCCATTATGGGACTACAGTCAGTTTCGGAAATACCATTATAGGTATTCCGGCAACCGTAACAGGAACCACTACAACCGATGTGAGTGCATCGTTAACAGGTCTCATTCCAAATACCACCTATTATTTTATGGCGGCCGGTTTTGGAGAGGGAGGCTATATTTCGGGAGACACTTTAACATTCACAACCGCCACTATGCCGCCAACTGTTACAACTGATGTTGCCTATCCTATCTCAGGTACTTCGGCGACTTTA
>JBAXXB010000292.1:0-5874 GCA_037128115.1 Bacteroidota bacterium
TGAAAAATGTTCATAACCTTAGATTTTGTAGATTTGAGGCAGGTAAATAATTACGCCAGTAAAAAGGAAAGTCTGATATTTTTCATGATGCACGAATTAAAATTGTTATTTCCCATCAAGACACAAGTTTGTCCAAATGGTTGCATCCCCAAAGTTACAAATTAATGAAGCTCGTAGGTTAATCCCCCGTAAATTTCTATACCGTAGGGCTTTGTGGCAGGTCTCTTCTTCTTATCGTAAAGGTTATTCACAAACAGCACACATGCAGGCGAAATCACCATTGATAGTTTATCAGTGACATCCCAACGCAGTTGGGGAGCCAAATG
The DNA here is from genome assembly GCA_037128115.1 of Bacteroidota bacterium. Lineage (GTDB taxonomy): Bacteria > Bacteroidota > Bacteroidia > Bacteroidales > UBA4417 > UBA4417. The sequence continues at coordinate 327 of JBAXXB010000292.1, forward strand.
GAGTTGCAGGCTTACATCAAGACGTGTATAGTTATTGTCTGTTACAGTTAAATCCCCAGTAAGAGGCATACTTGTATGCGATATTGATTCTTTTTCCGAAATCAGGAAACCTATCACAGGCCCCGCTTTTATATCGATTGAAAGCTTACCGTAACGGGCTATCTGTTTAGTGAAAAAAACCGGGATCTGCAGGTATGTATATCCATATGAGTATTTTACCGTATCTGACAGCCTGTTCCGGCTTATCACTAACGAATCGATTATCTCATAATACTGAGTTGAATCCTGCGTGTGCCAGATCGTATCATGCTGAATGATCGTATCGGCTTGCATCCTTGAATTCTCCACCTGGCCGTAATCTTTGAATTTACTGATACCAAATCCGGTTTCGACTCCTCCTTTCAGCCGGGTATTCCAAAGCCCACCTGTAAAAGCACAACCATAGAAAGTATTACTATTTCGTTGTTTTTGTATGACCTGCCCCATATGACCGTTTGCTGATAACTGCCATTCCAGATTACTGGGCATTGCAGGTTTCGTTTTTCCGGGAAGGATGTCGCTTCCTGCTGCTGTTCCAGGCTGAGGCTTATCCACAACCAAAGGGATCATTCCATCTCCCCCACTGTCATTTTTTGACAGGCTTGGAGGTTGTACAGGCAGTTTAGAATCTTTATTTCCTATGTTTTCATCCTGTACGGGCTCTGTTTTACGAATTTTAGCCGGAGCAGTTCCTGTATTTCCGCTTCCGGGATTAGCCGGGTCAATCTTATCCGGTTCCTGAGCAAGGTTAGCTTCTGAAATTTGACCTACCTTCCCATCAGGCTCGGTCACCTTTCCCGAGGCAGGTTTAGTCGCAACGCTAATACCATTAACATCTGCTTCCTGCGTTGTTCCCTGAATATATTGTGGAGCCGTTTTGGGCAGGGAAGTATTCTGTTGAACAGATTTCGCTTCCGAAATGGCTATTCTCTCTTTTAATCTTAACGGCTTCAGGCTCTTTGGTCCCCAGGTTTGGGCAGCTCTGTTTGATTTTTGTTTCGCAGTTGAGCTGTCCTTAGGATAAATTGTTAAAGAATTCTCACCCGGAACTCTGTTTCTATTCAGATTAGTGGCTGGCAGTTTTCCAGGTGTTTGAATTTGCCCGGCATTGTTATCAGGTGATGCAGCAGAATTTAAAATTGTGGTTTGTGCAGGTCGGTTTTGTGAGGTTGCCTGTGGTTCGGCAATAAACGACTTATACAGAATCCATGAAGCCGCGACCAGGATAATACCCGAAATAACAGCTAAACCACCGGGGCTTGTAAACCCCTTTCCGGGAGTCCATTTCCGTCGGAATAACTTCGAGCGGATACCTTTCCAGACCGAAGCCGGAGGATCAGGGCTAAAGCCTTCCAACGATTGCCTGAACAGTTTATCAAGCGGGTGAATATCTTTATTGTCCTTCATTTTACCGTTGTAATTCTAAGAGTTTTTTCTGGAGCAGGTTCCGGGCCCGCATTAACTGGGTTTTGGAAGTGCTTTCGCTTATCCCGGCAGTTTCGGCAATCTCTTTGTGCGAATAATCCTCAAAAACATACAGGTTAAAAACCATTTTATAGCCTTCGGGCAAACTTTGTATTAGACTTAACAGGGCTTCGGCATCGGGCGGAGCTATTGATTCATCTTCAGCATAAAGAGTATCCGGCATATTCTCCACTTCCGAATAATCAGCAAACATACGGTGCTTCGCTTTTAATCGCAGATGATTGAGCGCATGGTTGATGATAATGCGCTTTATCCAGCCCTCAAAAGAGCCTATACCTTCGTAGGTCGAAAGCGAGGAAAAAACCTTAATGAACCCTTCCTGCAACATATCCTGGGCTTCGGAGCGGTCGGAGGAATACCGGAGGCAGATACCATACAAAAGCGGGGCAAAACGGGAATACAGCTCGTTTTGAGCTTTCCTTTTACCCGAAAGGCATCCTGCTATAAGTTTATCCTCCTTATCCATGCGTTGTATGATTCAGACACAGGATTTATAAATAGTTGCATATAAAAATAAAGGAATTTCACGAAAAAGAGTATCCTCTCCATGAAATTCCTTTTTATCCGGATTATGTATCTGTTTAATTTTCGCCGATAATCTGATGCTGAGGGCAGAAATAGTTTAAGCAGACAGACTCCGCTGCGTATATAGCTCTACAATTTTGAGAATCACTTCCGTAGCTTTTACCATCGACTCAAGCGGAACATACTCCATCTTACCGTGGAAATTGTACCCTCCTGCAAAAATATTCGGACACGGAAGACCCATGTAGGAAAGGCGTGCTCCATCAGTACCTCCGCGAATAGGGACCACTTTCGGGACAATTCCCAGCTGTTCCATGGCTTCCTGGGCCGTGGCCACCACATGGTAAACCGGCTCCACCATCTCGCGCATATTGTAGTATTGGTCTTTCATTTCAAGGGTAAAACAATCTCCACCATAACGTTTATTCATAAAATCGACGCAATCCCTGAAAAATCGTTTCTTCAGTTCATACTTTGGCCGGTCGTGATCGCGGATAATGTATTGTATAAATGAATTTTCGACCGATCCTTCCAGTTTGATCAGGTGGTAAAAACCTTCATAATCCTGGGTGAATTCGGGCCTTTCGTTTACCGGCAGCAGGGCGTTGAATTCCGTGGCCATCAGTATGGCATTCTTCATCTTGTTTTTGGCATAGCCCGGATGGATGTTCCGACCCTGTATAATTACCTTGGCACCAGCGGCATTGAAGTTCTCGTATTCAAGTTCTCCGACACCCCCACCATCCATAGTGTAGGCAAAATCGGCCCCGAATTTTTTCACATCAAAAAAATCAACGCCCCGTCCCACTTCTTCGTCAGGTGTGAACCCAACTTTAAGGGTGCCATGTTCAATTTCCGGATGTTTCACAAGGTATTCGATGGCAGTCATAATTTCGGTTACACCGGCCTTGTCGTCAGCGCCAAGCAGGGTGGTGCCATCGGTAACGATCAGTGTCTGCCCCAGGTATTCTTTCATTTCGGGGAAGTCGACAGGCGAAAGTACAATGTTCTTTTCAGTATTGAGCACCACATCCTTACCATCGTAATTTTCGACCAGGCGTGGCTTGACATTGGCACCACTCATATCGGGACTGGTATCCACATGGGACACAAAACCAATTACAGGCACTTTTTTCGAGGAATTTGACGGAAGTGTACCCATCACGTAGCCGTTGGAATCAATACTCACATCAGCCAGGCCAAAGGCCTTCAACTGGTCATGGAGCAGGTTGAGTAAGTCGAATTGCTTTGGCGTGCTGGGAAAAGTGGTTGAATTATCGTCACTTTGGGTATCTATGGCAACGTATTGAAGAAAGCGGTTTAGGATTTCGTTTTTCATTTTTATACTATTCTAAGTTAATGCTATTTGAAATTAAGTAGCAGTTTGTTTTTACAGAGTACAGGTATTCAGAGAGATAGCCTTTAAGGATTTTCCGCAAAGATTTGACCGACTGAACATTAGAAGATCAAAACTTTATTCTTCCTTCTTTGCTCTCAAGGTTTCCCAGATAAAATAAGCACATAGCACTGCCAGCATAAGCAGAGCCAACGCTTCGGCTCCATGCGAGGAGAACCATTCTTTGTTCACAAAGTTGACTCCGAAGTTGGCTAATACAGCGCTCACTACACCCATCAGTGCTCCGCCGGCTATAAACCCGGAAGCAATGAGTGTGCCCCTTTCGCGGCGTGCAGTATTGAGTTTTTCGTCCTTGCTGCGTTTGCCCACGAAATTGGCGATAATTCCCCCTAAAAGAAGCGGGGTGTTCAGCTGCAAAGGAATAAACATACCCAGCGAAAAAGCCAGTGCCGGAACCCCTATCATGGTGAGGATCAACGACAGGAATGCGCCGGCGGCATAAAGCATCCAGGGAGCAGGCTGCCCGCTCATCATAGGTTGAATAACGGCTGCCATAGCATTGGCTTGTGGAGCTACCATGGCATTTTCGCCTGTAAAACCATAGGTTTTGTTAAGAACCATAATTACACCACCCACAGTAATGGCCGAAACAAACGTTCCCAGGAATTTCCAGGATTGCTGTTTGTAGGGTGAAGTCCCCATCCAGTAGCCAATTTTAAGGTCGGTGATAAAACCACCGGCCATGGATAGTGCGGTGCAAACCACACCACCAATAATCAGCGCTGCTACCATTCCGGATTCGCCTTTTAAGCCTACCGAAACCAGAACAAGAGACGAAATAATAAGGGTCATCAGCGTCATCCCGCTTACCGGGTTGGTGCCAACAATGGCAATTGCGTTTGCCGCAACGGTGGTGAAGAGGAAAGCGATAAGCATTACGATACCTAGACCCACCAGGGCGTACTTGATATTATGAACCACACCAAAGTGGAAAAATATTAAGATCACGATCGCGGTCAGCAAAATTCCTCCTGCAATAATTGCCATGGGCAAATCGCGTTGGGTGCGTAGGTTGGTTTTTATGCCTTCGTGTTTCCCGAAGATCTCTTTACCAGCAAGTCCGATAGCCGACTTGATGATATTACTTGAACGAATGATACCAATGATACCGGCCATGGCAATTCCGCCTATACCAATCGGGCGGACATACGCTGCAAAAATCTGTTCAGCCGACATATTACCAACCAGGGCAGCAATATTGGTTCCGACTGCAATTGTTTGCCCAACGGAAAAGTAATTGATAACGGGTATGATCACATACCAGCCCACGAAGGAGCCGGCAGCGATAATAGCGGCATATTTCAGACCGATGATATAACCAAGACCAACAACGGCAGCGCCTACATTGAGTTTAAAAACGATTTTCGCTTTATCGGCAAGCATTTCGCCGGCAGGAATTACGCGGGTGGTAAATACCTCGGCCCACCAGCCGAAAGTGGCTATGATAAAATCGTAAATACCGCCGATTAATCCGGCTACCAGGAGCAGGCGTGCCTGGTTTCCGCCTTTGGCACCCGACACCAATACTTCAGTGGTGGCAGTGGCTTCCGGGAAAGGATATTTGCCATGCATTTCGCTTACGAAATATTTACGGAAAGGGATCAGGAACAAGATGCCCAGGAAACCTCCCAACAGCGACGACATGAATATCTGGTAGAATTGTACCTGCAGGTTAAGGATATATAAGGCCGGCAATGTAAAAATAGCACCCGCAACGATCACGCCGGAACTTGCCCCGATTGACTGGATAATCACATTTTCACCCAGTGCGCCTTTTCGTTTAAAAACAGTTGAAAGCCCTACAGCAATAATGGCAATAGGAATGGCAGCTTCGAAAACCTGGCCGATTTTAAGCCCGAGGTATGCTGCTGCAGCCGAAAAAACGGCAGCCATGATAATCCCCCAGATTACACTCCAGGTGTTAACTTCGGGATACACCTTGTGCGGCGACATGATGGGTTCGTAAGTTTCGCCCGGTTTCAGTTCGGTATAGGCGTTTTCGGGAAGGCCTTTGATCGGGCCGTGTTCGTGTTCTGACATGATGTTGGCTTTAATATGGTGCCAAATATATGGTAAATTCAG
>JBAXXB010000293.1:0-5850 GCA_037128115.1 Bacteroidota bacterium
CCAGATGAGTGTTTCCGTTGGTTGATTTTACTTCAAATACGCCTTCTCCCAATTCAAGGATCGATATATCAAAAGTTCCGCCACCCAGGTCATAAACAGCGACCTTCATGTCTTTATGTTTCTTGTCCAGGCCATAGGCAAGGGCTGCTGCAGTAGGTTCGTTAATAATACGTCTCACAATCAGTCCGGCGATTTCACCAGCCTCTTTGGTAGCCTGGCGTTGTGAATCGCTGAAATATGCAGGAACTGTAATAACAGCTTCTGTTACTGGTTGACCCAGATAGTCTTCAGCCGTTTTTTTCATTTTCTGCAATACCATGGCTGAAATTTCCTGCGGCGTATAAGTGCGGTCATCAATTTTAACACGCGGGGTGTTGTTATCCCCTTTCACTACCTCGTAAGGCATACGCTGAATTTCTTTTGTAACCCTGTCAAAGGTTTCACCCATAAACCGTTTAATTGAATAAACCGTCTTACGTGGATTGGTGATAGACTGCCTTTTGGCCGGATCACCAACTTTCCGCTCGCTGTTTTCGGTAAAAGCAACTATCGAAGGGGTGGTGCGCTTTCCTTCACTGTTAGGGATTACTACAGGTTCGTTGCCTTCCATTACGGCAACACATGAATTCGTAGTTCCAAGATCAATACCAATTATTTTTCCCATTATATTATGTTTTTTCAGTTATTCGTTTTTTTATACAAGGGGGAATCTTTCAATCATTATGCCATAACTGATCAGAACCTGCTTATTAATTCCAAATAGAATCCAGGAGGTTGAAATGAGCCCCCACCAAAATGTTTATATAACTATATATCAGCTATATAAATTTACGAAGTTTACTAATTGAATGTATGGGTTGTTCTATTTTAAAAGTTTGTCAGTCAGAAATACCTGCTGACAAAACGGCAGAAGAGCTGAATTGCTCCCTTTTTACCCTTCTTGTATATAGTTTCCCGACCAAAAAAATAATCCCCAAATCAGGTTGATCAGGTCCAATACTGTTTCATGAAATTATTGAATTCTTTATAAAACGACGATACATGCGCGTCGCATAAAGCAAGTATTGAAACGAGCCTGTTCATGAACAAGATAACGCCTGTATTTTGAGCTAAAAATAACTGCCATCGCTCGTTGAAACTATGTATTCTGGCTCCCGGCGGGATATGCTGTTATGATAACCTATGTGTTGTTTAATTAGGCTTGACAAATTTGAGATTCGTGGTTGTAGCAAGATCCAGTATGGTTTCGGCGCTTAATGTTAACATCCTCGTTAAAGGCGGAACCTCGGGGTGCCAGTGCATCTGGTATTTACAGGAGAATAATCCTATACCGTTAGTAATATTGCTGTAACTGGGTTTTTCCATCAGCACTCCGGTCGAAGGACCATTTGCGTCGAGGTAGGTGTTAAATTCGTCGCCGACCACTGCGACCTCGAGATCGCAGGTAGAAGAAAAACGCTTCAGCACAGCACTTTCAGCTGCCGCATCCGTATAAGGAATCTTGGATTCACACATCTTAAAGAAATCTTCGTTGGTGTAAGGAACATCAATCTTGAAATCCCCATCCGTTTTTTCGGTGACCTGCTCAGGGAAAACCCAGTCAACAGTCCGGTAGGTAGTATCACCCGATGAACCCAATTCCTTAAAATTGTAATGCATGGCAAACTGGTATCTTTTCCCATTCAATGCATTCTGCCATATGAATTTCATCTGCTGGGTATAGGATCGCTTGAAATTTAAGGACTGGGCGCCCGAAGAAGGTGTTGAGAAAGCGAAATCATGCACCAGGCTTGTTTTCGAACTTACCACATAATTCGACTTTTTACTCCTGATCTTCAGTTCATAAAGGTTATTCTCATTGAGTTTAGCGGTTGAAGCATAAAATAACTGGCCGGGAGAATAAAAATCACCAGGTTCTTTATTATACAGGGTAATCGTATCGAAAACAATTGAATCTAGTACAACATTATTCACATTCGATTCAATCAGAACTACTTTAATATTCGCACCAAAACTCGATGAATCTGCAACCTGGGCATAAGTCAGCGCATTCCCGTTACCCAGGAAAGCCTTGTTGATACGCAGGTAATGAATGGAATCATTCTGATTCAATAAGCCATAAACAATCGCTACTTCCTTGTAATCAGCAATTACGTTAAAATCCGTTTCACAGGAAACCAGAATTGCAGGAAGTATAAACAGGAATAGCAGGCGGAAAAGTTTTTTCATTTCAGCAAAAATCTATAAGAATTTGAACCGCAAAAGTAGCTATTATTTACATTCCCGAAAATATGCAGGTCTTTTCTTATGCCGAATGATTCGATTTCTTCGTAGTTTTGTATGCTTTAATTTCAGAACTAAATTTGAAAAGGCATATTCCGGGCTTAGCCTGGATATAACCATTAACGCATTACAGCCTATGACAGCCAAATCAGTCACTGTTTCGAAGATTACCACGCATGTGCTCCAGGAGATGAAACTCAAGGGAGAGAAAATTTCGATGCTTACCGGCTACGATTTTTCGATGGCCCGGCTTCTGGACAAAGCAGGTATTGATGTTATTCTTGTCGGCGATTCGGCTTCCAACGTGATGGCCGGCTTCAGCAGTACCCTGCCCATTACTCTCGACCATATGATCTACCACGCATCCTCTGTGGTCAGGGCGGTTCATCGTGCGCTGGTGGTGGTCGATATGCCGTTCGGCACATACCAGGGCAACTGGAAGGAAGCTCTTTCATCGGCTATACGCATCATGAAGGAATCAGGCGCTGATGCAGTGAAACTGGAAGGTGGTGTCGAAATTATCGAATCGGTGGAGCGGATCCTGTCAGCAGGTATTCCTGTCATGGGCCACCTTGGGCTCACACCCCAATCCATTCACAAATTCGGCACGTATGTGGTTCGTGCAACCGAAGAAAAGGAGGCCCGCAAACTCGTCGAAGATTCACGCTTACTCGAAAAGGCAGGCTGTTTCAGCATTGTACTTGAGAAAATCCCGGCCAGGCTGGGTGAAGAAGTAGCCCGGAATTCCAAAATCCCTATCATCGGCATAGGTGCCGGGAAGGAAGTCGACGGGCAAGTGCTTGTATTACACGATATGCTTGGCATTACCATGGAGTTCTCACCCAGGTTTCTGCGCAGATACATGAACCTGAGCGAAGATATTGTGACGGCCGTTCAAAACTATATTGTGGATGTAAAAACACTCGATTTCCCCAATGACAGGGAACGTTACTAATACCAGGGGGGCTGGGGCTGTTTTTTCACCTGAAAACATCCTTTTTGAGGATAATCATATCATCGTAGTCAATAAATTACCATCCCAGATTGTTCAGGGTGATAAGACCGGGGACAAGCCTTTGGCTGACCTGGTGAAAGAGTACATTAAGGCAAAATTCAATAAACCCGGCGAAGTATTTCTTGGTGTGGTGCACAGGCTCGACCGCCCGGTGAGTGGCGCTGTTATTTTTGCAAGAACAAGCAAATCTCTCACACGGATCAATGCACTCATTAAGGAAAGGCAAATTCAGAAAACCTATTGGGCCGTCGTTAAAAACAAACCACCTAAGGACAATGATACCCTTATTAATTACCTGCGCCGCGACGAAGCCCGTAACAAATCTTTTATCACGGGCGAAAAGACCCGGAATGCGCAGCAGGCGTCTCTTTCGTATACACTGATCGGAAGCAGCGATAGCTATTACCTCCTCGAGGTTGATCTTCACACCGGGCGTCATCACCAGATCAGGGCACAACTGGCAGGAATGGGTTGCCCCATAAAGGGAGATTTAAAATATGGCTATCCCAGGTCAAACCCCGATGGATCCATTCATTTGCATGCACGGAAACTCAGTTTCACTCACCCGGTCACTTTAAACCCGGTGAAGATTGTTGCCCCAGCACCTTCGGATCCGGTTTGGGATTTTTTCAGCCAGCTTAAAACGGATTTTTAATATCCCGGTTCCGGGGCAAAATTATTTTACAGTATCAGCCGAACTGGCGGTTTATAAATTTCCTTGTCCGGAAAATCTTTCTTTTTTTCAATTTGGGACATTTCCTGTGTGAAACGCGGGGATTTCTACCTGTATATATCTCATTATCAGTCAATATTAAAAACAGGCATGTTGTTTGCATTAAACATTGCAAAGCATGAAATGGCTTTAGTCCATTTTTATGTATTCGGCTATCAGCTTAGGCAAATTTAACCTTTAACGCAATCAATATCTCCGGTGTAATGCAAAATGCTTTCAAACCAGGTTTTCTGGCAAAAACAGTAATTACGGCTAGTGCCGTGGTTGTTTTGCTTTTGCCCGCTGCGTTTGGAAGGCAAGGCCTGAAATTGTATTCCGTTGGCACCAACCCGGTTTGGAATTCCCCAGCCAGTTGGTCTTTCTCGGCGAATGGCCCGGAAGCAGGTCAACTGCCTCAAGGCAATGACACACTTATTGTTGACCGTACGCTTGTACTCAATATTAATTTTACCTTTTTGGGACAAGGAGCCCTTGAGTTAACTTCGCAAGGATTGCTGCGCGGCAGCAACCTGGACTTGTCATTTATTGAAAACTCCAACCTGACTTGCAAAGGAGAAATTGAAATTAAGAACCTGGACTTTGCAGATAATTCATATCTGCAACTTGAGAATTCAGGCAGAATAACGGTTTCAGATTCCTGGACTGTCAATTCCTCTATCCCTCTAAATATAAGCGGAAGTATTTCGGTTGAAGGCCTCACCTATATTGGATCTGCCTCTTCGGTTTCAGGAAACGGAATCATACAATCGTATCAATATAACGGAAGTGGCCCGGTTTTCAGGATTTCTTCTGCCAGCCTTATACCTGGTGGCTCCATGGTAACAGAATTCAACTGGACAGGAAGCCTGGATTCCAGTTGGAACAATACGGCGAACTGGACCGGGGGAAGTATGCCTGGTGAAAATTCAAACATTGCGATCCTGGCTTCAGCCCATGATCCCATTGTTACCACCGCGGCCAACAGCAACAATATAAGCATCAACCCGGGTGCAAGCCTCACACTTATGCCTTCGGCAGTGATGACGGTGAAGGGTAATCTTTCAATACCCGGCAATGCCCGGCTCGTTTTAAAAAACTCGGTTTCCGAACATTCCTCCTTGCTCCTGAATGGCAGCATGAGCGGCAAAATACAGGTTGAATACCCCGTGCTGGCCGATCAGAAATGTCTGGTCTCTACTCCCGTAGGGTTGGCTGAATCGGGGACTTTTATCAATATGTACCTGCGTTCTTATGATGAACCCGCTTCACAATGGGGAGAGTATATAGTCCCGACCCATGATCCGTTAAAAGTAATGCAGGGTTATGAGTTGTATTCTTTATTCTCTGAAACAAGAATTTTTGAAGGAACCCCGGATCATGCACCAAAATCGTTTACAATTTCAAACGAAGGAAATGGACTGAACCTTGCAGGAAACCCCTACCCTTGTTTTATTGACTGGGAAAATAATACCGGCGAAGCCTGGCAACGCAATGCAATAGCATCAGCTATTTACTACCCTGACCCCACAGGATCAGGCAATTATTCCGTTTACCTGCCTGGTGGCGACGACGCAGTTTCACTTAATAACGGCAGCCGCTATATTGCTCCCATGCAGGGATTCTTCGTGAAAGCCGGTAAGGCAGGGTCACTTACAGTAACTGAAAAATCACGTGTCAACGGGCTGGACGATACCAGGCTTGTGCTGAAAAATGATGCTATCAAATTCAAACTTAACGATAGCGAAGGCTTGTCGGATGAGTCCATGTTCCGGGTGATCTCAAACTCCACTCCCGGTTTCGACGATGCATTCGATGCCATCAAAATTCAAAGTAATTCAGG
>JBAXXB010000294.1:0-5848 GCA_037128115.1 Bacteroidota bacterium
GGTCGGTTGGAAATTGATTACCTCAACCAGGAATATGGAATTAACCTGCCCCAGTCTGATGAATACGAAACTCTGGCCGGGCTCATCCTGAACCAGCATCAAAGCATACCCGAGATACGTGAGCAGATTAAAATTGACAGGTTTACTTTTACTATTCTTGAGGCAACGGGCAGCCGGATTGATAAAGTACTATTAAAAATAGAACCATAAACAGACCGGTTTCTGTCATGCCACAACCGCATATTTCCTTCACAGGAGCCTGTTTTGGGTCAAGTATAGGTAATGATTTCATTTTAAAGGCTTTCATTTTCACTATAAGGGCATAAGAATGAAAAAATTATTTTTCCAACTGGGGAATTATTGTAAATTTGCACCTCTTTTTACGAAAACTATTAAATTACATACAAATGGCAATTATCGGCGAAATACGAAAACATTACTGGTTACTGGTAGCTATTATTGGTATTGCACTTCTACTTTTTGTGCTCAGCGATTTCCAGCGGAAGCGGGCTAAACAATCCAATACCATAGGGGTTATTGCAGGCGAGAAAATAGCAATTACTGAATTCAACAAAAAAGTTGAAGAGAATAGTGAGATGCAAAAAACCAACAGCGGGAAAGAAAACCTGACTGCTGAAGAAAACTACCAGATCCGTCAGCAGACCTGGCAGCAGGTAGTCAATGAAGTTGTCATGAACAAGCAATACGACATGCTTGGTGTTTCGGTTTCGGTAGAAGAACTCGACGACATGATTCGTGGGAAAAACCCGCATCAGTATATAGTTCAGAGTTTTACCGATCCAAAAACCGGTAAATTCGACCAGAAGGCAGTGAATAATTTCCTTCAGAATCTGGATAATACCGAAATGGTAAAGCCGGAAATGAAACAACGCTACCTGCAAATGGAAAAAGCAATTAAAAACGACAGGCTTTCAAATAAATACAACAATTTGATTGTCAAAGCATTTTACGTGCCTACTGCCTTTGCAAAGCGTAACTATAACGAAACCAATGAAATGGCCCAGGTTCGCATAACCGGTCTCCGTTACCAGGTAGTTCCTGACAGCGCTGTTAAAGTTACGGATGCCGATTACGAAAAATATTATAACGAGAACAAGTATAAATTTAAACAGGATAAGGCTGCCCGTGACCTGGAGTTCGTTATGTTTGAGCCTAAAATGTCGGCTGAAGATATTGCACTTTTAAAAGCAAATGGACAGAAAGCCTATACAGAATTCCTCACTGCTACTGATGTGCCTGGTTTTGTGAATTCAATTTCCGATAACCGTTACGACAGTACCTGGCATAAACGCGGCAGTTTCAGGGCTGCTATTGATTCCATGTTGTTCAATGCTCCAGTAGGCCAGATATTCCAGCCTGTTGAAGATAAAAACATGTACAGGATTTTCAAGGTTGTTGACAAGCAGTTAAAACCAGATTCCCTTAAGTCCAGTCATATCCTGGTTTCCTATGCCGGTACGCCGGTTAAAACAGCTACCCGCACCCGCGAAGCAGCTTCAAAGTTAGCCGATAGTATTTTGAGCGTAGTTCAGAAGAACCCGGCCATGTTTGAAGTTATTGCAGGAACCAGGAATGACGATGAAACTGCAAAAGCAAAACAAGGTGATATGGGCTGGTTTGCTGACGGATCAATGGTAAAAGAATTTAACGAAGCTGTTTTAAAAGGCAACGTAGGCGATATCAAGAAAGTGGAAACACAGTTCGGTTACCACATCTTAAAAATAGTGGGCAAGAAAGACCCTTCGCTAAAAATAAAGGTTGCCAGTGTTGATTTCAGCATGGAAGCCGGAGCCAAGACTATAGAGGCTTTGTATAATGAAGCCAGTACTTTTGCAGCTGCGAATAATACACTCGAAAAATTTGAAAAGGCTGTTAAGGATAAAGGCCTGAACCTTCGTAATGCCGACAGGCTTCCTGAAGATGCCAATACCTTACCTGGACTCAAAACAGCCCGTGAAATCGTTCGTTGGGCCTATAACGCCGAAACGGATAAGGGTGCTGTGTCCAATGTATTCGATATAGAAGGAACGTATGTGGTTGCGGTTGTTAAAAATAAAGTGGAAATAGGTTTTGTCCCTCTCGAAGTTCTGAAAGATCCGATCAAGCCACTGGTGATCCGCGAGAAAAAGGCAGAATTCCTTATCAAGAAAATCAACAACCAGTTTGCGAAACTAAAGGATCTGAATGCAATTCTCAGCCAGTATCCCAACATCAAACTGGATACAGTTGATGTATCATTCTCCAGCGCCAATGTTCCAAACTACGGTCACGAAGCCAAATTAACCGGCCAGATCTTCGCATCTAAAAAAGGTGAAGTTACCGGTCCGGTGCAGGGCGATCAGGCTGTATATGTATACATACTCGACCAGGTGAAGGAAGCACCGGCTACTACCGATTATTCGAATCAGAAAAAGCAAATGGCGGTTTATTTCCAGGGACGTACGAATATGTTATCGAGCATTTTACAGGAAAAAGCCAAAATCAAAGACAACAGGCTGATGTTCTACTAAATCAATATGATATTTTTAGAAACCGCTCCGGTAATGGGGCGGTTTTTTTTATGCGACACCGGGAAGTAAAATGACACCGAAGGCAAGTAAAACAAACCCTTATCAACTTGTTTTCAGGGAAAGACCATCCTGTGTTTGCCAAAACAAACAGACAATCAGTTGTATGCCTGATAGGTGTTTAGCAAATAACACTACTAAATGCTGTTTAATCTCTCGTTTATGTCGAGGATAGTGTGGATAATATGCCTCCCGCAATATTTGTAATTGAATTTATCCTGCAATATACCGTGAGAGCAACTGCCTGTTGAATATACATCATTCAGGATTTAAAGGAAGGTTGGATTGCTTTTTTGGCTAAAGCATCCCAGTCAAAATGGGTATAGCATTGCATTTATTGTGGCAAATGCAGAACCAGGAGTAAACGGGAGAAGGAATTCCTTATTAGCTTCGGGTTACTATACCAATTGCAACCTGTTGGAATCCTGCTTTATAAAAATAAAAAGCAGTATGGTGAATGCCCAGAGGGAGGACCCCCCGTAGCTGAAAAAAGGCAGGGGTATTCCTATTACAGGCATTAATCCTATAGTCATGCCTACATTTACAAAGAAATGGAAAAACAGTATGGAGGCGACACCATACCCGTATATGCGGCTGAAATCCGAGCGTTGTCGCTCGGCCATCAGGATAATACGCACACATAGAGTGAGGAATAACAATATGACCGCGGTCGAGCCGACAAAGCCCCATTCTTCACCAACGGTACAGAAAATAAAGTCAGTACTCTGCTCCGGCACAAAATTAAACTTGGTCTGGGTCCCGTTTAAAAAGCCTTTACCCCAGAATCCGCCTGAGCCAATGGCTATCTTCGACTGGTTTACGTTATATCCGGCTCCCTTCAGGTCAATCTGCTTGCCCAGCAACACATTGATGCGGGTTTTCTGGTGCAATTCCAGCACATTGTCGAAGGTATAATCAACCGAGAGTGCAAAAAGCGAGGCTACTATGAAAATACCTATAACAGCCAGTATATTACGCCATGTTCGTCGGATAAAAAAAACAAAACCAGCCAGTAATACCGCTGTTACACCTATAACTATGTATTGATTAAACAGTAAAACCATGATGGCCAGTATTGCCACCGCAAGGCCAATTAAAAGGATGCTGCCGGGCATTCCCTGCCTATACAATACCAGCGCAAGAGCCGCATACACCAAGGCGGAACCGGTATCGTTCTGCAAGAGTATCAAAAGTGATGGTATCGCAAGAATAATAAGGGGAATGATTTGTGATTTTCGTTTCCGGCTGTCGAAATCCAGTGCACTGAGGTAATGGGCTAATGCCAGTGTGGTGGCGAACTTGGCAAATTCGGCGGGTTGAAGCGCGAAACCTGCCACCTGGAACCATGATTTGGAACCTGCTATTTCTTTCCCGGCAAATAAAACCAGGATGAGTAGCAATACAGTGCCTATATAAATAGGGTAAGCAAATGCGTTAAAAAATTTGGCATCGGTAAGAATGATCAGCAAACCTAATACCATTGAAGTCCCGATCCACAGCAATTGTTTGCCGTATGGCTGTGAAAGGTCGAATATGCTGGCATGTTCCACGTTATATACTGCAGCATAAATATTAACCCAGCCGATAAGCACCAGTGCAAAGTAGAGGAGCACCAGTGTACGGTCAATATGGCGGAATATTCCTTTTTGCTCTTTCAATTGTTCAGTAGGTTAGCATTAATCATTCGGTCTTCCAGTTCTTTGCGTTTCACGGTGCGCGTGATGTATTTTTCAATCATCAATGTCGCGATCGGGACTGCCCAGGTTGCACCAAAACCCGCATTTTCGACAATTACGCATATGGCAATTTTCGGGTTTTCGACCGGGGCGAAGGCAATGAAATTTGAGTGCGGTTTCCCGTGCGGATTATCAGCAGTCCCTGTTTTGCCTGCCATGGTAATACTGTCAATTTTATATGCCCTGGCTGTTCCGTGTTCTCCTTCAAAAACCTGCATCATACCTTCGCGGACTACATCTACATACTCGACATTGATTGTTGGAATATTTTTCTGGGAGGAGAAATTGGTTTTATTCTTTTCGTTGCCGACAGACCTAACCACATGCGGAGGGTAAAAGAAACCCCTGTTGGCTACTAAGGCAGCATAATTTACCAATTGAAGCGGCGTAGCGAGTATTTCACCCTGCCCGATCGAAAGCGACCTGATGGTCATGGCATTCCAGCTGCCTTTGCCATAAATTTTATCAAAAACCGAGGAAGGAGGCAGGTTTCCTTTTAGCTCAAAAGCCAGGTCCGTATTGAGTGTACGGCCAAAGCCCATGCTCATCAGGTGATTGCGCCATACATCGTATCGCTGTTTTACCGTTTCATAATGCGGGTCGTTCATAATGGCCCGGAATACCTGCCAGTGGAATGGATTACACGATTGTTGTATAGCCATGTATACATCAAGGGGAGAAACATGGTTATGCGTACATTTTATGGGCGATGAACCCGGCCCCTGGCACGAATAACGGGTCTTGTCGGTTATCACACCCATTTGAAGGCCCACCATATCATTTGCCATCTTAAAGGTCGATCCAGGGGGATATGCTGCCATAATGGCCCGGTTATAAAGAGGCTTTATAGGGTCATTGTTGAGCTCGGCATAGTTTTTACCCCTTACTCTTCCCACCAGCAGGTTTGGATCGTATCCAGGGCTCGATAGAAAGCAGAGTATTTCGCCGGTCGAAGGATCGATCGCTACAATGCTGCCACGTTTATTCGCCATGAGTTTCTCGCCGTATTCCTGCAGGTCGGCGTCTATCCCTGTATACAGGTCGTTCCCCATTACGGCAGCCGTATCGTAACGACCACTTTCAAAACTGCCTACATCGCGGTTCAGTACATCAACCATGCGGATTTTTAATCCTTTTATTCCTCGCAGCTCTTTTTCGTAGGCACGCTCTATTCCGCTAATGCCGATGTAATCGCCTTGCTTATAATATATGTTTTTTTCGACCTGTGCCGGGGTTACTTCACCAATATACCCCAGGAGGTGAGCACCGATGGACATGGGGTATTTACGCAAAGTACGGGGCTGAACAAAGAACCCCCTGAAGCGGTATAGCTTTTCTTCAACATACCCGTAAGTCTGTTTGGAAATCTGCTTTTCGAAAGCCGATGCAAGCATAGGAGAATACTCGCGGGCCCTTTTCATCCTTTCGTTAAAGCCTTCAACCGAAATATCAAGTAAACGGCAGATTTCAGCAGTATCTAAGTCTTTTACCTGCCTGGGTATCACCATCAGGTCATATACGGCT
>JBAXXB010000295.1:0-5843 GCA_037128115.1 Bacteroidota bacterium
GTACCTAATCTCCTGTAGAAGGCCACCCTTTGTGGAATAACGCTTCATTTTTAAACCGGGTATCAGCTGCAAAAGTTGTGGAGCAAGATACATTAAGCATAAAGATCAGATAATTTAAAAAGGGAGAAATTCCAACTCAGAAAAGCTACAAATTGTATTGTGAAGCAAAATGCTTATGATTTCACATAATATGCTACCAGATAGGGGTAAGTCTTACTCGAATTTTCAGTACTTTTGCAACCCATTTGAATCTTGCTAATCTGGCTTACCAATGAGTCTTCTGCGTCTTTATTTCACTTTCTTCTATATTCTTATTATCGTTTCAGGTATTTCCGCGCAGCAGTCCAATACTGGGGAAAATCCAGGGACAACTGATGAGGAGTCAAAGACTAAGGATGTACGCAGCCCGGATTCGGTTTTTGTAAGCTATTTTTCACTCAACGAGCAGGGCTCCTATTACCGGCATGCCGTCTCGAAACCGCTTAACCAATTCCAGGAATACGATATCAGCAAAAAGCACAACCAGTTTTTTGCGACAACCGGAAACCAGTCTTCGGCATCGGAACCACTCCAGTTTTCATTACAGTCTAACCTAGACTTTCGTTTCAAGACCGATGTTTTCGAGCCCTACGAGCTAAAAGATGACAGCATAAAGTTTTATATCAGTAAAAGCCCTTTCTCTCACTTGCAGTATCACATGGGTCCAGCAAAAGAGCAAAGGCTTGACCTTAATTTTGCCGAACGGATCGGCACAGGCATTTATGTAGGTTTGGATGCTCGTTTTGCCAACGCACCAGGTATTTACCTGAACCAGCATACATACAACGCCGGCGGCACCTTTTATGCAGCCTTTCTTTACCCGACACAACGCTATGGTGCTATCCTGACATACAGAACCGACCGCCTAGCCAATTGTGAAAATGGCGGACTAAGCGATGTGACCTACTTTACGCAAAATCGAGAATCCAACCGGAAAGTAATACCCGTCAATCTTTCGAGCGCAATAAACCGCGGAAAAAGCAACGGTTTCGTTATCCAGCAGTATTTTAATATACTCAAACAGACTGTTGCCATAAAAACTGATTCGACAACGAAATATGTACCCCGTAAATTTGATGCAGGACGCCTGGTATACACCTTACGTTATTCCAAAACAGGCAATGCATACCAGGATAAAGGAATGCCTGGCACATTTGATTTTTATCCAGCTTTCTACAATGATTCTTCGTCTGTTCTCGATTCGGTGCGATACACCCATTTCGAAAATTGCTTTGTTTATTCCAACGAAGTTCCGGATACCCTGGGAAAAAGTTTCCCTCTGCAATATTCATTCGGATTGAAGATCCAGACTGATAAACTGTATCAGGGAATTACTAATGAGGTATTTCGTCAAACGGTACCTTTTGGAATGCTGAAAGGTATCATTAAGGGGAAAACATTCTTTAAAGCTTCTGCAAAACTGGTGCTGGGAGGATACAACAGTGGCGATTATTCACTTGATGGAAGTTTCTACCAGTTTTTCGGGAAACAAAATCATAAGGCGTATCTTAATGTTTCTAAAGGCTTATCACATCCCGATTACTTCTTCAATCATTATTATTCCGATAATTTCAGGTGGGATAATTTCTTTAGAGCCCAGGACTATATTCGGGGTGAGTTTGGAATACTATTAAAGGGTTTTGACTTGAATGCCTCCTATACCAGGATATCGGATTATACATATCTTAACCAATATATTCTTCCGGTTCAATATTCAAAAGGATTAAGCATACTTGCAGCCCATGCAACTAAAGAATTCAGGATCAAACACTGGATTACAACTATATATGCATCTGCTCAGCAGGTAACCCCCGATAGTGTGCTTCAACTTCCCGCACTAATTGGCAAACTGACACTTTGCTATGATGTGGTTTTGTTTAAGAATGCACTTCATGCTCAGGCCGGGATAAGTGGCACTTATCATTCCGAGTGGTTCCAGGATGCTTATATGCCTGCACTGAGAGCCTTTTACCGCCAAAACAGATACATAGCTGGTAACTATCCTTACCTGGATGCTTTTGTAAATCTGAATATAAAACGAGCACGTATATTCATTAAGTATGAACATTTCAATGCGGCACTCATGAATTACAACTATATGGTAGTACCAGATTACCCGCAGGGAGATGCCGCACTTAAATTCGGGATTTCCTGGCTATTTTTTGATTAAAACCCACTTTAGCCTCAGACTGTAAGTGGTAATTGAATAAACGCTAAAACATACCTTAATATCATTAACCTCTATCTTGCTCCCTCTGCCTGACTGCCTCAAAAACAAGTACCGCCGCCGATGTGGATACATTCATCGAATCTGCAATCCCCTTCATGGGGATAATAATCTGAGCATCTGAACTTTCAAGCCATTCCCGGCTCAAACCTGTTGCCTCGGTTCCCATTACAATGGCTGTTGGTCCGCAGAAATCCAGTTTATGGTAAACCAACGCTTTTTCTGAGAGTGTTGCGGCGAAGATTTTAATCTTTTTACCCCTCAGCCATTTAATAGCCTCGGTTGAAGAACAGGTTACAACCTGCTTTGTGAAAATGCATCCCACTCCCGAACGGATAGCATTCGGATTGTAAACATCAGTTAAAGGATCACAAACTATTACAGCATCAATTCCGGCTGCATCAGCAGTCCGCATAATGGCCCCCAGGTTACCGGGTTTTTCAACAGATTCCAGGACCAGTAACAGCGGATTAGTGCTAAGCAGCAGTTCATTCAAACCCAGGTTCCTGGGAACGGCAAGGGCAATAAGTCCATCCGAACCTTCCCTGTATGCAATCCTTTCAAAAGCACTCTGCCCGACTTCATAAATCATCGTTTTCTGATCTAGTTGTAGAAGGTCCCCTCTCCTACCCTGCCGGTCCAGTTCATTACAAACAAACAATTCCTTTATTTCTATACCTGAGACCATAGCCCTGTATATCTCCCGATATCCTTCAATAATAAATAGATTCTGGCTTTTACGCTCGCGACTACCGGACTGTAATTTCAGGATTTTGCGGATATGCGGGTTGCTGGTCGAATTAATGAGATCTGGCATTAGCTGTTAGATATAGCCGCAAAGATAAGGATTTGAATTAGCCTATTTGGCTGAATCAGGATATTTACCGATTAGAATAAGTGGTCAAACCAGTAGAATGTTCCAAAAATAATTAAATTGCCTACCTTTGCGCAAACATAAAAAGGACCATTTTTATTCTACTTTAAGAATTATGTCAGCTAAACATTTAAATTTCGGCCTCATCGGTGCAGGTGGTTATATTGCCCCCAGGCACATGAAAGCAATAAAAGAAACAGGAAATACGCTGGTTGCAGCACTTGACCGTTATGATGGAGTAGGTATTATGGACAGCTATTTCCCTGATGCTGATTTCTTTACCGAACCTGAACGTTTCGACAGGCATCTCGATAAACTTCGCCGTAAAGGCCCGGGATATAAAATCGATTACGTCAGCATCTGCTCACCCAATTACCTGCACGATGCACATATGCGGTTGGCATTGCGAAATGATGCTTTTGCTATTTGTGAAAAGCCATTGGTCCTGAATCCATGGAACCTGGACGCGCTTTCAGAATTGGAACTGGAGACCGGTAAACGCATCTTTACTATTCTCCAATTACGCCTTCACCCGGTGATAATTGCCCTGCGCGAAAAAATAGCCAATGGCCCGGCAGGTAAAGTGTACGATGTTAAGCTTAACTACATTACAAGTCGTGGCAAATGGTACCACATTTCCTGGAAGGGTGATCTTACCCATTCAGGAGGGATAGCAACAAATATCGGCATTCACTTTTTTGATATGCTGACCTGGATTTTCGGTGATGTCAATGAAAATACGGTAAATGCTCATACAGATGACCACGCTTCCGGGTTCCTGAAACTTGCAAAAGCAAATGTGGATTGGCACCTCAGCATCAATGCAGACCATCTCCCCCAACAAGCTGTTGAGCAAGGGAAACGCACTTATCGTTCCATAACAGTTGATGGTGAAGAAGTTGAATTCAGTGATGGGTTTACCGATCTGCATACCCGTAGTTATGAACAAATTCTTGCCGGTAATGGCTTTGGTCTCGAAGATGCCCGAAAAAGCATTATCATCGCCCATGGAATAAGAGAACAAATCCAATAAATTGATTGCACTTTCATTCTCTCAGTTTCATTCCTTTATAAAGCCAAATTACAGGTAAGGGATCATAATTATTAGTTTAACTGATAACTACATCGCATTGAATCTCCATCCGACACTGATATTCGAGAACTTGTCGGATAATGACTTAATTGGAATATTATTTTATACCTTTGAATAGAAAAGGATAAATCGAAAAATCATTTCCAGAAGGACACAGAATACATGATTCAATCTTCCTGGAAAAGCATTTAAACTACTTTGTTAAATGAAGTATTAAATTCTTACCCTATAGTATGAAAACTGCATTAATTACTGGCATTACAGGACAAGATGGAGCTTACCTTGCCGAATTTCTTCTTAAAAAAGGATACCAGGTACATGGGCTCAAACGCAGGAGTTCTCTTTTTAATACTGATCGCATCGATCACCTATACCAAGACCCTCATGCCGATAAGCGGAATTTCTTCCTGCATTACGGTGATATGACTGATTCATCGAACCTTATACGTATAGTGCAGGAGGTTCAACCTGATGAAGTATATAACCTCGCAGCCATGTCGCATGTAAAAGTGAGTTTTGACACTTCGGAATATACGGCTAATGCGGATGGAGTCGGGACGCTGCGCCTGCTTGAAGCTATCAGGATTCTCGGGATGACAGAAAAGACAAGATTTTACCAGGCATCTACAAGCGAGCTTTACGGTCTTGTCCAGGAGGTTCCTCAGAGTGAGCGTACTCCTTTTTATCCCCGAAGCCCATATGCCGTGGCCAAATTATATGCATACTGGATCACTGTGAATTACCGGGAAGCTTATAATATGTATGCTTGTAATGGTATACTCTTTAACCATGAATCACCCATCCGTGGTGAAACTTTCGTGACCCGAAAGATCACTATGGCTGTTGCCCGCATCGCATTGGGCATGCAGCAGAAAATGTTCCTCGGTAACCTCTCGGCCAAACGCGACTGGGGACATGCAAAAGATTATGTCCGTGCCATGTATTTAATGTTACAGCAGGACAAACCCGAAGACTTTGTGATTGCAACAGGAGTTACTACCATGGTTAAGGATTTTGTGCGATTAGCTTTTGCTGAGAGCGGGGTTGAAGTCGAATTCCAGGGAGAAGGACTGAACGAAAAAGGTATAGTAATTTCATGCCGGAACGAGGATCATATGATTGCTCCAGGAACCGTGGTCGTTGAAGTTGATCCCGCCTATTTCAGGCCTACCGAGGTCGATTTGCTGCTGGGTGATCCTACAAAAGCAAATACCAAACTGGGTTGGGCCCCTGAATATGACCTTGCTGCCCTTGTGAAAGACATGATAGAAAACGACCTGAAACTGGCCCACAAAGAGAAATACCTCAAGGATGGCGGTTTTAGGGTGATGAATTACTTTGAGTAAAGTTTGGTATTTTCAGATACCGGGTTGGAAGAAATTTATTAATAGTTCTCTGATTTACTGCGTTATGCTTTGAACCTTTGAACTCTTAAGCCCCTGAAACCACTAAGACACTAAGAACACTTAGGACCACTGAGAAGTCAGACGGGCGAACAGGTCTTCCTTGAACTCTTCAAACGCTGAAACTCTGAAACTCTGAAACCCTCTGAACTCGAAGCATTGAACCTTTGAACTCTTCAAACTCTTTTAATCCCGGAACGCGCAGCA
>JBAXXB010000296.1:0-5825 GCA_037128115.1 Bacteroidota bacterium
CAGCAATTTTAAAAAACCACTAAGGCACCAAGGGCACTAAGGAGCACTAAGATGGAATAGGAATAGCATATCCGGAATCAGGCAGTGAAGATCAGCAATTTTAAAAAACCACTAAGGCACCAAGGGCACTAAGGAGCACTAAGATGGGATAGGAATAGCATATCCGGAATCAGGCAGTGAAGATCAGCAATTTTTAAAAACCACTAAGGGCACTGAGGTATCACCGAGGGCTTGTAAAACAGTCTTCTTGAACCTTTGTGCTTTCTTTGTGAATCTTTATGCAACAATTTACTGGCCCGTTATAACACAAAACACACAAAGAATACACGAAAGACGCAAAGATCAACGAAGTACTTATTAAAGATGGTTTTCCGAGATACCAGCGATATATACCAAGTATAAAAGATATTCCGCAATATCAAAAAGAATACAGAACAGGCACAAATAGTTAAAAGCCTCTTAAATTAAAATACAGGTTACAGATCCGCCCCTTTATAAATCATCTCAACCCATGTATACAGGGAAAAACCAAACTACGCTTACAAGCCGGGGTTCATTACTGTCCCTATAAAAAGGATGGTCCCCGTTGATTTTTCGCTTATAAAATACACAAACGGCCTGTTGATGGTAAAGGAATAGGGCTGATCGGGACCTACCGACGTTACGCCTATCTCAACGGAAGTTACGGCTGCCGCCTCGCTGCCTTCTTCATTGGTTTCGATATAGGTCTTGTGTTTCACTCCCGAAATATAGAGATTTCCACCTGCATTTATACGGGTAAAGTCGGCTGAATCGGGATTGAAAGCAAGGCCCATTCCCATGGCGGTAAGTATGGGTTTCATGTTTTTCTCCTCGTACGCGTACCTGAACTTTGGCAGCTGCAGTTGTATGTCCCGGTCGCTGAAAAGCGTGCCCCAGTTGTTCCAGTTTTCCCGGGTCAGCAGGGTGGTGACATCACCCACCGTTTTACCGGCATCGGGCAATAGGATGGTCATGGCATAATTCCCCTGGTTATAAGGAAGTTCTATGGCCTCAAAGCCGGTTCCTTTGTAATAAGGGAAAGTGGCATGCTGCACCATGGCCGGCACCTGTAATTCGGTCCCGTCGTAGAGGTGAAACGGCCTTTCGGTGGTATTTTTCGTCTCAAACTGGTATTTCCATTGTCCTTTGAAATACACGGCATTGATAAGGTACATCACGGCATTGCCAGGTATTCCGTCGATAATGGTGGGAATAAGGGAATTGGTTTTTTCGTTTACCCAGGCATTGATCATATCGACGGCCGTGGGGCTGCTGAAATCAAGGGGAGTAACTACCGCGTCGAAATACTGCTGGTTGGCCAGCACGAATGCCTGTTCGACGCTGAAGGTATTGCGGTACCATATGGAATTGGCTACCTGCAATTTCACTTTGGGATCGAGCGTGCCGAAGGTTCCGAGTATGTATTTGTACGATTCGTTGATCTCGGTATCGGTAAGACCCGAAAAGCCCAGGGTGCCTGTCATGGCCTCCAGTGTGTTTCCCGCTGCCCCGTTGCGGGTCATGCCCAGGGCCATGCTGACGCTGAGGGGTGAAACCATAAGGTTAGCATCGCTGCCGGAAATCGCTATAACCTTATTAAAAAAGGCAAAACCAAACGCATTGCTTCCGCTGATCACCTGCTTTTGCTTGGTGCTGAGGTTGATTTGTATCTTTTCGGCGGGAGCGGACTTCTCTTTGCTGCAGGCAGCTGCGAGCAGCATAATGCCAAAAAGTATACTGAATACAGAAAAGGGTTTCATCGCAACTGATTTAAAAGGATGCTGTAAAGGGGATTCCGGAAGGAAAATGGTTGTATCACAAAAGTACCGCAAACAACTGGATTAGAATGATATTTATTTCAAAAAGCTGAATAACAACTTAGTTTCCAAAGGCTTCACTACTACCAGCCCAGCTTTTACATGGCTTTATGAACATACAGTAAGACATTTTACTGTTTTCATCATTTCGAGTAAAATAATGCACATTTTTAGGTAAAATATCCGGCAATACTCTTGGAATCCAGCCATATATATAGTATATTCGCAGTGCTATAACTGCAGTAACCTGTATTTACCCGTATTGCCTGTAGGTCCTTATTATTAACCTTAACCTTTATTATTATGGAAAATAAAATTGATTTCCAGATGACAGCCGTTGAAAAACAGGCTATACAAGATGCCATAGAGTTAATTAAAACAAATACTCCCTGGCGCATCGTATTAACACCCGACGAAAGGAGCGCCAGCATACATTTAGGGGAGAAGAGCTTTGCCCTGGTTGAAAAAACCAGGGACTATATGCTGCAGAACCCCCATTTGGTGCCCTCGTATATTGATGTGCCTGCATTTTTGCATGATGTGGATGCCGCACGCAACCTCAATGAAATGCTCAGGCTGCTGGCCCCGGTTACCCAAAGCCTTGAGGACACGCTTACACTTACGGGCATGGATGCTATGGCAGCAGCTATGGTATTTTATAATGCTGTAAAAATTGCCGCACAAAATAATGTAGAAGGTGCCGAAGTGATTTATACCGATTTGAAACAGCGTTTTGTGAACAGGGGACGCAAACCAGCCCCTGATGCAGGCACAGCCGTGTAATCCGTATTACTTTCCAGGTCCCGCCGTACAGGAGCTGCAGCCCGTTGACGGGATTTTTTATGCCCTCCGTGTTGGTAAAACAGCGGGCAAAAGGCCCTGCGTATCAAATCCGGATTTGAAATTAAGTATTCCGGAACCTTCCTGAAAAAATTCGGATTGAGTCCTTATAATTAAGCGGTAGTCGGTATTCATTAACTACCTATCGGAAATAATCACACAGATATAGTTCACCCCCTCGCTGTGCGAATAATTAAAATAAGCATGTACCTCGTTTAATCAGAGTTTGCTGAAAAACTGCTATATGACTGACATACTTTTATATGTAGCTTACTTAACAAACAGGTGCAGGCTTCCGGGATATTCTCTTTCATTTTCCCTGTACCTGGGGTCGAACTGAATTAAAATCCTGAATTGATTTAATTTTAATAACCACCCGTGAAACGGGTGGTACATAGTAATGATAGAGCCCGAACCCTGAAAGGGTTCAATAACTATATCTTAGAAGTTTTCAACCCACTTCGTGGTTGAGATTGTATGTTTTCAATAACCTCCGGTTGCACCGGAGGTTATTGACTTTAAACTCCTTCGGAGTTTTTCAGCAGCCCTGATTAGCCCCGTGATTAATTTAATCAACTGTAAGCTCAATTAAATTACCTTACAGCTTAATTAAAATACCGTGGGATTAATTTAATTAGCTCCCGGCTTAATTTAATTAGCCGTGGACTCAAATAAATTAACTAACAGTTTAATTAAAAAAACTTTGGAGTTAATTTAAAATACCTGTGGGCTCAAAAAATACCTGTGGAGTTATTTAAAATACCTGTGGGGCCAATTAAAATACCAATGGGCTTAATTAAAAACCTTTAAGCTTAATTAAATTCGCCCTTGAGATATATCGTGGAGATGCAGATTTTAATATTCATCCCAGGCGTTATTGCCCCCCTTGTTGTAGTGCAGCACCTGTTTCACTACTTCGTAACCCGGGTTGCAAACGGGACGGCTACCCCGGAAAATGTTTTTTTATCATTTCATTCAGGGTTTCCAGTTCATAGGGTTTCATTATATAATCATTGCATCCGGCTGCTATTGCGATTTCTCTGCCCCCATACCGCCCATACGTTGTTTGTGCAATTATAATCACCTCCCCGCTAAACTGGCGTATTTGGCGTGCAGCTTCCAACCCGTCGATGCCGGGCATATGAATATCCATAAACACCAGGTCCAAGTTAGAGTGTTTAAGGCAGGTTTCAACCGCTTCAGCTCCGGTCTTCACCCTGTAAACCTCTCTGCCTATTTTTTTGACCATGATCGAAATCAGTTTTGCTGACACTTCATCATCTTCGGCAATCAGTATATTGAGCTTAAGTGCCTGCCCACCGGCATTCACCGTCTCAGCCACTTTCTCCCTGCTTATCTTTTCTTCCTGATTCCCCAGGAAAGGCAAGGTAAAATGAAATACCGATCCCTTTTCCTGTTCTGATTCGACCCATATCCTGCCGCCTTGTTTTTCGACAAACTCTTTGCAGAGTTGCAATCCCAGGCCGGTACTTGATTCACCCTGGGTACCGGGGCGTTTGATGTTGGCGCCAACCAGGAAAAGGCTTTTAAGCAATTCGTCGTCCATCCCAATGCCCGTGTCCCTAACCGAAACGGTAACCGTATTATTTTCACTCAATCCGGCTGAAATGTTTACTGAACCCCCATTTGGTGTGTACTTGATAGCATTCGAAAGCAGGTTGCGTATCACGGTTTTAAGCATATTCTTATCTGCAAATACCGTTGGTTCGTCCGTGATATCAGCAAAAACTCCGATTTCTTTTTTTCGTGCCGATTCTGACACTATATTCATGCAATCTCTTACCACCTGGCTTAACTTCAGTTTTTGCGGACTGAAGCCGTTGAGTCCATTTTCCATCTGCGACCATTCGAGCAGGTTCTCGAGCAGGTTAAAGGTTTGGCGCGCCGATCGACTAAGTTGCACTGTCATTTCCTGTATATCGGCTGCTGCAAAATGCTGCTCCTTATCGGCCATCATTTCGGTTAACCCCATAAACCCTCCTAATGGGCCACGCAGGTCATGGGCAACAATGGCAAAGAATTTGTCCTTTTCGGCATTGAGTTTCGAAAGTTCTTCGTTTTTGAGTTTTATTTCCTGTTCCGCCTTTAAGCGAAGGGTGATGTCCTCCTTAACGGCCAGGAAATGGATGATGGAATCCTTTTCATCCTTTACAGGAGATATCACTGCAGACTCCCAGTATAGTTCGCCGCTCTTTTTCCTGTTGTGGAAGGTCCCATACCAGTTTTGACCTGAAAGTATAGTATCCCATAATTCTTTATATTCTGCCCTGGATTTTTCCCCGGCTTGTAGCAAACGGGCATTCTGGCCAAGAGCCTCCTCGGCTGAATAACCTGTGGTCTCGACAAATTTTGGATTTACAAATTCTATATTGCCTTCCAGGTCGGTCATTACGGTAGTAACAGGGCTCTGGTTAATGGCCGTGGAGAGTATCCGTATCAGGGCTTCGGAGTTTTGTTTTTCCTCTTCCCTCGCTTTTCGGGCACTGATATCGTGGTAATTGATTAAAATTCCGTTGATCGTCGGGTCGTTAAGCAGGTTCGAAGCCGTTAGTTCTATTGGTTTATAGCTTCCGTCTTTACATCCGTATCTGCACTCCAGGGTTTGTACTGAATTATCAGTTCCCAGCAACAAACTAAAGATACTTTGTACATACTCCAGGTCATCGGGATGTATCGTTGCGAAACCACTGGTTCCCAAACGATCTTCGGGTAACCATCCAAACCGTTTTTCGATATTCGGACTTTTGAACGTCATGATGCCATTGGCATCCAAAATACCGATAACGTCCGAAATATTCGAAATCATGGCAAGATTCCTGGCGTCGGCCTTACGCGCAGCCAGCTCACTGCGCTTGCGTTCCGAAATATCGTTCAGTGCCACATGAATCGCCGGCAACCCGTCAAAGTGGATAGAGGTGCTCTGTACTTCGGTTGTAAGTACAATTCCATTGGCTCCTATATACTGTATTTCGATAGGCTTATTACTTTTTCCGCTTTCTATTATCTGCGTTGTACGTTCCCGTATGATTTGATGCGAATCGGGGTGAAGCCAGTCAAACAAGGTAGTGCCTACCATATCCTGCAAACCTGAAGCCCCAAACATCTTCACGCAAGCCGGGTTAACAT
>JBAXXB010000297.1:0-5758 GCA_037128115.1 Bacteroidota bacterium
AGACCCTGGTCGCTACTTTACCGATCTACCTGAACGCACTCCCCGGCAAAGGGGTTCACGTGGTTACGGTGAACGATTACCTTGCCAAACGCGACTCGGAATGGATGGGCGTATTGTTCGAATTTCACGGGCTGAAAGTGGATTGCATTGATAAACACGAGCCTAATTCGACCGAAAGGCGCAATGCTTACCTGGCCGATATTACCTATGGGACAAACAATGAGTTTGGTTTCGACTACCTGCGTGACAATATGGCGCGTAACCCGGATGAACTCGTTCAGCGCCCGCATAACTATGCCATAGTGGATGAGGTCGACTCCGTGTTGATCGACGATGCACGTACACCTCTCATTATTTCCGGTCCTACACCTCGTGGAGAAAACCAGGAATTTGAGGCCCTAAAGCCCGAAATCTCCAAGTTATACAACGAACAACGCAACCTGGTCACAAAACTGCTGTCGGAAGCCAAGAACCTATTGGTGCAAGGGGATGATGGTAAAATACCTTCAGATAATGAAAAAAAGGGGGGAGAAGCCCTTTTGCGCTCCTTCCGCGGATTGCCAAAGAACAAGGCCCTTATCAAATTCCTTAGTGAACCCGGTATCAAGGCTGTGCTGTTGAAAACCGAGAATTTTTACATGCAGGAGCAGTCGAAGAACATGCATATCATGGACGACGAACTGTTTTTTGTGATAGACGAAAAAAACAATTCCATAGAACTTACCGATAAAGGTATAGACCTGATTACCAAATCGTACGATGACCCGAAATTTTATATTCTCCCGGATGTGGGAGCTGAAATTGCGGAGATGGAACGCAGGCAACTTACGGACAAGGAGAAACTGGATCAAAAAACAGAGTTACTGCGTGATTATTCGGTAAAATCCGAACGCATTCATACGGTCAACCAGTTATTGAAAGCCTACGCTTTGTTTGAAATTGACGTGGAATACGTGGTAATGGATAACAAGGTGAAAATCGTTGATGAGCAAACCGGTCGTATTCTCGAAGGCCGCCGCTACAGCGACGGGTTGCACCAGGCCATTGAGGCAAAGGAAAATGTGAAGATTGAAGCCGCCACCCAGACGTATGCCACCGTAACGTTGCAGAATTATTTCCGTATGTACCGCAAACTTGCAGGTATGACCGGTACTGCCGAAACAGAAGCCGGCGAATTCTGGGATATCTATAAACTGGATGTGGTGGTTGTACCGACCAACAGGCCAGTAGTTCGTGCTGACCACGAAGACCTGGTGTACAAAACAAAACGCGAAAAATTCAATGCCGTTATTGCAGAGATAAAATTGCTGATCGAAAAAGGCCGGCCTGTATTGGTGGGTACTACTTCGGTCGAAATATCCGAATTGCTCAGCCGAATGCTTACCCGCGACCGTATTCCTCATAATGTGCTGAATGCCAAGTTGCACCAGCGGGAAGCACAAATCGTTGCTGAAGCCGGATTAACACGTACCGTAACCATTGCTACCAACATGGCCGGTCGTGGTACTGACATAAAACTCGGGCCAGGTGTAAAGGAAGCAGGCGGATTGGCCATTATAGGTACCGAGCGCCACGAATCGCGCCGTGTCGACAGGCAGTTGCGCGGACGTGCCGGACGCCAGGGTGACCCGGGGAGTTCACAATTTTTTGTGTCACTCGAAGATGACCTGATGCGTATGTTCGGTTCCGAAAGTATCGCAGGCATCATGGACCGGCTGGGCCTCAAGGAAGGCGAAGTCATCCAGCACCGCATGATCACCAAGAGCATTGAGCGGGCACAGAAGAAGGTGGAAGAAAACAACTTCGGCATCCGTAAACGTTTGCTCGAATACGATGATGTAATGAATGCCCAGAGGGAAGTCATCTACGGCAAACGTCGCCAGGCTTTGTACGGCGAGCGTCTTGCCCTGGATATTTCCAATATGATCTATGACCTGTGCGAAAACTATGTTACTGACTACCAGGAAAACGGTGATTTTGAAGGATTCACGTTGGAACTGCTGACTACTTTCGCCGCTGAATGCCCCTTTTCGGAAAAAGAATTCGGTTCAGGGAACAAGACCAAACTTACCGACGACCTGTTCCATCATATTTACCAGAATTACCGCAACAAATCGAAACGTATCGCTGAGTTGTCGTACCCGGTTGTGAAGGACGTATACGAAAACAACCCGCGTTACCAGTTTATCGCCATTCCTATTACGGACGGTATTAAGTCGATGCAGGTAGCGGCTAACCTGAAGCGTGCCTACGACGATAAGGGGATGGAAGTTTCGCTTGCCATCGAAAAAGGAATTACGCTGGGTGTTATCGATGATGCCTGGAAAGAGCACCTGCGTGAGATGGACGAACTTCGCCAGAGTGTTCAATCGGCCAGCTACGAGCAGAAGGATCCCCTGCTGATCTATAAACTGGAATCATTCAACTTGTTTAAGACCATGCTTCAGAAGGCAAACAAGGATATCATAGGGTTCCTTGCACGGGCTAACCTGCCGGTACAGCAGGCTGAACAGGTGAAAGAAGTACACCAGCCCCAGCGTACCGATAACAGGAATCTTCGTGAAAACAGGAACGATATCCTTGGCCAGCACACAAGTGAAAATACAGTGACCGGCCCTGTTAAGGTGGAGAAGAAAGTCGGCCGTAATGATCCATGTCCTTGTGGAAGTGGCAAAAAATACAAGGCCTGCCACGGTAAGGAAGAATTGTAATTAATATGCAGATTAACAGGCTTTCGTGCCTGTAAACAAAAATATCAGACCGTATGAAATATAAACGCATTCTACTTAAACTCAGCGGTGAATCGCTGGCTGGAACTTCAGGACAGGGATTTGATACAGCCATGCTCGCACTGTATGCAAATGAAATTGCCAGGGCAGTTGAGATGGGAACCCAGGTAGCCGTTGTGCTTGGCGGAGGAAATATCTTCCGCGGGCTGAAAGGCAACAACATAGGGACCGACCGCGTACAGGGCGATTATATGGGCATGCTTGCAACGGTAATAAACAGCCTGGCCCTGCAATCGGCACTCAAGAGCATAGCCGTAAAATCGAAGGTGCTTTCCGGTCTTGCAGTCGACCCGGTTGCCGAGCGGGTAAGCGGACCCAAAGCTATAAGTAAACTCGAAAAAGGTGAAGTTGTGATCCTGGCCGGTGGAACGGGAAACCCTTTCTTTACGACCGATAGCGCAGCCGCTTTGCGCGCCATTGAGATTCATGCCGACGTACTGCTGAAAGGTACACGCGTGGATGGCGTATATACCGCTGATCCTGAAAAAGATGCCACAGCTACCAAATATTCCACCCTCACTTTTGATGAAGCATACAGTAAAGGACTGAATATTATGGATATGACTGCCTTTACCCTCTGTCAAGAAAACAAGATGCCGGTAATCGTTTTTGATGTGCAAAAAGCAGGAAACCTTCAGAAAATCCTGAATGGCGATAATTGCGGAACCTTAATTGAAGCATAAGTAAATGTTGATCCGCTTCCCCTGCTCCGGCTGAACTGATTTCAGCCGGATGGCAAACGGAAGCCGGTTCCCGGGATTAATGTAAATAAAGAATACAAAGGCAACTGAATCACGAACCTGGTCCTTACGTGCGTTGGACAATGAATAAAATCCTGAAAACAAAGGGGACCTTTTCTGCCTCAGCATGGATAAGCCTGTTGCTGGTATGTTCGGTGGTCTTTTTCAGGTTTGTATACCCACCTATAAATATCCTTTCATGGGATGTTTTCGGGTATTACCTCTATCTCCCTGCAACTTTTATTTATCATGACCTGCGCCTGGCTGACATAAGCTGGGTTCAACGGCTGATTGAGCAATACCAGGCTACTTCAACCTTTTACCAGGCAACACCTTTACCTGCCGGAGGCTGGGTGATGAAATATTCCATGGGCATGGCTGTGTTGAATGCTCCCGGCTTTTTTATAGCCCATCTTTTCTCCTACGTTGCAGGGTATAAAACCGATGGCTTTTCGCTTCCATACCAGTATGCCTGGGCGATCAGCGGGCTGGTATATTCTGCTATCGGAATAGTTATGCTCCGAAAGATACTGCTAGCGTTTTTTGATGAAACAATCACGAGCATTTTATTGGTTATCACAGTTCTGGCCACCAATTATTTCCAGCTTACCGCTTTCGACGGTTACCTGTCGCACAACTACCTTTTTACACTATATACCCTTATCGTCTGGCTTACCCTCCGATGGCACCGCCAACCCGGGTGGAAATATGCTACCGGGCTTGGGTTTGCAATGGGTCTTGCCGTGCTGGTTCGGCCTTCGGAATTAGTATGTATTCTTATTCCCGTTTTATGGGGAATTCACAATTCCGAAAGTTTCAGGCAGAAAATAATGCTGATTAAATCAAATTATAAACAACTGATCCTGCTTATTCTGGCAGTCTTCGTTACCGGTTTTCCTCAACTTCTGTACTGGAAATACAGTTCCGGTCACTGGCTTTTTTACAGTTACAACAATGCAGGCGAAGGTTTCGATTTCGGACATCCTTACCTGAAGGAAGTCTTGTTTAGCTTCCGAAAAGGATGGTTTATTTATACGCCGGTGATGATGTTTGCCATGGCTGGCTTTATAAGCCTGTTTAAACGGAATCAGTCCTTGTTTTACACTATCCTGGTCTATTTTGTTGTTAACCTGTATATTGTTTCCAGCTGGACCTGCTGGTGGTATGCAGGGGGTAGCTACAGCCAAAGGGCGCTATTATCGTCGTATGTATTGCTGGTGCTGCCTATGGGTTATTTACTGAAGGAGGTGCAATCGTGGAATAAGGTTTTACGGATTCTGATTTTCTCTATAACCGGATTGTTGCTGTTATTGAATATTTTCCAAACCTGGCAATGGGCCCACGGGCTGATTGACCGTACCCGGATGAGCAGGGAATATTACTTTGCCATTTTTGCAAAAACAGCGGTTACCGAAGCCGACAGGAAACTGCTGCTGGTTGAAAGGCCGGCCGAAGCCTTTGTGAAGCTTACCAATGAAGCTGATTACATCAAGAGGACCGCCAGTAGTTATGATTTTGAATCCAAACAGGACGAAGCACTTACGTTGTCGTTTGATACAGTACATTCAGGTAAGGCGGCTTTAAGACTGGATAATGCACATCCTTTTTCGCCCGGTTATGAAGCTGAATTTGAAGAGATAACACATCGCGATCATGCGTGGATCAGGGCAGGGGTATGGGTTTTCCCACTGAAAGAAGTGAAACCCGGCATGGCTTCGCTGGTCATTACTTTTGAACACAACGGTGGAAGTTATAATTACAATGCGCTGGGAATAGAACTGGCGGAAAACCCTATGCAGCCCGGCAAATGGAATTATATCAGCATGGACTATTTAACGCCGGAAGTCAGGTCAGTACACGATAAAGTGAAAGCATACTTCTGGTTACAGGGACAGGACCCCGTATACATTGATGATTTTACGATAGAGATATTTGAGCCCCGCCAGGCTGCCTTACTAAAGTGCTCAGCCGGGAATACATCAACGCAATCTGGTGTCCGCTTTTAGTTAACCCATTTTAGTGTATTGCAGTCGATGACCACCCCCCCGGGCTGTAAGCAAACTCAAACTGTTAAGCCAATTATCCCGATTTATTGGTAAAGAGTCGCAAAAGACATAAAAATTTGCTGAGGCTACATGCAATATAACCCGACTGACATGCAATATAACCGGGTCGACATGCAATATAACCCAACTGACATGCAATATAACCGGGTCGACATGCAATATA
>JBAXXB010000298.1:0-5725 GCA_037128115.1 Bacteroidota bacterium
CGTTTTCGGGTGTGGCCGGGTTATCAAATGAAGTGATGTTGTACCAGTCTTTAAACTCGGATTTCTGCTGGTTTTTAACCACATCTTCGAAAGCCCAGAACGAAGTCCCGGTATGGTTCCACGAATAATCCATGATGATCTTCAAGCCTCGTTTGTGAGCCTCGCTGACCAGTTTCAGGAAAAGTCTATCGGCGGAGGTCCATTTCCAGGTCGAGGGATCGCCGGGTTTTTCGGAAGCAATCAATTTATTGTCGCCTTTGGGGTCGGGTCCGAAGTTAACGTCTATATGATGGTAATTCCGGGCATCGTATTTATGCAGGGAAGGTGCATCGTTAAGCGGATTCATAAACAAGGCCGTGACACCCAGGTCCTTCAGGTAGTCGAGTTTATCGAGAACGCCCTGTAAATCACCGCCATACCTGCGGTATTGTACCGCGTCGTTGAAACTCTTTCCTGATTTAACGGCCCAATCCTCCTGGCTATACCAATCGTGAGCCCAGGGTGTTAAAGACCAGCCGGCTGGCGTGATTATTTTCATAAACGGAACATCCATGTTCTCCGGTTTGGGATCGTTCGATTTGTCGCCGTTATTAAAGCGTTCAACAAATATCTGGTACCAGATCACATTTTTAGCCCATGAAGGCGGCTCATTGAACTTCGTTGGTGCGTTTTGAGCGAAAGCCTGGTTTACGATACCAGAGAAAAAAACAATCAGTATGAGTAGTTTATTCATGATCATTCGGTTTTACTGTAATTGCCTGACAAAGCTAAGGTATAAAATCATTTGCCTAAAAGGAAAGTAGCAGGAATGTTAAAACGCTTGTTCCAGGCATTTTCGCTATGATTTTCTCCCGGGAAATAGCGTGTGATCCAGTTGTTTGGAGCGAATCCTTTGGATTTCATCAACTCATCCACTTTATTCTGTAGAGGTGGATACAGGGCATCCAAGGTTCGATCACCATAATCGAAGTAAATTTTATGCGTCCTTGGGTCCGGCAGATGAGTCTCCAGGTATTTGATAAAAATTTCGGGAACCGGGTTGCCTTCCATCGTAAATATGCCGGGCCAGTGCGTACTCAAACAGGCCGCACCCCCAAAAATATCAGGATATTCACAAATGGCATACAGCGAAATAAGCCCACCCATGCTGCTTCCGGCAATATAGGTATTTCCCTTGCCGGTATAGGTCGAAAAGGCTGAATCAATAAAAGGCTTTAACTCATTAACAAGGAACCTGAGGTAGTTGTCGGATACAGGTTGAAATGCTTCGGTAAGTCTTCCCGAAGATTGCAACTGATGCGTTACAAATTCTTTTTCTTCGCCGGTCAGAAATTCATAGGCTTTCTGAGGAAAATATTCGGCATGCCTGAGTGGCGTATTCCAGATACCGACGACAATGCAGTCCTTTATCTTATTTTCATTCAATAAGCGGCCAATGGTTTCATCCACCCCCCATTCCTGGTGGTTCCAGTTAAGCGTGCTGTCAAAAAGATTCTGCCCGTCCTGCATATAAAGGACGGCGTATTTCTTCTTTACATCGTACCCGTCGGGAAGCCAAACATCAATATTGCGGGGTCCAACATGTACAGATGGGAAATTCTCAAAGCGTCTTACCGTTCCGAAAGCTGTCTCTACCTGGTTTTTAAAAGTTTCCTGCCTCAGAATTGTTGCACCCAGAGGCAGCAAGGTAACCTCTTCGTTTTTTTGTGTTTTTTCGTTTACAAGGGTTGTTTTCATCTCTAAGCTGTTCCAGATGTTTTCGGCTCCTTCAAACCGTCTAACTTTAATTTCCGGAGTTTTTACGCAGGAGAATCTGTGTTTTGACAGGTTAACAGGTGTATAACCGAGGTCTTTAAAATCAGCTACAGGAAATGTTTTGGTGATTATTTCGCGGCTATTGATAGGCAAAGCAAATACCAGCGCTCCATAGGTGAAATAATATTCCTTGTTCAGGTCCTGCCTGATTTCGGGTTCAGCACTTAACTCAAGTTGGATGGTTTCAGTATTATGCCAGGTTTTTCTGATTGTAATATATCCATCTTCAATGGTGTATTTACAATTCAACCTGAAGGTGCTGGCCCACACAGGTTTCCTGATTTTAAGACTGAAATAAACAGGTTTTTTAACTGTAACCTTGTATTCGATTATATTTTCAAAAGGATATGATGTATTTTCAGAAATCTGAACATCCACTCCTTTAATTTTTGTAATTACTTCACAAGGACCTGGCAATGCAGCCACAATTCCGTCTTTATCTTTCATCCACATCGATCTAACAAAGTAAGGAGTGATGCGACCGGCATTGGGTACACAGCATACAGCCACATCCTGGTGAGCAGGAGAATACTTGTAACGGGTCTGATTGCGGCCAGGGTCAGTTTCACCATTTTTTGTTCCCATCATCTCATAGGAATCATCGGTTTTCAGGTAAGCTATACAGGAATGATCAGGGTTACGAGCACCTTGTGCCGCGTTGTAAAAAATCCTTTCGATCTCATCGGCGTTTTCAGCATTTCCGCTTTTTTGAAACAAAACGGAATAGCTATCCATTAATTCCTGCAACGAGCAATATTCATAGCCTGTATGCGTGGCATCTGCCGATCGTTCACCAATCCATTCATCTCCAATTGCTCCACCTGTTGAGGTAGTGCATTTTTGTATCCTGGAAACATAAACCCTGAGTGCTTTTTTAAGTCCCACATTGTTAGGCGCATAAGAAGCTACAACCAAGGATCGCAAATGTTCGTACGTATGTGCACCGTGTGACTGAAGTTTGTAAGTCGAATCCAGAATATTTGCGAGCTGGACATCTTTTTCCGAAGAATAGTTCCCGGAAAAGTTCAAATATAAAAACAAGGCATAATCCTGGTATTTTTTATCCCTGGTAAGCTGGTACATCCGGTCAAGGATATCAGTGAATACGAGTCCGTGAGCGACTCCTCCAGAAAACTCTTTGCCAACATTAAACGGATCCGATTGGTTGACGGGATAATTCTGCATCACATTATCCACTGCTTTCACAAGTGCATTCCAGTCTTTCGGGTCCCGGCTACATTCATACCAGGCCAGCAATCCCCGATACAGTGTTGTTTTCGACCAAAGCTCTCCATTCTCAGAATGAAACTTATAGCGTAATTCTTTATCATAAATTCCAAGATAGCCGTCTTCGTCCTGGGTTGCCAGAATCCGGTCAATATATATCTGTGCTCTTTCAATTCCTTGTTTATCATCCAGTAACAGCACATTCCGTATATACCCATCCCACCAATTCGATTGCGTTTCGGAATTCCACCATTTGTATTGATCATCGCCTCCGGCATCGCCCGATTTAAGGTTGCCCAGATCTTTGAGTTTACTGTTTTTATGAATTCTTCCCTCGCCATAAATCGGATCATTGATAAGGTCGGGAACAAGTTTGTCAAGGTTCCCGACAAATCCTTCAACATCCTTCTGCATCTGGGTTTTGATCCAGCCGGCAGGTTTGATTTCTCCAAAAGGCAGCAATTGGTATTTTTCTGAAATCATTTTGCCTTGTGCATTCAAAACAAATGGGGTGATCAAAAGCGATAAAGTCATCATTTTTATCAAAAAGATTATTTTCATCTCTCTTACAGTTTTGATTAAATTTTAAATTAGTGGTTCCTTCTCACATTAAAAGGGCAGAAAAATAAGATGGATATTAATTGTTTACATCTATAGTTATGAAAACGATATCCTTTTCCCGGTCTTTGCCAATTACTAAATGATCTTTTTTATTGTCGTAAGCCACGCTTTGGCCTCCATATAATTGACCCATCCAAGGACCATGCGATATCTGACCGATCAGATTAGTGCCGACAACCGGGCAATTTACTGCGGCTGCGGCTTTTTTAACCACTTTTATCAATTCTTCACCATGGGCAGGCCATTCGTTTTCGGCAGCGGCCCAGCCATAAGGAATAAGCAGCAAATCTGGTTTTTTCGACTTCATGCCATCCAGTAAATTTTCCATAAACGAGTCAGCACAAATCATTATACCAATAGTACCAAATTTAGTTTTAACAGTTTGTATACCGTCTCCTATCGAATAAGGCGGTGTCATCAATTCGGGAAGTACGTTTATTTTCCTGTGCCTGAGTAAAATATTGCCGTTATCATCCACAAAAATAGCGGCGTCATAAAGTTTTTCGCCATCTTTTTCATCCAGACCAATACAGATATAAATTTTATACTTTTTTGCCAGCTGACAAATAAGATCGCTGTCTTTTCCGGGGATAGTACAGGCACGATTAAAAGCATCAGGATTTAACCAGCCGAGCAGGCACGACTCAGGAAAAACAATAATCTCTACATCCTTTTCCTTTGCTTTGACAATGGCATTTTCAATACGAACCAGGTTGCCGGCCCTGTCGCCATCAATGCACATGATTTGCGCCATG
This sequence comes from Bacteroidota bacterium, assembly GCA_037128115.1. Lineage (GTDB taxonomy): Bacteria > Bacteroidota > Bacteroidia > Bacteroidales > UBA4417 > UBA4417. The sequence goes on from JBAXXB010000298.1 coordinate 4,419, forward strand.
GCGATTTTGACTTCTTTGCTTTTCAATGAACTGCTTTTTGTAGGTGAACTTATTGAGTTTAGAAACATTAATGATAAAAAAATCATCATTAGTAAGGAAGGGGGGCAATACTTTTTCATATCTTAGGATGTAACGCTAAATTATTTGATGAATGTATTTTTTTAGTTCAGGCAACACTTCAGTGCCAAACCAGGGATTTTTTGCCTGCCAGATGAAATTCCTTGGTGAAGGATGGGGTAAAGGAAAGTATTTTGGCAGATAGTATTTGTAATGCTGAACTGTTTCTGTCAGCGTGTTTTTAGCTTGCTCGCGCAGATAATAATTTTGGGCATATTGCCCGATTAATAAAATTAGTTTCGCATCTTTCATTAATGTCAACAGTTTAGTATGCCACAAGGGAGCACATTCCGGTCGGGGAGGCAAATCGCCTGTTTTATTTTTTCCGGGATAACAGAAGCCCATAGGCATCAAAGCAATAACGCTTGCGTCATAAAATGTGGCTTTGTCTATTCCCAGCCAGGTCCTTAAATTATCACCGCTCTTATCATCCCAGGGAACACCTGAATTGTGGACAATCCGTCCTGGAGCCTGCCCGATAATTATAATTTTACTTTCCGGACTAGCTGCTATAACCGGATTCACGCCAAATTCAAGGTGTGCTTCACATTCTCTGCAAGATCTGATTTGCTTCAGCAGTTTATCCATTTTTTAGAAGTATATTCACTATTTTTAATTTAACCTTTGAATAATAATTGAATGCAAACGAACTAATTCTACTATTTAATCAAATTCACAATCCGATAATTTATCCCATTCAGGCACAGGCTTTTTAAACGTAATCAGGCAGGTGATTCTTGTCGGATTACTATAAACCAGGCTTTTATTTCTTTGTCATTTGAAACTGCAGATTCCCTCCAGCCATAATCTCCTTGTAAGTAATAAATAGTTCATTGACGGGAATCCCTTTTAAGAAGACTTTTTTAGTATAAATATTCTGAGCTGAACTGTTTTTGGCTTCGATGATGAGTTGATTTCCATTTGTAAGGTGTAAAACAGCTTTTTCAAGTTGTGGAGCTCCTAAAACAAATTCATCACTGGCAGGATTAACAGGGTAAAAACCCAGGCTCGACAAGATATACCAGGCTGACATCTGCCCGCAATCGTCGTTGCCGATCATGCCGTCGGGAGTGTTGTTATGAAACTCATTGATAATTTGGCGTATGTATTTCTGCCCAACTTTCGGTGTGTTTGAGTAGGCATATAGATACAAAATATGATGCCCCGGTGCGTTACCATGTGCGTATTGC
>JBAXXB010000299.1:0-5715 GCA_037128115.1 Bacteroidota bacterium
GCCGATTGTATGGGTTTTTCAATAAAATCAATGGCTCCTAGTTGAATAGCTTTGATGGTGAGTGGAACATCACCATGGCCAGTTAACATGATTACAGGAATCAGGGGCTGGTTTTGCATAACAAACCCAAGAACATCGATTCCCGACATACCTTCCATCAGGTAATCAGTCAGAATCAGGTCAGGCTGAAATACTGCAAGTTGAGTGATTCCGTTTTCCCCACTACTGGCCGTAGATACATGATATCCGGCTTTAATCAGGGTTTGCTTCAGAATCATAAGGATCATCTGGTCATCATCAATTACCAGTATTTTTTTCATCAGAGAGCTTGATTTAATTGATCATTTTTTCACTAAAGAGAGATCTGCTATTTTGAAAGAAACAATAAAATTACAGCTTCTGAATTAAATAATAGCAAAATAAATAAGTTTTACTACTTTTTTTTGTTTGAATCTTTTATAAAGTGAATCACAGCAGTCCCGTTTATCCAGTATCTATGTGAAATATGCAAGTATAGCAAGAGTCCTATTAGCATCCAGATGGCACATACCAGGGTTCAAAACAGGACCACTCATGATTTGGAATTCTAAGGGATTACAAAACATTCACTTTTGGGTTAACATTTGATTATGAATTGAGGTGATATACTCAGGGATAAACTATCACCATAACGATAAACTGGCTTTACATGGTGTATAATGCACTGGCTGCTATCAGCAGAAGCATGTAATAGCCTACTGTTATGCCGCTCCCAATAGCAAAATTTTTCCAAATTTTCTTCTTTTTGATTTTAAAAGCCTGCTCTGTGTAACCGTTAAAATAACTAGAGTTTTTAAATAAAGCCTGGTCTTTATACCCAAGGCTGTTTATGGCCGGGGGGGTTGACGAACACGCAAAGGCAGGAACCAGCCCCCAAGGAATGAAGAAACTGCAGATCAATGTCCCGGTCGCGGCAGCCTTATACCCACGGTAATATCTGTTGGCATCTTTCTCGCCTAAATAATAGAGGCTGTCATTTGCAGGTTCTTTATTGAATATAGGTGCTTCGTCATCCGATAAGTAAACAGAAATCCCTTTCTGGTACTGCAATTTGGCTATCTCATTGCGCAGAAGTGAAATCGTGTCGGAAGTGCCTTCCGGAATTACACTTACATCTTTCGTGTTGATATGTATAATTCTGGATTTTAGCTCTTTACCTGATTTTAAGGTTACTATATCCTGTGCCGTGGTACTTAGTATACCGGAGTATACCAGGAAGAATAAAGCAATTATTTTTTTTATGGTCATTGAATCACTATTTGTTTCCAAATATATGAAACTATAATGAATCAATAGTGATGTACATTGGGAAAAATATGAGTGTGGCCGGGGTCGGGGATATACTATTTTGGCTGAATTAACTGATTTGTCCATGAAACCTGAAAAGTAATCCACTAAACATTTCCATGGTTTTAGCCATCCGGCAGATGTTGGGCTAATGTAAGGGTGGATTTTTTTTTTTGGGGAAATGTTGCAATGTGACGCAAACCGGCAGGCTGCTTACAAAAAAGAGGCCGTCTCCGTTTTGGTGACAGCCTCTTCATTAATGTGATGACCTTATTTTACATTCTTTTGAAGTTCGGAACCGGCTTTAAATTTTACTACTTTTTTTGCAGCAATCTTGATTTCCTTACCGGTCTGTGGGTTACGACCTTTGCGGGCAGCCCTTTTTGATACGGAGAACGATCCAAAGCCAACCAAAGCTACGCGGTCACCTTTTTTCAGTGCTTTGTTAGTGGAAACGACAAAAGCATCCAGAGCCCTTTTGGCATCAGCTTTAGTCATGCCGGCTTCAGCGGCCATTGATTCAATTAATTCTGCTTTGTTCATAGTTGTGAATTTTAGGTTAGTAATAAGGTTTTATTCAATACAAATATAATGTATAAATCAGTGATATCAACATGTACAGGAGAAAAACCCTCGGTTTTGTTAATAAAGACAATCATTTGTTAATAACTTTGCTGTATTAACAGTACTTTTAAGCAATAATTTTACAGTATAACCCTTATAATCCGAAGCGGGAATTACCGGTCAAATGCTGCCCGCGAAGGAATTCAGTGATGTTCAGGCGCTTTTTCCCTTCCATCTGAAGTTCTTCAACTTCAATAAATCCATCCGCTGTTCTGACCGAAAGAGACTTTTTAAAGTCGGTTTCAATGCTTCCGGGTGTTCTGTCCGATTCCTCCTGTCGGAATGTAGTTCTAAAAATTTTGACTTGTTTGGAGGAATCCTGGTCAATAATAAGGTTCGAGAAGGCTCCCGGTAAAGGAGAAAGGCCTCTCACCAGGTTGTGTATTGCAAGGCAGGAACTGTTCCAGTTGATTTTGCAATCTGCCTTAAAAATCTTCGGCGCCTGGTTCAGGAAAGTATCATCTGGCAGAATCTTCTGCTGGCTTAGCAGCTTCACTTTGTCTGACTGGATCAATTTAAGCGTTTCTAACATCAGGCTGCCCCCGGCATACATCAAACGATCATGGAGCGCACCAGCATCGTCAGAAGGCAGGATGGGGAGTTTCCTGGTCAATATGATGTTTCCTGTATCGATTTCTTTTTCAATAAAAAATGTTGTCAGTCCTGTTTCCGTCTCTCCGTTTATGATAGCATGGTTTATAGGAGCCGCACCCCGGTATTGCGGTAATAAGGAAGCATGCAGGTTCAGGGTTCCAAACTCAGGCATTTGCCATACGACTTCCGGCAGCATTCTGAAAGCCACAACTACCTGTAAATTGGCATTAAAGCTTTTTAAATTACCAATAAATTCAGGGGATTTAAGGCTTAATGGCTGTAAAACCGGGATGTTATAGTGCATTGCGGCCTCCTTAACCGGCGAAAGATGAATCTTTTGTCCGCGGCCTGCAGGTTTGTCTGGAGCTGTAATCACGGTCAAAACCTGGTAGCCGGCATCTATTATAGCTTTGAGTGGCTCAACCGCAAATTCGGGTGTGCCCATATATATGATCCGTAAATTCCTGTTCATGAAACAATATTAAAAAAAAATACCTGAAGTTCGTCCAGGTATTTTTTTTTTCTTTTTGAAAACCAATGTGAAGCTTATTTTGTGATTTTTGCTTTGGCTTGTTCTATGTATTTTTCAATATCCCTCGCTTCATTGCTCTTGGTATGGTCTTTCTGTATTTTCTCATAAAGTTCGACTGCTTTATCGAACTTTCCCTGGTCTTCATAGATAAAGGCTGCCCTCATCATATAAAGGGGGGAGGTTAAATCGTTCACCTGTTGAGTGGAAGCGTCGAGGTAACAACTCAGAGCTTTATCCTTTTGGCCGAGTTCGAGGTATGCATCACCTATGCTTCCGGTAGCCATTGGTCCGACGAATTCATCATCGCTGTCAAATTTCTTAAGGTATTTAATGGCATCTTCGTATTTGCCCTGTTTTAAATAGATGATCCCGGCATAATACTTGGCAAGGTTAGCAGCTTTTGTCATGCTGTATTCATCAATAATATCAAGAAATCCAGGGTAATTTGCATTCCCGTTCAGCGCTTTGTTCAGCGAATCCTGTTCGAAATACTTCTGAGCCATGAACATCTGTCCCTGGGCTGCCTTTTCGCGAGGGGCAATATATAGCTTCTGAAAAGCAAATATTCCTAATACAATAACAACGGCGGAACCAATTATAATTGTTAGGATTTTTTGGTTTTTTTCGATAAATTTTTCTGATTTCGACAGTGCTTCTTCAACTGCGTGGATTTTCTCTTCAGTATTGTCAATTTTCTTGGCCATAATTCTTATTTTTGAGGCGCAAAAGTAGCCTTTTTTTAGGAATTAATACGCATGGAGTACTTTTTTACTAACATATCAGTGTAATTTGTTGTTAATTAGTCTCAAAATTGCACATACATACATTATTCCAACTTTTAACCAATGAAATCCATATTCAAAATCAGCCTTTTAATTATTGTTTTACTGCCACTGCAGTCAAGAGCCGGCTGGCTCATCACCGGGCGATACATCGACCGGGAAGGCAATACAATAATGAAAAGATATTTTATTCAGGACAATGAAGTCAAAGTTGAAAAATACAACCTGATTTACTCCTGCAACCTGAAAACGGGTAATATTATCCTGGTAGATCCTGTTAAACTGGTATATGTAAAAACCACCTTCACTGCGTATTATGAAAAAATGAAAGCAATCAAACTCAGGAGATTAAATGAACTGCTTGCATTAATACCGGAGGAACAAAAGAAAGAATATGAAAGTATGTATACCGCCCAGGTTGAACAGCAATTGATTTTACCTGTATTAACTTATGACTCTCTGATTATTAGCCAATTGCCGGATAGTGTTAAGCTCCTGGGTCGTAAAACGAAGAAATTTGTTATTTCTGACAACGGGCTTAAAAAAGAAGAATTTTTCTATACAAATGAGGTTAATATTGCTCCCGACATGGACTTCAGCACTTTCATGAGGTTTGTTTACCTGCTCGAACCTGAGGATAAAACCATCAAATACCAGGCTTCTGGAAAATATAAGGAATTGATGAAAAACGGGTATGTGCTGAGGCGCTTTATTTTTGAAGAGGGCTATAAGTCAGAATGGCAGGTAAATAATATTGAGCAAAAGAATATTCCTGCCTACGAATTTATGACACCAGCGCTATGCAAAGAACTTACGCTCGATAAATGGCTGAGCAGCCGGAAGGAAGTTGATGATAATTACTACGACGATTATGAATAACAATTTTGATGATTGGGCTTATAAAAAGAGCCTTTGTGACTTTTTCAGGAGCTTTAAACTGGATAAGCGTAATGATTTGATGGAGCGGGTTTTAAATGACCGGACGCGATATATGACCGTAGTACTGGAAAATATTTACCAGCCGCACAATGCCAGTGCAGTACTCCGTTCCTGCGACTGTTTTGGTATTCAGGATGTTCATATTATCGAAAATTCCTACCAGTACGAATTCAATCCTCATGTTTCGCTGGGTGCCGCCCAATGGCTAAATTTGCACCGCCATAATACACTTGACAATAACACGGTTGAATGCATCGATGGCCTGAAGGCAGAGGGATTTCGCATAGTAGCCACTACCCCTGATCCAAAATCAATCAGCATCCATGATTTCGATGTCAACAGGGGCAAATTCGCCTTATTATTCGGCACCGAAAAATTTGGGCTTACACCTGAAGCCTTTTCCATGGCCGATGAGCTGATCCGGATTCCTATGTACGGGTTTACCGAAAGTTTTAATATATCCGTATCTGTTTCGCTATGTCTGTTCCATTTTACGGAGCGAATTCGTTCCGACAAAGCAGCATGGCGCCTGACAGAGGAAGAAAAAACCGATATTCTTCTGGAATGGTTTCGGAATACACTTACTGACTGCGACCGGATTGAACGGAAATTTCATTCAGAATATAGTACTGAATAATAGTCTGAATTAAAAAAAAGCTATTTAAACTTTATTTTTTTTGACGCAAAGATGCTCATTTTAATAAGCAGCCAGCCATGGCTGAAACGGTTAATCTGCGTGCTGCCGTATTCACGGTCGCGATAACGGATGATGATTTCAGTGATTTTCAGGTTGAGTTTGGCCGCGCCAAAAATCAGGTCAAAATCGCCAAAAGGATCGAAATCGCCGAAGTAGTGGCGGTTACGTGTAATCTGCTCATAATCTTTTTTGTACAGTACCTTGGTGCCGCACAGTGTATC
>JBAXXB010000300.1:0-5692 GCA_037128115.1 Bacteroidota bacterium
TTTAGACAGAACCGCATGAGGGGGTTTTCATGCGGTTTTGTCCAAACTCCAATATTTAAATATTTCGCAAAAACAGCCTGACTCACATTTTGTTTTAAACGAAGCATTTTTATTTCGTGTGCCGATAATTTTTTAACTGGAGTCAAACATGAGGCATCAAATTCATGCATAGTTACAGCGTCGATGATCCCAGCATCATAAAGTCCTTTGGCTGATTCATGCACTACTTCTAAAATTGATTTATCCATTTTTTTGCTCCACCCTAATAAGGTTATCTTCCCGAACCGCTTTTATATTGTGTTATTTTAGCAATCGTTTCCAGCAAAAGATCTATTCGTCCATTTGACAAAGCACCATAATAATTCATATGCCCAGGTAATGCGTCGTGAAATTTTCGTTCCTGGAGTAGTCGATTAAAGGATTGCACAAGATATTCTTTTAATGCTTGATCGGCTTGATAAACGTCATCAACCAACTCTGGACGACCATCTATCACTGAAATAATGTCTTCAAAATCATGGCTGGCTAAATAATCATTATTCCCACGACCAGCAAACGCCTCCAGTTTCGTTGCTAAAAAATAGGGTGCCGTAACCACTTTGATTGTTAGATTATCAGCTATCACATGGTTTTTAGCATGTTGTATTGCAGCCTTATACCAACGGTTGCCAAAACCCAATATTTTTTTATCTGTAGGCATCACATCCAAAACAACATTTTCATATTGCCACCGACACAGTACCCCACTGAAAACATCTCGCTTAAACCCTTGTATTTCTAGCTTTTTTTCTATTTGTCTGTAATCTCCAGAGGTAATCACATCAACAATACAATCAACGTCCAATGTGTAACGCACATCAGGTGCCGCTTTATCTGTTATGAATAGCGCAGTAGTAGAGCCCCCTAAAAAGACAACTTCATCACGCAATGAACCCAGCTTGGTGGCAATAAATTGCAACATCCGTAAATTTGCAAGACTAATACTATCCATTATTTAACCTTTCTTTCAATAGTTGTATTGCGAGATTCCGCTCCCGTGGTCTACCTTGCCGAATCGCATCAACTAGCACTAACAATTCGTAAAATAGTTCATCAGTTTCTATTTTAATAAAGTATATACCGGCGTAGTTTCCTGTTAGGTTGAACGTATAAGCACTTTCGCCCGTGCATTTCCGGGTATAAATTATTTTTCCTTCCGGGTTAATAATACTCACCTTCATTTCGACCATCATGTTGGCTGCACTGCTGATTATAAATTTTCCATTTGTCGGGTTAGGATAAACCAGGAATGTATTCTTGGGAGTTTCAGGTACTGAGACGAACGAAGGTAGTTGCAAAAGCATGATATTGACAGCATTAAGACCTGGAGCAATTACCTGCATATTGGCAGTCCTGGCAACCGGGCTTAAGTTTTGCTGGTATGTTGCCGTTATCAGGCCCGTACCCGAGCCCGACAAAGTCGGCAGACACCAGTTTGCATCACTGCTGCATGTCCATGTCGTATTCGACGTTACATTAAAAGTTGTACTTCCCTGGGAATCGGAAACGGTACGCGAGAGTGGTGTTACAGATAAAACTGCGGCAGGCCCAAGCTGGATAACGCTTACAATTACCGGGCTTACTCCCGGTGCATTAACAGTTATGCTGGCAGTCCGGTTTGAGGCCAGCGTGTTTTCGCTGAATGAAGCTACCAGGGTTCCATTGCCATTGCCAGAAGTTGTTACGGTACACCAGGCGCTATTGCTTGAGGTTGTCCATGGTAAATTGGAACTTACGGCGAAATTAACTGTACCTGACGCATAGCTAACACTTTGGCTGTTGGGGTCCACTGCCAGGTAAAAGGCTGCTGCTGCCTGGTTAACAGTGACAATCACGGCAGGCAAGCCTGCAACAACTACCGAAATGTTAGCTGTACGGCCTGAAGAAGATGTGTTTTCCTGGTAGCTTGCTGTTATTGCGCCATTGCCAGTTCCTGATGGGGTTACCGTACACCAGGAGGCATCACTGCTTGCTGTCCATGCTGAGTTAGAGGTGACTGTGAAACTTGTATTCCCCAGGGGGGATGGTACATTTTGGTTTGCCGGAGCCACCAATAAAGTAGGCGATGTTCCTGATTGAGTAACCGTAACAGCTACAGGTGTCAGCCCGGCTGCCGTAACGGTTATGGTGGCAATACGGGAAGTAACCAATGTGTTTGCTGTAAAGTTGGCAACCAGGGTACCGTCGCCGGTACCCGAAGGGGTAACTGTACACCAGGCAGCATTACTTGAGGTAGTCCAGGTTGAATTGGAGCTTACTGCAAAAGTGGTATTCCCGGCTGTTGTGCTCACATTCTGGTTAGCCGGCGTAACAGTCAGAACCGGTGATCCGGCAGCTTGGGTAACTGTTACAAGGATAGGCGTAAGACCTGTCACAGTCACCGTGATATTAGCGATGCGACCTGTTACCTGGGTGTTTTGCGTATAGGTTGCTGTTATGCTTCCATTACCGCTGCCCGAAGTTGTCACGGCACACCAGGGGGCATCACTGCCTGCTGTCCAGGCCGAGTTGGAAGTTACTGTAAAAGTTGTATTTCCGGCGGGAGTGCTAACATTTTGATTCGGAGGGGTAACAGTCAGAGTGGGCGAAGCCCCTGCCTGGGTAACTGTAACAATTACTGAAGTAGCTCCAGTGGCTGCTACAGTAATGTTAGCCGTACGGGAAGTGAAAACTGTGTTCTGGGAATAGGTTGCAGTAATAGTTCCATTACCACTGCCTGAAGTTGTCAGGGTACACCAGGCGGCATCGCTGCCGGTGGTCCAGGCCGAGTTCGAAGTTACAGTAAAAGTTGTATTTCCTGCGGGAGCGGTAACATTTTGATTCGAAGGGGTGACACTCAATGTGGGCGAGGCTCCTGCCTGCGTAACTGTAACAGTAACCGGAGCAGCCCCTGTGGCGGCAACAATAATGTTAGCAGTGCGCGAAGTGATACCTGTATTTTGAGTAAAAGTGGCAGTAAGTATACCATTCCCGGTGCCGGAAGGAGTAACAGTGCACCAGGCTGAATTGCTGGTAGCTGTCCAGGCTGCAGATGTAGTGACGGTAAAAGGGCTTGTGCCGGCGGCTGAAGTAACATTCTGGTTAGCGGGTGTTACGGAGAGTGTAACGGCCCCGGTTCCCGTAATGGAAACATTATCAATGGCCCAATAATATCCATAGGTTCCTGTGTAGTTCCATTTGAACCGGACCGATGACTGGCCGGCCACTGCTGATATTGCCTGACTGAATATTGCCGGATTGGTGGCTGAAGTGGTATTGAATGTCGCTATCAGGGTCCAGGTTGATCCGTTATCGATACTGGACGATAAAGTGCCGGAGTTACCTGTATAGCTTTTAAAGTAATGGCTAAACTGAAGATTAACAGCGCTGTAAGCCGAAAGGTCCAAGGTTGGTGTTACGAGATCTGCGTTCTGTGAATTCCCGCTTCCATAACCATCGCTGTTGAGGAATGCGTAGTTCCCGGTAAGTGTCGGGAGTGGCGTTACTCCTGCGATGGCTCCGAAAGCCCATATTTCCCCGTTTCCCTGGTGATCGACCTGCGACCAGCAGCCGGGTATGGAAGTGCCTGTGAAGTTTTCGGTAAAAGGCAAGGTATAAATGGCGCAAAGCGTGGTAAACTGAGCATCATTGCCGTAAAAAGTGCCCGCGGAATTGGTTGCATAAGCCCTGACATGGTATATGGTACTGGCCGTTAAGCCTGTTATTGCGCTGGAAAAACTTCCTGTTCCCGAACCATCAGAGGTATGACTGTTTGCGGTGGTGGGATTGGCAGCTGTGTTCCAGCAAACTCCGCGGGAAGTAATACCGGATCCCCCGTCCGAAGTAATAATGCCTCCTGAGTTTGCCCCTGTCAGGGTAATGGCTGTGACGGCCGTTGTGGAAATATTCACAGCTCCTGGGGTAAAAACAAGGTCGACCCCGTTGGTGGTTCCACCGCTGTTTACACCTACCAGCCTGAAATGATAAGTTGTTCCTGCAATAAGGCTGGAAATATTTGCCGATACGTTTACTGCTGCACTTCCTGAACCAGCTGCAATAACAGCAGTCGAGTTACCGTAACTTACTGATGTCCCCCACTCAAAATGATAGTTGGTGGCAGCCCCGTTCGGGTTTACCGAGCCGTTCAAAGTAGCCGATGTGCCAGTAACTGCCGAAGCAGCCAGGGTGGTAACGGTTGGTGCAGCCTGGCTGGACGTGGCGAGCCAAAGGGTGGCATTCATGATCAGGCGTTCGTGGTTACCGCCTGCGTCGGCAGTCCAGCCATTATAAAGTTGGTCTCCCGAATCCCCGGTACCGTCATCGCAGGGAGAACTGTCGCCTATCGCGGCAACTTTCCCGCTTCCATAACTCGCGTATGAGAACATTACATTGGTGTTCCCGAAGGCAGACCCTGTTTTGTATATGATTCCCAAAACAGAGCTGTTGGCTGCCGTACTCAGCGTCATTGAAGTGCCGTTACTCCACATGGCTGATGTTACATCTCCCATAACACCGTGAAGGATGGGATCGGCCGGTAAGTTCGGGATATTGGTTGTGGTTTGCGAAAAATTAGCCAGGTCGAATGTGATGCCGAAAGGATTTGCCTGTATCCCGTTGTTGCTCATCAGGTCATTCCATATCATAGGGGAGTCCGCACCATCATTGTTCCTGTCGCTGACAGTGTGGTCCGAAACCATAAACAAGCCTCCCCCGTTCTGCACAAATTGAATAATGGCAGTTTTTTCGGCCGTTGTGTAAAGTATATTTGGTTCACAATCAATGAATACCTTGTAATTCGAAAGATCCTGGGGATTACTGCTGTTACCGTAGGTAATTGATCCATTGTAGGGTAAGGTTTCCACGGTATATCCTTTTTTAACCATATCAATCCCCCATGCGGAAATTCCGCCACTCCAGTAAGTTTCGGGTGTTGAAGCGGTAACAGTCGACTGGGCAGGGGTGGGAAACTGCTGGGGATTCGATTCGCTGCCCTGGCCAACAACAGCGGGCCCGTTAGAAAAACCAAGGTTGTGAAGATCAGCATCAATGGTCCAGTCGGCATTGCTGGCTGTTTCGGCTTTGGTTGCATTAAAAAGTATCCTCACTTGTGCATTCAGTGCAAAAGGAGCGAGTATTACAAGCAGCAGGACAAAAAATCTATTCATGTAAAAAGTTTTGGTGGGCAAAAAAAGAAATACTATTTATTAAATTCAGGCTGTATGCCTGGTACAATGAAATATTTTGTGAACCGAACTGTTGCGTCTGGTAGCTTTTAGCCTTGTGACAAAGGGACTTCATCCCAGTACACATTATCCCTTGAGTTTTGTTCTATCGGATTTAGCTCCATATTAAATACTGGTGGCTCGAACAGGTTTCTTAGGGAACGGGGCGCAAAAATACTAAAAACATTGATTAGCAAGTGTTAATGTATGTAAATGATAAGATATGAGATTCATAGCTTTGTAACTAATAATTGGATTACTGGCTAGATAATACCAGGTAGTGGCCAGCAAATCAGTTGTTTGTAAAAATCGGGGTTGCAGAGACAGTATTTAGCAGGGAAAAGGATTTGCCTGTTTTACGGATTTTTAACATTCATGACCTCGTTTTGGCGGGTGCCAGGGGGATCAGGAGCCTGTCAGAAACTTAAAATGGCAAGTTCAAGCAGGCTTTC
>JBAXXB010000301.1:0-5670 GCA_037128115.1 Bacteroidota bacterium
AGTGCCTGCCGAATTCTTCCTTGCTGATTTGCAGCCCATGCCTGCGTCCGAATTCAACCCACGCCTTGAAATGCCAGGTGTGATTGTCGACGATAACGCCGTCCATGTCAAAAATAAATACCATAAAGAATATTATCCTGGTGAAAAGTCTTTTTTGCCGCGCCAAAAGTAGTGAATCAAGATCTAAGTTTAATGTATATTCTGGTGACGGCTTAAATTTTGACTAAATAATGCTTTGCTTGTTCAATGGATGATTTGGTTATGTCTTGCAGATTTCAGCTGCCGGGTTTGGGCCAAATTTGTACCGGCGCATGTTTGGTCAAAGCTAATTGTAATGAACCAGGTAAAATACTTGCTTTCATTGTCGGCTCATAACTTGCTCAATAAATGTCATTTGACAACAGTTGCGGTATTTCTTATTCAAATTCAGTATACTACCTAAACTGGATTCAAACATCTAAATATCATAGACTTGTAAATATTTTATAATTGCCTTAATGCTGGCAGAAGTGTAACATTGTTGTGTAACGAACAGGCTTTCAGCTAATTTGATTGGAAACCCGGAGGCGATACCGGGCTCATTTATTTATTAGTGAATGAAAAAATTATTTGTATACCTTTGCACCGATTTTCGAAAAATGTAAAATAATACCATAAACATTTGGTAGTCAACAATATAATTCTATGAAAAGAGTAATGGTTCTTACAGGTGGTGGCGATTGCCCCGGCTTAAATGCAGTAATCAGGGCAATTGTTAAGCGATCAAAGCAGGAAACGGATTGGGAAGTCCTGGGAAGTATCAAAGCTTTCGATGGAATTCTGAACGAACCCACAGAGCTGATGATACTGGATTCGGAGAAAGTGGCCGGTATTCATTACCAGGGTGGCACTATTCTGCAGACGACCAATAAAGGCGGACCTTATGCCTGGCCGGTAAAGAATAAAAAGGGCGAATGGGAATATGTGGACCGTTCGGAAGAAATGATCCGCAAGATCTCGTACCTGGGTATCGATGCTGTTATCAGCATTGGTGGTGACGGTTCACAACGCATTTCCCAGAGATTGTTTGAGCAGGGACTAAATATAATAGGTGTTCCTAAAACCATTGACAACGACCTGTCGGCAACCGATTCTACTTTCGGATTTCAGACTGCTATTGAAGTAGCCACCGAAGCCGTTGATAAACTTGTTACCACCGCTGCCAGTCACAACCGGGTTTTCATACTCGAGGTCATGGGCCGCGATGCAGGCTGGATTGCATTAAATGCTGCTGTGGCAGGCGGAGCCGAAATTTGCCTTATACCCGAAATTCCTTACGATACCCACGAGGTGCTGTCGAAAATCAATGCCCGCTTTCACAAGGGACGCGGTTTTGCCATTATTGTAGTTGCCGAGGGTGCCATACCGAAGGATGGCAGCATAACCGGTGAAAAGAGCAGTGAAGTAGGCTATGAACATTTACGACTTGGTGGCATAGGTTTCAAACTCCAGGATGACCTTAAGAAACTGGGTTGTGAACCGGATATACGGGTTACCGTTTTGGGTCATTTACAACGCGGAGGTATTCCGACTGCTTACGACCGGGTACTGGCTTCTCAATTTGGAGTAAAAGCGTTCGAAATGGTGCTTAATGAAGAATACGGGCGAATGGTTTCCTATCGTCATCCTTATATTACCAGCGTTTCGCTGCTGGACGCCATTCAGAAACCAAACCTGGTGACTCTCGATACCGCCCTGATGAAAACAGCCCGCGGCCTTGGCATCAGCTTCGGTAACGATCAGATAGCACTCGAAGAATAAGTTGATAAGTTAATCTGATCGCTTTGATATTCAGCAAAGGCTCCCGGGAGGGAGCTTTTGCTTTATGGGGTTTTTATCATTTCTGAAGATAAATCCCAAATTCAAAAATATTGGTCTGTAATTCCCTGAGAGAATCCAGGGTAGTCAGTGTCGTTTTATTTGGAGTTTCATCTGAAAGCGGCATTTATAACCAGGTGTGGTATGATAAAATTAAAAGTACACCATTGCTGCGTACATTATTTGACTTAACGGAAGTATACCCGTTAAAATTATTTACTTTTGCAGCCTGAAACCTGAAAGTAAAATGGCAGAATGTGTACATTGCGGGCAGGACTGTGGCAAAAGCCCATTGATAGTTGAGGAAAAGCCATTTTGTTGCAATGGTTGCAGCCTGGTATACCAGATACTGGCCGAAAAGAAACTTGACCGGTATTATGAAATGATGCCCAACCCGGGCATACGCCTCGAACAGGAAAATACTTCAGGTACACGCTATGCCTATCTCGATACAGATGAAATCAGGTTAAAATTGCTCGATTTTTCGGATGGTGGCATTTCACGTGTCAACCTCTTCATCCCTGCCATCCATTGCAGTTCTTGCATCTGGCTTCTCGAACACCTGAGCACCCTGCATACGGGAATCATGCATTCAAGCGTGAATTTTGTACGCAAGGAAGTCAGTATTACCTTCCGCGAAAGCGAAATAAGCCTTCGCCAGGTTACAGAACTTCTTCACAGCATACATTATATACCGGATATCAGTTATAACCGGGATCAGAAAAACGAACATCAGAAGGCCAATCGCCGCATGATCATGAAGATTGGTGTAGCCGGTTTCGCGTTCGGGAACATCATGTTGCTGAGTTTTCCTGATTACCTGCCAGGTGGTGGATATATTGACAGGCTCTCGACCGTGACCTTCGGTATTGTATCCTTCCTGCTTTCGTTGCCTGTAATTACATACTGCAGCAGCGATTTCTTTCTTTCAGCTTATAAAAGTCTGAAAAAGAAGATTATCAACATTGACCTGCCGCTGTCAATCGGAATTCTGGCGCTTTTCCTGGAAAGCAGTTACCAGATATTCAGCGGTACAGGCACCGGTTACATGGATTCGCTGGCAGGTTTACTCTTTTTTATGTTGATTGGCCGCTGGTACCAGAGTCGGACCTACCAATCCCTTTCGTTCGACCGTGATTACCGTTCCTATTTCCCGATTGCCGTAACCCGTTTGCTTGATGGCATTGAAGAATTTGTCCAGTTAAAAGATTTGAAGGTAGGAGAGGAGATACTGGTACGAAACGGGGAACTGATCCCGGTGGATTCAATCCTGGTGGAAGGCGAAGGGAATATTGATTATAGTTTTGTGACCGGAGAGTCTATCCCGGTGGCAAAGAAAGCAGGCGATTTTGTATTTGCAGGTGGAAAACAGTCGGGCGCAGCCATCAGGCTCCTGGTTGAAAAAGAGGTTGCTCAAAGTTATCTTACGCAATTATGGAACGAAGACCGGCTGGGTGATACAGGTGAAATGCAGATGCAATCCGTTGTTAACAAGGTCAGCCATTATTTTACACTTGTAATACTGGCCATAGCCCTCGGGGCAGGGATATACTGGGCATTTACGGGCCTGGGCAAAGCGGCCTATGTATTTGCTTCAATACTGATCGTAGCTTGTCCTTGTGCTTTGTCACTGACCATACCATTCACATTTGGTAATGTGATGCGGGTTTTTGGCCGCAATGGTTTTTATATAAAGAATACCGAAGTCATAGAAAAACTGACCCATGCCGACACCGTGGTTTTCGATAAAACCGGCACACTTACCCACTCCCGGACAATGAACATAGGCTGGGACGGGAATGAATTGAGCAGTATCGAACAGCAGTGGGTGAGGTCGGTAGCACGAAATTCGGCTCACCCTTTGTCCGTAATGGTTTGCGAATGGCTGCCCGCTGGTAAATTGCTGATTGTCGATAATTACAAAGAAATCACCGGCCTTGGAATCACAGGTATGGTTGATAATCACAGGATTATGCTTGGGTCCCGCGCATTTGTTGCCGGTACACAGGTCCAGGAGGAAAGTAAGATATCCTCGGTTTATGTTTCTATCGACAATAAACTGAGAGGCTTTTTCAAGATGGAAAACCATTACCGCGAAGGTTTGCCTGAGTTGATAGCCAGAATGAGCCATATGCAACTGCATTTGCTGACCGGTGACAATAATTCGGAGCGGTTGAATCTTGAAGCCTATTTCGGTGCAGACACTCAACTTCACTTTAACCAGACCCCTGTTGACAAACTCGAATATATAAAAGAACTGAAGAAGCAAGGGCGCAATGTTATTATGATAGGGGATGGACTGAATGATGCCGGCGCATTGCTGAAAGCGGATATCGGGATAACCCTCGCCGATGATATATACCACTTTTCACCGGCTTGCGATGCAATATTGCATGCCTCGAAATTTGCCCGCCTGCAGGATTACCTGGATTTTTCGAAAACGGCTCTGAAAATTGTATATGCGAGCTACCTGGTTTCGTTTTTGTATAATATTGTCGGACTGACTTTTGCGATTCAGGGATTGTTATCGCCTGTGGTTGCAGCTATACTTATGCCACTGAGTTCCATCTCGGTAGTTTCGTTTGCCAGTTTATCTGTTTCTCTGCTTTCAAAATCAAAGAAATTCTGATTTAATACGATTCATACCTGATTAGATCAGGTACCTGTTTACCTGTTTTTTTTTATGGATTGAAGCCGTTGTTAACAAGTTGTTAATTTGTTCATATGTTAAATTATTATATTTCAGAACGATAGATAGTTATTAGGAACTATTCTAAATTGCTTGCCCACTGAACATTGTAATAGCTGAATCAATATCTTTGACTAATTCAATATTTCAATACTTAAATGAGCGTTATAGTAGTACTGATCGGGTTTAGCATAATAGTCGCTGCAGGGTTTTTGCTGGCCTTTTTATGGGCAGTGCGATCAGGGCAATACGACGACGATGTTTCCCCGTCAATCCGGATTTTATATGATAATGAAGACATCAAATCAGAACAATCAAATACAAACCCAAACCAAGTTTAGTTAAACCCAAAAGCGTATGGAATTACAAAAATTTTACTACGACAACAAAATTGTGAAGATGTTTGCCTATGCCACCATATTCTGGGGCGTGGTAGGCATGCTGGTTGGAGTGCTGATTGCATTGCAAATGTTACTTCCTGCGGCTAATTTCGGCCTGGCATTCACATCCTTCGGGCGCGTACGCCCTGTTCACACAAATGCAGTGATTTTTGCATTTGTAGGTAATGGTATTTTCACCGGATACTATTATTCATTGCAGCGTCTGCTCAAAACAGGCATGGCAAGCAACTGGATGACAAGAGTTCATTTCTGGGGCTGGCAAACCATTATTGTTGCTGCTGCTGTTTCATTACTGGCTGGTTTTACAACCGGAAAAGAGTATGCCGAACTCGAATGGCCTATCGACATTGCAATCGCTCTGATCTGGGTTATTTTTGGTTGGAACATGATGTGGACTATCCTGAAACGCAGGGTAAAACACATTTATGTGGCCATCTGGTTTTACATTGCTACGTTCGTAACTGTAGCTATTCTGCACATTGTTAACTCAATGGAGATTCCATGGGCTATCTTTAAAAGCTACCCGGTTTTTGCAGGTGTTCAGGATGCGCTTGTGCAATGGTGGTACGGACATAATGCGGTTGCATTTTTCCTTACGACACCTTACCTGGGACTCATGTATTACTTTATGCCTAAAGCAGCCAACCGCCCGGTTTATTCTTATAAACTGAGTATCCTGCATTTCTGGGCACTTATTTTCCTTTATATCTGGGCAGGACCTCA
>JBAXXB010000302.1:0-5646 GCA_037128115.1 Bacteroidota bacterium
TTACCCATGCATCAACTACGACACCTTTGTCGAGGATACGGTCAATAACTTCTACGAGGCTTGATGATCCGATTGTTTTTTCTACTGACATTTTGTTATCTCCTATTATTTAATGAATAAAACCGTGCTTTACAATGGAGGGGCGGCCAACCTCCTTAATAGCTTTACTTGCAACAGCTTATGCAGCTTTTGCGGTTAATCCGATTGCTTCGGCATATTTCAGGTATGTCTCAACTGAGGCAACAACGATCCTTGCTTCTATGGCAAGAAGTTCGATACCTACTAAGGAAACTCTTACCCATGCATCAACTACGACACCTTTGTCGAGGATACGGTCAATAACTTCTACGAGGCTTGATGATCCGATTGTTTTTTCTACTGACATTTTGTTATCTCCTATTATTTAATGAATAAAACCGTGCTTTACATGAGGGACGGTTTACCTCTTATGCTTAGGACTAAGCAAAGGCTGTGCCGTAAAAAATCGGGAAGCCACTAATAGGCAGAATAAACAAGCTAAGACGCTCACCAATAGATACAAAATATTTTGAAATATTTTCAGGGAGAGGAGAAATCCAATACTGATAAGGGAAGGAGAAGGGAAGATGTTAAAAAAAATCGCACAGGTGTGCGGAAACGTGGTGGCCTATAACCTAACTTATGGCAAAAAACAGCCACACCACTGAAGTAAGATGGCAAAATGGGATAGAAGATCTCAGGCAACCTGGTCCGTCAGCTAAAATAGCCCAGGCAAAAGTGATTGGTAGGGAATAATCCTATACTTGCAATATGAGAACAACAATGGTGGTGATCCGGTTATAAGCAGAAATCAGTGCTCGGAATCATCAAACAGAAATTTGTTATAGCTGCCTGACCAAACAGCTGCAATTCAAAAATGTAGCCGGGTTGAATCGGGTTGGGAAATCAGGTTGTTGTTAACGCACGCATGATTATTCCTGGCTTCTGCTGACTGAGATATCGTATTTTTTCATTTTCCTGATCAGGGCATCACGGGTTATACCCAAAAGATCGGCAGCTGCTTTTTGGTTGAACTTGCTGCTTTGTAAAGCCTTTCGCACCATTTTGATTTCATTCATCTTCAGGTCCACCATTTCATCCTTTGGCACCGCTGACTCCTTTTTATGCGATTTGACCGGGAAATCGGATATTCCGAGCAGACTGCCCTTGCACAGGATGATTGCCCTTTCGACCATATTCTTCAATTCCCTGACATTTCCAGGGAAATCGTACTTCATCAGCGATTCAAACACCTCGTTTGTGACCGAAAGGTTAGGTTTATTAAACCGGGTTGAATAAACACTTACAAAGTGGTTCAGCAAAGGCCTGATATCCTCTGGCCTTTCCCTGAGCGAAGGAATATGGATATGCAATGTATTAAGCCGGTGAAGCAGGTCGAGCCGGAATTTTTTCTCTTCCACCCTTTTATCGATATCGTGGTTTGTTGCCGAAATAACCCTGAAGTCCGTATGTATCTGGTTAGTATCCCCTACCCTGGTGATCACTTTTTCTTCGGTGGCACGCAAAATTTTGGCTTGCAGGTTAAATGGCATATCTGCTATTTCATCCAGGAAGAGGGTGCCCTGGTTACACACTTCGAAAAAGCCCATTTTGTCAATTATAGCCCCTGTAAAAGAACCCTTTTTATGCCCAAAGAACTCGCTTTCGAGGAGCGAATCCGTAATTGCACTGCTGTTGACAGCGCAAAAAATGTTTTCCTTACGGCTGCTGGAATAGTGAATGATCCTGGCTATGTTTTCTTTGCCGGTCCCGCTTTCACCGGTAATCAACACATTGGCATCCGGGTATTTAGCGGCGGTAATGGCCTGTTCGAATACTTCAAGGATCTGGGGGCTAACACCAATAAATTGCCTGTCAATTTTTTCTTCCAGGGTTTTCGAGATCAGCGAATTCCTCTCTTCCATCTTCTTCAACTTCCGCTGCATCTGAAGATATTTATGCGTTCGCTCAATCGCAATCTGAATGTCAATAAACCTGAAGGGTTTGCGCAGGTAATCGAAAGCCCCGAGCCGCATGGCCTTGATAACAGTATCCATGTCGCCGTGAGCTGAAATAATAATTACCTCCATGTCAGGATATTGAACTTTGACTTCTTTCAGTATATCCAGACCGTTAACCCCTGGAAGGCGAACATCCAGGATAAGGAGATCAATTTCATTTGAACTCAGTATTAATTTCCCTTCCTCCGCAGTGTTAGCCTCGAAGGATTCAAATTCGGAATCCTCAAAAAACCCGCTCAGTTCTTCGGTGAATTGCTTCTCATCATCCAGGATCAATATTTTAATTGTATCTTTTTTCTTCATTTTTTCTTAATATTTTGGAGATCCATTAACAGCTTTATTTTAGTCCCGTGAACCCTGTCGCTTGCTATTTCAATGGTTCCTCCCATTTCCTTGACGATCTGGTAACAAATGGATAATCCAAGTCCCGTTCCTTTCCCTTCTTCTTTCGTAGTATAAAAGGGAAGCATAATATTATTGATATCGTCATGGGGAATGCCGATGCCATTATCCGCAATTTCAGCAACCAGGAATTGACCTTCCTGGAATGAGCTTATTGTAACCGACATTTCAAAATCATCTTCCTGTTTGCTCTTCTTTTCCATTACAGCGTCCTTGGCATTGACCAAAAGATTAACAATCACCTGCTCAAATTTAAATGTATTTCCGAATAGTGGAGGAATATTTTTGTCGAGCTGAAGAAGCAGCTTGATGCCCATGTGTTTGAATTGTTCCAGGATCATGGAGGTGGCATTCTCGATGCTGGTATTAATATCGAAAGCCGTAAGCACATAATCGTCGTGGCTTCTCGAGAAAGTCCGCACATGATCGATGATATTCCTGATGCGGATTATATTATCAAAGATTTTATCGGATTTGTTTTTCAGGAATTCGAGCTTAATGGTTTCCGTTTTGGATGATTCAAAAAGTATCTTATCCATCACCATCGATATGATATTTAAAGGCTGGTTGATTTCGTGAGCAATACCCGAAGCCATTTCGCCCAGGTTGGCCATGCGGTCAGCATGTATCTGCTTTGTTTCCATCACTTTACGATGTGAAATATCGCGAATGATGATCATAAACGAAATGGGCTTGCCATCCATGTCCTGTATGAGTGTAGAACTGATCTCACTGAGCAGAATGGATTTGTTCAGTTTCCTGATCCGGAGCTCTATGTTCTGAGCGAGCCCTTCATTCATGGTTTTTTCTATTATTTCCCTGACAGTATTCCTTGCTTCACTGGGTGCGAAATGAAAAATGCTTTTACCTACCAGGTCTTCCCTGCTCCTGGCACCAAATATTCCAAGACCTATATCCGAAACCTCCGAAATAATGCCATCCAGGTCAATCAAAAACACACCGTCAGGCGACGAGCTCAAAATCGTCCGGTACTTCTCTTCCTGTATCTTACGGGTCAATTCACTCTGCTTGAATTCGGTTATATCCTCCGAAATGCCCAGCAGGTATTCGGGTTCGCCCTGATTGTTCAGAATCGGAACTTTTTTTGTATGGAGTATCCGCGTGCCCTTGTACCTGGTTTGAATGGGTTCTTCAGGGATATCAGCCATATTCTTGTTTCCCAGAACTTTTCTGTCTTTTTCATTATAGT
This sequence comes from Bacteroidota bacterium, assembly GCA_037128115.1. Taxonomy (GTDB): domain Bacteria; phylum Bacteroidota; class Bacteroidia; order Bacteroidales; family UBA4417; genus UBA4417. The sequence goes on from JBAXXB010000302.1 coordinate 3,652, forward strand.
TGTCGGCCAGTTCCTTGCTAAAAAAATCATAATCATTCTTACCGACCATCTCATCAATCGGAATTCCCAGGAGATTTTCCGCAGCCTTGTTGAGCCTTATGAAACGCAATTCTTTTGCATCTTTTATAAATATCATATGAGGGATGTTCTCCACCACCGAATTAAGGAAACTTTTTGACTGGTATAAATCCTCCTCCGCTCTTTTACGATCGGTAATATCCTGCACTGTACCTACACTCCGGAAAGGCTGCCCGGTCTTATCGAAACTCATCCTCCCGTCAGCAAGAATGTACCGTATTGAACCATCAACACGGATTGCCCTGTATTCAAGTGAAGACGCTTCTGCGCTCACAACATTGCTGATCAAATTACGGGTAAACCTTTCAACGTCATCCGGATGGAGCACTCGTACAAGCGAATCAGGATTCCCGTCGAAGGTATCCGGATTAACATCGAAAATGCGGAACATTTCTTTGGACCACTTAACCGTATTTGTTGCCATCTTCCACTCCCAGCTTCCAAGATGGGCGATCCTTTGAGCCTCCGCCAGGTTCGACTCACTTCTCCTTAGTTCATCCTCGGCTTTTTTCCTTTCCGAAATGTCTATCATTACAGTCAGAAAGTATTTTTTTCCCTGGCTTTCAATGATCTCACCCGAAAAAAGCCCGTCCAGTATTTTCCCTGTTTTTGTTTTAATCTGTAACTCGAAATTATGCAGGATCCCTGTACTCGCCAGTTCCATCGCCGCTTCTTGTTGTTTTTCGGGTTGAAGGAACAGGCCCAGCTCAGCCGTTGTTTTACCGATAATTTCCTGCCTGCTATATTCGGTTTTAGCCAGGAATGTATTGTTTACGTCAGTGAACAGCCCTTCAGGAATCGTGCTTATTGCCATGAGGGCAGGGTTGCTGTTGAAAATCCTGTTAAATTTCTGCAAGGCTTCCTGCACAGCGCTAAGGTCTTTCGCCAAGCCGAAGATGCAATCCTTTCCATCCCATTTACCGAACCAGACATGGGTTTCAGCAGGCACTAACGTTCCGTCCTTCCTGGCTAATGGCAGAGGGCAGGTGTTCCGTTTACCTGCAATCATTTCACCCATTATTTCTTCCGCATCAGCCCGCAATTCGGCCGGGTTGAGGTCTAAAACATACATATCTTTCAGGTCCTCATCCTGGTATCCCAGTATATTGCGTAAGGCATTATTTACATAAATAATCTTGCCCTCTGTATTGCCGACGATAATCATATCGTTCATTGTCTCGAAGAAAGCCCGGAAATTGGTTTCGCTGGACTTTAACTTTTCTTCCAGCTTCTTTTGATCTGTGATATCCCAATTGGTGCCTATGAGGCTTCTAACCTTGCCGGAACTGTCGTGTTGAACCTCAGCGATGGCCCGGATATTATGGATTGATCCATCCGGCCAGCAAACGCGGAACTCGGTATCAAATTCTTTTTCCCCGTGTATGGCCATCTGAATGTCCCTATCACTTCGCTCCTTATCATCAGGATGAACTCCCGCAAGCCAGGAATTGTAAGCATGTTTGAAATCCTTTTTGTCTAACCCGTAAAGGGAAAACATATGATCATCCCAGATGAGCCGGTTACTGGCAATATCCATGTCCCATACTCCGACTCCCCCGGCACGCGTAGCTAAAGCAAGCCTCGCAGAAGTCTGCATCAAAGTGTCCTCCGTAAGCTTGCGCTCGGTGATATCAACAACATTTAGCAGGCAGTATAAGCCATTCCCGGTAAGCACCCCTTCAATATGTATAAATATGGGTTGGTTATCTTCGGTTTCGAGCATGACGTCACATTTCTCTACCTGTTTGCTTTTAAATATTTTATCAATAAAAGCATTAAAGACCGGACGAGTATTTGGGGACACATAACTGTCGAAATGAGTGTTTGTTAACCGTGACCGCTGGTTCCCGATGCCAAGCATACCTGCACCGCAGTGATTCATATCCAGAATTGCTTTATCATCGGAAAGGGTATAAT
>JBAXXB010000303.1:0-5572 GCA_037128115.1 Bacteroidota bacterium
TAAGCACATAACTGAGTGTACCAGCCACTGAACGGGCCATTCCAACCAGTTCAAAATGCTCGCCAACCTCGGTAACCGCCAAAGCAATTCCCCCGCTAAATCCTTCATTGAAAGGAGCATCGGTAAGAAAACTACCGGTTTTGTCAGGCAAAGTACTCACAATCCCATGTGCCAGCATCTGCTGACCGGTAGGATATCCTGCCAGGTACAAGAAGCTCCCCCAACATAGACCCGATGAATTTCCGCATGGGTAGCCGAAAACCGGGATCCCGTTCACGGGCTCGTTGTATTCGGCACCTATTATAGCGATATCATTTTTTGTATCACTGGCCAGCACCCTGAACTTACTCCCTTCAGGCATTCCGCGCACATACAACTGTTGTTTCGTTTTTACCGAAATACTCTGAATAAAATGGTTGTTCTGCAGATCGCTGTATTCGTCCCATTGAATTATGGTGTCGGGAGCCTTTACTGCATGGGCACAGGTAAGCATTGCCAGGTGTTTGCCATCCGAATATATTAACAGGGCCGTTCCGGCTGTGGCATCATTGGTTACAATACCCGCCCTGGTGCGATCCAGAATGCCTTCCGAATTCAAATCACTTAAAGTGATATGGGTGTTATCGTCAAAAACATAGGTCCGGTAACTCGAATAATTAGTGATTTTCTTTACCGATAACAATATGTTTTCAAGTTCCGACGAAACATTGGAGGTGGGGAAAGCGGTCCTGTATTTGGGCACGGGGACACGGTTCTGTATCTGTTTTCCCTCCCGGGGCGAACAGGAACAAATCATTTCCATTACCGAAAACATAGAGGTAAAAAACAAGAAAGCCCGGAACCGAAATGAATTTTTCATCGTTACGATTTTTCAAACAGAACAGTCTAATAAAAGTAGTGAAATTTTTCTGTAACTGCCGAATCTTTTCACAAGAACGAAAAAACTCCATCCGAATCACATTGTAAATAAATACATTTTTTCATATTATTTCGTATTTGGCTCATTTTTTTAGGGGGTACAAAATATATTTTATATTTTTTTTTCGATATTCATGATTTTTTAAGGGGGTATCTCTAATATTTATATTATTTTTGCAGGTAAATCAAAAATATTCATTTTATATGGCAACTTTAAGATTCAAGGCATTGGAAGATGCACTCAAGAGAAGACCGGTGGAAACGATGGCACCCGGTGAAAAAACATCTGACTATTTCGGGTTGAATGTCTTCGACAGGGTGAAGATGGAAAAATACCTGCCGAAAGATGCGTACAAAGCGGTGGTGGACGCCATTGATCATGGCACCCGTATCGACATGAAATTAGCCGACCAGATTGCCATGGGCATGAAGAGCTGGGCCATGAGCCTGGGAGCCACCCATTATACGCACTGGTTTCAGCCTCTCACCGAAAGCACGGCTGAGAAACATGATACTTTTACTGTTCCTACCGGCCGGGGTACCGCCATCGAAGTTTTTTCGGGTGAACTCCTGGTGCAGCAGGAACCGGATGCATCGAGTTTCCCCAGCGGAGGAATACGTAATACCTTTGAAGCCCGCGGGTATACGGCATGGGATCCATCCTCACCGGCATTTGTGCTCGAAGGCACACTCATTATTCCCACCATTTTTATATCCTATACAGGCGAGGCGCTTGATTTTAAAACTCCCTTGTTAAAAGCACTTCACTTCCTGGACAAAGCCGCCGTGGATGTTTGCCAGTATTTCGACAAAGATGTAACGCGCGTCAACAGCAACCTGGGCTGGGAGCAGGAGTATTTCCTTGTCGATGAGGCGGTGTACAATGCCCGTCCCGACCTGGTGCTCACCGACCGCACCCTGATGGGCCACGCTTCGGCCAAAAACCAACAATTGGAAGATCAGTATTTCGGACAAATTCCGAGCCGGGTACTGGCATTCATGAAAGACCTGGAATATGAGGCCTACAAACTGGGAATTCCCGTAAAGACCCGTCATAACGAAGTGGCACCAAACCAGTATGAGCTAGCCCCTATTTTTGAAGAAACCAACCTGGCTAATGATCACAACCTACTGATAATGATGGTTATGCGAAAAGTTGCAGGTCGTCATAATTTTAAGGTTATATTACACGAGAAACCTTTTGCAGGTATTAACGGATCAGGCAAACACAATAACTGGTCAGTATCGACCAATACCGGGGTAAACCTGCTTTCACCCGGCAAGACTCCTCGCTTAAACCTGCAGTTCCTTACCTTTCTTATCAATACTTTGGTCGCTGTACACCAGCACAATGCTTTACTGAAGGCTTCCATTGCTTCACCGGGAAACCAGCACCGGCTTGGCGCCAACGAGGCACCTCCTGCAATTATTTCAGCATTCCTGGGGCAACAGCTGACCCGGATGCTCGATGAAATTGAGCAAAGAGTCACCGACGAGAAAATGTCGCCGGAAGAAAAAACAGCCATAAAACTTGATATTGGTAAAATCCCGGAAATCCTCCTTGATAATACCGACCGCAATCGTACTTCTCCTTTCGCTTTTACAGGAAACCGTTTCGAATTTCGCGCCGTCGGCTCCTCGGCAAACTGCGCCTCGGCCATGATACCGCTCAATACCGCATTGGCAGTCCAACTGGTTGATTTTAAAGAAGAAGTAGATAAGATTATCGAAAAAGGAATTAAAAAGGATGAAGCTATACTCCAGGTTTTACGCCGGCTGATTAAAAAATCCAAGCCCATTCGTTTCGACGGGAACGGTTACAGTGAAGAATGGAAGCTGGAAGCTGCGAAACGCGGGCTCGACTGTGAAGCTATTGTTCCCCTTATTTATGATGCGTATTTATCCCCTCAATCAAGGGAACTCTTTAAGCGTGCCAATGTCTATACAGATATAGAGATGGAAGCCCGCTCCGAAGTGCGCCACGAACTGTATGCGAAGAAAATCCAGATCGAGGCCCGGGTGCTGAGCGACCTGGCCATGAACCATATACTTCCTACTGTAATTGAATACCAGGCAATGCTGATCAACAGCACCCAGGGACTAAAAAGCCTATACAGCAGTGAAGAGTTTAACATACTCGGGGCACGCAGGCTTAAACTTATCAAGGATATTTCGGAACACGTTGAAAATATTGAGGACAAAGTAAGCCAGATGATAGATGCACGGAAACAGGCCAACACTATTGAAGATTCCAGGGAAAAAGCACTTGCTTATGCCACGATAATTTTTCCATTCTTTGACGAAATCCGGTATCATATCGATAAGCTTGAATTAATTGTGGATAATGAGAAATGGCCTTTGCCCAAATATCGCGAATTGCTGTTTATCAGGTAGTTAAAATCCATTTATTTAATTACCCATTATGGGTTTAACCCCTGTCGAGTTGACATTCAACCCGCCAGGGGTTTTTTTAATGAAATATAGCTGCCGCCCTGCAGAAGTGAGAAGCTGTGTCACCGGGATACAGCTTTGGATATTAATCAAATCGTTTACCCGGGAAACCAAGCGGTGTCAGACACCCTTCGGGTGTGCAGACACCCATATCTCCCATCCATTCGCCAAGCCAGCTCCCCATATTTCACATCCATCCTCTTGCATAAATATTTTCTTATTCTTATCGTATATCATTAAATAAATTATCTTTACACGTTCTAAATAAAAATAAGAAACCTGCTAATGGGAATGAACAAAGATCAGATAATCAATGCATTAAAAACAGTTCTTGACCCCGATTTACATAAAGATGTTATTTCATTGGGCATGATTGAGGATATTGAAATTGACGGGAACAAAGTTAATTTCAAGCTTGTGCTTACCACGCCTGCCTGCCCGATGAAGGAAAAGATGAAGAGTGATTGTGTGAAAGCCATACAGTCGAGGGTAGATCCGTATGCCGAGGTAAATGTTGATTTATCGTCGCGCACCACCTCCAGGCGCAGAACAGATGATACCATGCTGAAGGGCGTTAAAAATATCATTGCTATTGTGTCGGGTAAAGGAGGTGTCGGCAAATCAACCGTGGCGGCTAACCTGGCGGTTGCCTTGTCAAAACTGGGTGCTAAGGTTGGCTTACTGGATGCAGATATATACGGGCCTTCGGTCCCATTGATGTTCGACCTGGTTAATGCCCGTCCGAATGCCAGGGAGGAAGACGGTCGCACCATTCTTGAGCCTATTGAAAAGTACGGGATAAAGTTGTTATCGATTGGCTTTTTTGTTGATCCGAACAAGGCCTTGGTGTGGCGCGGGCCCATGGCTTCAAATTATCTTACACAAATGCTTACCGGTGGCGACTGGGGAGAACTTGACTACCTGGTGATTGATATGCCACCCGGAACGGGTGACATCCATTTAACCCTGGTACAGACAGTTCCGGTTACAGGAGCAGCTATTGTTACTACTCCCCAGGAAGTTGCACTCGCCGATGCCCGCAAGGCATACAATATGTTCACTACCGATGCTGTGAAAGTACCGGTTTTAGGACTCGTTGAGAACATGGCCTGGTTTACGCCTGCCGAACTCCCTGAAAACAAATACTATATCTTCGGGAAAGAAGGAGGAAAACGATTTGCTGAAGAAATCGGTGTACCCCTCCTGGGGCAGATACCATTGGTTCAAAGCATATGCGAATCAGGTGACAACGGGAGCCCCGTAGCTTTGCATGATTCTTCACCCGTTGCCCTGGCATTCCGCCAGCTGGCAGAGTCGGTGGCACAGCAGATCGCCATCCGTAATGCGACCCTGGACCCTACACACATTGTTGAAATCAAATCTTAATAACATAGCATACACTATTGTTAACCCATATCATACAACAAAACTCAAACAACTAATAAATCAAGAATATGTCAGAACTAGAAACCAAAGTACGCAACGTAATTGAACAGATCCGTCCCTACCTCCAGGCTGACGGCGGAGACATCAGTTTCGTAGAACTCACAGGTGACAATGTAGTAAATGTTGAGCTTCAGGGCGCCTGCGGATCATGTCCTTTCAGCCGTATGACACTCAAAAACGGGGTGGAAGATGCCATGAGAAAAGCCTTACCGGAAATTAAATCAGTGGAAGCCATCAATATCTAAAACTTTCCTGGGACTGGATAGCTGGATCATTTCAGGTGATTCAGTTATTTCAAATTAAGGCGCATGTCCGGACATACCGGATTTGCGTCTTTTAGTTTGAACAGGGGTATAGTCTGAAATTTACCTGATCCTATTTTAGAAGTATGATGTACAGAGATAGACGAACCCATAATTTAGCCCGCTCCATTATTCGCTTTACCAGCATTAGTCCTGATAATCTTTCGACTTTTCAAAACTGAAATGAGTGGTTTAAAGAACTTTTCTTACGACAAGTATCTTCCCACAATCGGCATCCTCCGCCCCTGCCCGAAGGCTTTGGGCGAAACCCGCAAAATAGGTGGAGTCTGATGTCGTTTCCATTCATTCATATTTACCATCCTCAGTACCCGCTTTACGACGGCAGCGTCGAAACCGGCGCCGAGCAGGTCGCCCGGACTTTGGCGAAGCTCAATATAATTGTATAGTATTTTATCCAGAATATCATATTCCGGCAGGGAGTCGCTGTCTTTCTG
>JBAXXB010000304.1:0-5557 GCA_037128115.1 Bacteroidota bacterium
GTGGATAATGGCTCCATCCTGGATGTTAACATTGTTGCCGATGCGGATGGAATGAACATCGCCCCGGATCACGGCATTGAACCATACGCTGCAGTTGTCGCCCATCACCACATCGCCTACAATGGTGGCATTTTCAGCGATGAAAGTATTTTTGCCAATGGATGGAGAGATTCCTTTGATGGGATAGATTAGGGGCATGTTATTTACGATTTATGATTTACGAATTATCGGAAGAAATTGTGAATTATTCCAATCAGATTCACTCTTTTTGCGTGGTTAAATTAGTTGCAATATATATGAATAACACATTAACAAAAAATTGTATCAAGGACATCTTTTGACACAATTTCCTGGTCAATGGATTACGACAACATCACAAGATTGCTGTGTACAGTCGGTGCTTCTCACAAATCTATTTTTCATTAACTGGCATACGGGTTTAATCACCTCCTTACAAACCTAAGACTATATGCTGTTTTTAGTCCTCTGGGCTGAAAGCACTTATTTCGTTTTCGTTAGCCTTGGGGTAATCGATAGAGAAATGAAGTCCCCGGCTTTCCTTGCGGTCGATAGCCATTTTTACAATAAGCGTGGCGACTTTGATCAGGTTACGGACTTCGCAGATTTTGTCAATCAGAACGGAACGCTTGTAAAGGTCTTCTGTCTCACGTTCGAGTAAGCTTAGCCTGTCGGCAGCCCGGGCAAGCCTGAGGTTTGATCGCACTATGCCTACATAATTGGTCATCACACTTTGTAATTCCCTCATCGTCTGCGTTATAAGAACCATTTCTTCATTCATTACCGTGCCTTCGGCATTCCAGTCGGGAATTTCGCTACAGAACTCAATGTGTTTCAATTTGTGGGAGGCATCGATACAGGCGCGATGCGAGTAGACCAATGATTCCAGCAGGGAGTTACTGGCTAGCCGGTTTGCCCCGTGAAGACCTGTTGAGGAGCATTCGCCGGAGGCATAGAGATTGATAATAGAACTTTGGCCCCATTCATCCACTTTAATACCTCCGCAGGTATAATGAGCCGCGGGTACAACCGGTATCATCTCCTTGGTCATATCCACGCCTATGCTGAGGCATTTGGCATATACGCCGGGAAAGTGATCGATGAGCGCATTCCGGTCAAGGTGGCGGCAGTCGAGGTAAAGATGATCTTCACCGCTGATCTTTAATTCATTATCTATAGCCCGGGCTACTATATCGCGTGGAGCAAGTGACAGGCGCCTGTCGTATTTCTGCATAAATTCATTCCCCTTTATGTCCTTGAGTATTCCGCCAAATCCACGCAAGGCTTCGGTGATCAGGAAGGAGGGTTTTTCGGAAGGATTATACAGGGAAGTGGGGTGAAACTGTATAAATTCCATCTTCTCAATAGTCCCTTTGGCGCGGTATACCATGGCAATGCCATCGCCTGTGGCAATGGGCGGGTTGGTAGTGGTAGCATAAACATTACCGGCTCCCCCGGTTGCCATCAGGGTAACCTTGGCGAGAATGGTATCAATACTGTTCACTTTTCGATCTAGTACATAAGCACCATAACAGGCAATATCAGGGGTACGTCGGTTTACATAAAGCCCCAGGTGATGCTGGGTAATGATTTCGACCGTAAAATGATTTTCAAGGATTTCGATATTCTTATCTTCCCGGGCCCTTGCCAATAAGGTCTCTTCAATTTCGAGACCTGTCTGATCCTTGTGGTGAAGTACCCGGAACTCCGAGTGCCCGCCTTCTTTGGCCAGGTCGTACTTACCGGATGCATTTTTATCAAAGTTTACTCCCAGTTCAATCAACTCTTTTATCCTTTCTGGGGCTTCCGTGATGGTTATCCTGACAGCTTTTTCGTCGTTCAGGTCATCACCGGCAATAAGGGTATCCTGTATATGTTTTTCGTAGGTATCAGGGGTATACATTACCGCGGCAATGCCTCCCTGTGCATATTTGGTGGCAGTTTCTTCTGCCCTGGCTTTTGCAACAATAATAACCTTCCCAACCTTTGCTGCTTTCAAGGCAAAACTCAACCCTGCAATTCCGGTCCCTATAACCAGGAAATCAACTTGTCGTCTCATAAGTTAAACTAATAGGCTGCAAATTTAACAATTAACTACGGTCTTTGATCCGGAAGGTTGATTATTCGGGCTTTTCTTATGTATTTACATGGCTACCCCTACGTGATCTGGCAGTTGTCTTTTAAAAAGGTTGCTTTGACAGGTGCCCGCAAATAAGCCAGAAGGGAGACTTGGGTGAGTCTCCTGCCAAATATTGACCCCGCAATGGATAATAAGTTCAATATCAAACTTCAGTTGAAAGGTAGTCGCACTTTGTGGTTTTTGCCCTTTGCTTGCGGGATGAATATCAATCTTACATTTTCATAGGCTAATCCTTTCTTTGAAAGAATTTTGGCGCCATTGGTATAGCAATAATATTAGCAGTTATAATGCTGTTTACCAGTGATATGCATCGGGAAAAGGAATATGTGGAGATAAAGGAAGAGCTATGTAACGGAAATTTCAAAAAACAAACAAGCCCCGCCCGGATTTAAACCTGGACGGGGCTTGTTCTTTATTTCGGTTTGCACTTCAAGCCACAAGCTGTTTTACTCACATTATATGCCCAATAGCACTTTCACAGGCTCATTCCCTTCGAACAGCATTTTAGCCGGGTTTTCGAGCAGGTCCTTAACCATAACCAGGAAACTTACCGATTCGCGCCCGTCGATTACACGGTGATCGTAGGAAAGTGCCACATACATCATGGGTGCTATCACTACCTGGCCGTTCACGGCTATGGGTCTTTCGATGATGTTATGCATTCCGAGGATGGCGCTCTGGGGCGGATTCAGTATGGGTGTCGACATCATGGAGCCAAAAACGCCCCCATTGGTGATGGTAAAAGTGCCGCCGGTCATTTCTTCAAGCGTGATCTTGTTTTCGCGAGCTTTTCCTGCAAGTTCTTTAATACGGAGCTCAATTTGCGCCAGCGAAAGGGATTCGGCGTTGCGGATTACGGGAACAACAAGTCCTTTTGGCGCACTTACGGCAATCCCGATATCCGCGTACTTGTGGAAGATCAGTTCGTCCCCGTCAATCATGGCATTTACCTGCGGGAATTTTGCCAAAGCAATAGTAATAGCCTTGGTAAAGAAAGACATGAAACCTATTCCTACCCCGAAATTTTCTTTAAATTTTTCGTTGTACTGTTTTTTCAGGCTCATGATCTGGCTCATATTCACTTCGTTAAAAGTGGTGAGCATGGCAGTCTCATTCTTCACACTTACAAGGCGCTGGGCCAGTTTGATACGTAGTGTCGATAACTTTTTGCGTTCCGTTTCACGCGGATTAGCGGTTAATACAGGTTGAACTACCTTTGCTGTAACCGGCAGGCCGGTACTGGCATTCAGCACATCCTGCCGGGTGATGCGGGTATGGCCCAGTTGTTCGAGCACTTCACGGCCTGTAAGTTGTTTTTCCTCCATGATCTTCCGGGCGAGTGGGGTGATGCGCACATCAGTGTCGTCAACTGCGGGTATTGAAGCTGACTGTATATCAGGCACTACCGTTTTTACTGCATCCGGTTTTATTTCCGGTTTGGCTTCAGCAACGGGTAAAGCAGCACCAACAGGGGCTACAGCTTCGCTGTCGATAGTTGCAATAATAGTCCCAATACTAACCGTTTCCCCTGCTTCGACCAGGATTCTAACCGTTCCGGCTACCTCGGCGTTTACCGTAAGGGTGGCCTTGTCCGAATCAATTTCGGCTATCTCGGTGTCTTTAGTGACGTAGTCACCGTTTTTCACCAGCCAGTTTGCAATCTGAACTTCCGTAATCGATTCGCCCGGGGTAGGGGCTTTAATTTCTATGATCATAACCTGATGTTATTTCTATGCATTAAATGCTTTGCGGTATAAAGGGTTCAAAGGGTTTGAAGAGTTCAATGCTACGCGTTCAAAAAGGGTTCAAAGGGTTCAAAGGGTTCAGAGGGTTCAAAGGGTTCAAAGGGTTCAAAGGGTTCAAAGGGTTCAAAAGTTCAAAGAGTTCAAAGAGTTCAAAGAGTTCAAAGGGTTCAAAGGGTTCAAAGGGTTCAAAAGTTCAAAGAGTTCAAAGGGTTTAAAGAGTTCAATGATTTGCTCTTCAATGAGTTAGATGCCTGCGGCGTTCAAGGGTTCGAAGAGTTACTAGAGTTCAATGCTTCGCGGTTAAAAGGGTTCAAAGAGTTCAAAGGGTTCAATGCTTCGCGTTTAATAGGGTTTAAAGAGTTCAAAGCTTCGCATTAAAAAGTTTGGTTACCTCATAACTCCAAGTACTTTAGACACTCTAAGTACTTTAGGCACTTTAAGTACTCCAGGCACCTTATTTGTTCTGCTCTGCCGCCTTCCATTCCTTCGGCGCACACAGCATTTTGCATGTGAGGTTCCTGTTTTCACAGGTACAGTCGCCAAAAGCTTTATCGATGATTTTAGCCTGCCGTTGAACATGAAGTTTTGGGGAACCAGTTGCCGGGCTCCCGCTTTCGGGTCGTGCTACAAGTAAAAGTTTTACCCCTTTGAAATGCCGGAGTATAAACGACCAGGCACCCATATTGGCAGGTTCTTCCTGTACCCAGGCAAATTTGGTTGCGTTCGGGTACCTTTTCATGATATCGTGCAATTGTTGCAGGGGGAAGGGGTAAAGTTGTTCAATACGGACAAATGCGATGTTGTTATGTGCCCTTTTGCGGCGTTCTGCAATCAGATCATAGTAAACTTTTCCATTGCAGAAATTAACACGGGTAATTTCGGAAGGATTGGCTGTGTCGTCGTCAATCACTTCCTGGAACGAACCTTTTGAGAGCGCAGCCACCGGCGATATACATTCAGGATGCCTCAGCAGGCTCTTGGGAGTGAAAACCACCAGGGGCTTACGGAAATCACGGTGTACCTGCCGCCGAAGCAAATGGAAAAAGTTGGCCGGGGTAGTACAGTTGGCAATTTGAATATTGTTTTCGGCACATTGCTGCAGGAAGCGTTCGATACGTGCGCTCGAATGCTCCGGTCCCTGACCTTCATAACCGTGGGGCAGCAGCATCACCAGAGAATTCATTACACGCCATTTTTCCTCAGCGCTTACCAGGTACTGGTCAATTACGATCTGAGCGCCATTCATAAAATCGCCAAACTGTGCCTCCCATATGGTGAGTGAGAAAGGGGAAGCCAGCGAATACCCGTATTCGAAGCCCAGTACTCCGTATTCCGAGAGTGGCGAGTTGTAGATTTGAAACGGGGCCTGCTTTTCGCTGATATGTTGCAGAGGGGTATATTTCTCCTCCGATTCCTCCATGGTGAGCACGGCGTGCCGGTGCGAGAAAGTACCCCGTTCGGAATCCTGCCCGCTTACCCTTACAGGTATTCCTTCTTCGAGCAGGGAGGCATAGGCAAGCAATTCGCCCATGGCCCAGTCGACGGTTCCGTTTTCGGTAAACATCGTCCTTCGTTCATCGGTGAGGCGAACCAGTTTCTTAAAGAAAGGCATACCATGGGGAAGGGCTGTTAATTTTTGAGTCAATTCCAGCAG
>JBAXXB010000305.1:0-5549 GCA_037128115.1 Bacteroidota bacterium
CGTTCAAAGGGTTCAAAGGGTTTAAAGAGTTCAATGCGGCGCGTTCAAAGGGTTTCAGGGTTTAAGGGTTTAAAGGGTTCAAAGTATCAGGCGGCAGTTTTAAAGTTGATGATTTCAAATTCAACTCCATTTAGTGCCGTTTTAGTTGCTTTTTCGAGGAGAAGAGCTGTTGTTTCTTCGGTTAGATAAAAATCGCCACAATTCTGACAAACCATGGCTGGTACATTTTTAAATACGATAATTACACCTTCGCGTTCGAGCGAATAAGTAACAAAACCTTGTTCTGTTTTACCGTTTTTGCAAATAACACAGTCCATACAGATTATTTTTTTCGTGTAACAAAATCATTCTCCCAAATTTCAATCGAAGCTTCATAAGCCGTGATAATTATTATTTCATTATCACTCAGGTTTTCAGTGCATAATACATGCAGGTTCCTGTTATTACAAACAGCAAACAATAGTTTGCTTGGTAATGGTTTATCTTCGGGGTATTCATTTACAACTACACCGTTTAGCAACACAAATTTTACATCTTCAACCGATATTCTTCTTTGAAACATTTGCAGCACCGCATGGTTTGAGAATATTATTTTTGTATCTGCCATTTTCCATACGAATTCATAATCACAAAATCAACACTTTCATCTGCCAACAGACTCATATCACGAAGCTTTGGGAAAAAGAGTTCGACAGTTCAAAGGGTTCAAAGGGTTTAAGGGGTTTAAGGGGTTTAAGAGTTCAAAGAGTTCAAAGGTTCAAAGGTTCAAAGTTAGCGTCATAAAAATGAACCAAACTGCAACGGCCAAAAAAGATACCGTGCAGTTGGGTAAAAGATACCGTGCACTTGGGCAAAAGATACCGTGTAGTTTAGCAAAAGATACCGTGTAGTTTTTACAGGTATTAAACTGTCTTTGTAAACTCAATAGTATCAATCACTTTGGCGAATTCTTTGCCTGGCCTGAATTTCACATTTACCCTGGTAATATCCTTTGCTCCCAGGGATGCGGCATCGGCCACACCTTCGCTGCTAAGCGTGAGACTAAACGAGCCAAAATCGCCCAGCCTTACAATTTTACCATCGGCCAACGTTTGAGGTACCACCTCCAGGAAGGCTTCGATAACCGCCACGGTATCAGTGGTACTTACGGTACTGATGGCCGAAATTTGTTTGGCCACCTGCCGCATACTCATTTCACCCGAACTAACCACCTGGGCATAATACTTAGGCGGATCATCCTGTTTTGACGGGTTCTTCTTGGGAACCGCTTTGAAATTTACTGCCATTATTTTAATTTTTAATAAATTAATAAAAGTGGAAGTAGCAAGACGAGGGCAATAAAGGGAAACGGTAAGCGTAAAAGCAACAATGTAACAGGCAAAAAATACAATCCGTTATAAGCAAAATATTATTCTTCTAACGTATCATTTGCAAAAATATACAAACTTATTCGAAAATGTAACATATTATGTTAAATAATTGTGAAATAATCGCCTTTATGTTCGATTTAGCCGAAAATGATGGCCTTTTACCCCTGAACAACCGCCTGCAAGAATGAAATGCTTCGTAAAAAAAGTTTTCAACACCTTGCTCTAAGTGCTTTTAGAAAGAAGTACCTAGAGTGCCTGGAGTTATGAGTGCCTGGAGTTGCTGTAAGGGATAATTGTGCCTATGTTCAATACTAGACATCCTACCACGAATCTGGTCTTAACTCTAAGTACTCTAAGTACTGTAGGCACTCAAAAACCTCTTGACTTCCCCTATCGTAAAGTTTACCTTTGCATAACTATACGGATCGGTAATTATTTCTAAATCAACATGAGATGAAAAAAGTGATTATTCTTTCAGTCCTGTTACTGGCAGTTCTTGCCCAATCGTACGGGCAATGGTACGTAAAGAAGTATAATGTTCAGGATATTAACCTTTTGTCGAGGGCACAGCTCGATGAATCGCTGGGCGCTTCCAAAAAGAGCCTGCTGGGTTCCGGCCTTATAGCCGGTATAGGTGCCGCCGGGTTTTTCATCATCAAATACAGCGATCCCCCTCTGAGCGACGACCCCACCTTTTGGGAGCAGCTGATCGGAAGTAAGGGTATGAATGATATAGGGATGGCTCTCTGCGCAGGGATGTTTGCCGGGGGCACTATAGCATCCGCTGTATTCCTGGGCCGTGATATTAAGATCAAATCGGTTATCCGTCATAAGTATGAAGGCGCCGGAATACTGCATATTGAGCCGGGCCTGTACCCGGTTTCGTCATCCGGCTCACTATATCCAGGGCTGAGGCTGAGGTACTCGTTCTGAATTGGGTGCTTTTCAGAAATACTTTCGCCTGATTTGCTTATCAAAGTGTATCCCCCTCTTATCCCCCTTTTGCAAAGGGGGACGATCATTTGGGTGTTGATTCAGGCTTGCGGATAAAAAGAAAAATAAGTCAGAACGGCCTCCCCCTGATTTTCAGGGGGAAACAGAGGGGGTACTTGGGAGAATCGATAACTAACTAAAATGTATCCCCCTCTTATCCCCCTTTTGCAAAGGGGGACGATCATTCTGGTGTTGATTCAGGCTTGTGGATATAAAGAAAAATAAGTCAGAACGGCCTCCTGCTATTATCACAAAAGGGGAGCACAGTAGGGCCTGTCCCCCTTTTCAAAGGGGGACTACAGGGGGATTGAAAATTGGGCAAAGTGAAGCAACATCAAGTGGCACATTCTCCTACGCTTACATCCTTTGGAAGACAGTAAACAGTCAATACCCAACTGCCGCAAATAATAAAACACTTTACCCGGATTTACGGATAAAGTG
Source organism: Bacteroidota bacterium (assembly GCA_037128115.1). Lineage (GTDB taxonomy): Bacteria > Bacteroidota > Bacteroidia > Bacteroidales > UBA4417 > UBA4417. The sequence continues at coordinate 2,805 of JBAXXB010000305.1, forward strand.
TTTTTACCGGCTTCCATAGGAAACCGGGCTGTAATATATTCTATTCAGTATCTGCTTCAGTTTTCAGGACATATACTTTGCGACTTGCATAAGCGCAGGCAAGGGTAAGCAAAACAAGACTGCCGCTTCCAACCGGGGCACTGCCGCCAACGGGAGGAGCCGGGTCGGAGGGGTTACTCGGTGGAGGCGGGGGTTGCGAAATGGCCCCAAGGCTTAATAGAAGAAACCCTGTAATAAGTACAAGACTAAATAACTTTTTCATATTCTTATTTTTTCAGTTCTGTGATTCGTGTTAAGGATGAGAGTGAACAGGAGACCACGAGAGTTGTGAATAGTTTGATTTCAATTTTCTTTTGTGCAGAGGTTTCCATCTACGCCTTCTAATTCTGTTTTCCGGATACGGGAACTAAACCTATTTCACCACCACTTTAGCCGTGAAGGTCTTATCGCCGCTCATTACACGAACAACATAAACGCCCGGGACTACAGGTGCCGGCAGCTGCATAACTCCGTTTAACACCGTCTTACGGCTGCTGAGTTGCCGCCCGAGTGCATCGTAAACACTTATGACAGCTGCTGATTGCGCCATCGATGGCACATCCACAAACAGCTTCCCCTGGCTTACAAATGCGCTTCCGGGAGTAACTTCCGGCTGAACCGGTGTAGCTGTAACACCCAGGAACCTGAGCTGGAAACGGTTTCCGGCACTAAGGGTGGAATGTGTAAATGTATACACCGGGTTAGTGTGAAGGTCGATCACCTTGTTCATAGCGCGGTCTTCGAGGTAAATGGGTATGCCCATATAAAACGATTCGAGGCCGCTGGCAGTAAAGGTAACCTCGGTGGCAGCATTGAGTTTAAATTCGAGCGGAACCACCACATCGCCTTCGCTGAAGGGGAGGGCGTTGATAGAAAGACGTTCACCGGCAGGATTCAGTGATGATAATTGCGGAGTAAACTGATCGCCTGGAATCTTATTCATATCATACATGTCTTTTTCCATTGAAGCCTCATCGTTAAATTTAACTACGATTTCGTCAGAAGACTCACCCATGGAAGCCACCAGGCTTAACCTATAGGAAATAGGAACAACTGCATCTTTCAGGAAAGCATTGGTAAGATGGGTCCTGACCGGATTATCCATCGTTAAAACAGGAGCGCCCAACCCATCGGCATGTACAAAGAAAGCCTGGCCAACCGGAATAAAGCGTTTTCCGCCAGAGGTACTGTCAGGTCCGGCCGCGTTATAAGTGGCATAACTTCCGTTATTCCATATCCATACTTTATTCTCAACATTTGTTTTGGTCCATCCTGATGCAGCTGTCCAGTTAATAGCCGAAGGGTAAGGATTCGGCACAAGATTATAACCTTTTACCGTATCATCATCAGTGGTAAATGTGGTAAGGGGTGTGAATGAACCGTTGTTCATATTCCCGCTGAAAGGATAGGTAATATTGTCAGAAGGATAATAGATGAGATAACCCCTTGAATTATATAGTGCGGTTGAGGTTGAAGCTCCCAGGCTGTTCCAAAGGTCCCTTGATTCATTAAAATCATATAGGTACGAACCCGCAAACTGGTTGCTGGTTCCTCCGCTGGTAAGTGGTACTGAAACAAAATGATAAGCTGTGGCGCTTCCAACGCCAGGAATAGCTGCACCACTAATATACCGCTCAATTGTAGCGGGAACATCTGCCGTATTATGAATAAGCGAACCGGCTCCTGTGGCATCGCTCTTTAGGACAAGACCTGTATTGCCGGCGCTATTGGTAAGGGTGCCGGCAACGGTAAGCTGCTTGCCCGGGCCAATTTCAAGTTTCATTCCACTGTTTATCAGCAAGGTACCGTTAACGGTTAGTGCAGTATTGCTAAGGGTTAGCCCGGATGCATTATCTACAGTTAGGTTATTGACGGTGGCGGTTAACGATGTCCCCGTGACCTGGGCTAATGATCCGTTAAAGACATAGTTAGCCGCAGCATTTAATGTTTTAGCTCCCGTTACGGTAATTGATCCGTCAATCCCTCCCGTATTAGCTGTTTTTAAAGTAGCTCCTGCAGGTAATGCAAAGGACCCACCTGTTAAAACCTGGGTGCCCATATTGAGGGAAGAAGAACTTCCTACCTCGAAATTAACGGTGCTGATGGTTCCTGCATTGGTGAAATTCTGTGTCCCGCTGCCATTAAATACAACTTTTGATCCTGTGGAAGTGCTTGTGAAGCTACCGCCATTTACGGCAAAATTGCCGGCAACATTAAGTACACAAACTGAACTACCTGCTGTGGATGCCATATTAACCGTTCCTGCGGCCTGGGTATAATTACCCCCAACTGTTATGGTAGGTGCCGTACCAGCTGAAAACCTGATAGTTCCTGTCCCAACAGATGTGATTGTCAAGTTCCCGGCACATAGAGTTATTGTCCCTGATATGCCCTGCTGCCAGTTTGAAGCATTAGCGGAATAGTTAATTTCAAGATTACCATAAGGCAATGTAACGCCGGTTGTAATTGATGTGGTATTATTAACCCAATTGTCTAAACGAATATTGCTCAATGCAGCAAAACTCTCTGTTCCGGCAAAAATTGTGCTGGAGGCAGCTGTTGCATAGTTATGGATATATGTTCCCCCGTTATCAATACGGAAGTTGGTTGCCGTCGCCAGGGTAACGGCATTATTGGCAGTTAATGTTCCACCGCTTTCAATCTGAAGCTTCGAACTGGTACCACTAATGGCCCAGGTCGTGGTGG
>JBAXXB010000306.1:0-5527 GCA_037128115.1 Bacteroidota bacterium
GAGTAATGAAACATTCCTGGACTTACTGCAGGAACTTGCTAATCTTGAAGGAATTGAACGCATCAGGATATCTTCTATTGAGCCGGAACTCCTGAATGACGATATTATTATGCTGGTTTCGGTTTCCGAAAAACTGCTTCCCCATTTTCATATTCCCCTGCAAAGCGGCAGCGATAAAATACTGATGCTGATGAAACGCAAATACCTTCGGGAGGTATTCGCCAACAGGGTAAAAAGGATAAAGGAACTGATGCCGGATGCCTGCATAGCCGCAGATGTTATTGTTGGTTTCCCGGGCGAAACAGTGGAGGACTTTGAAGAAGCCTGTGAATTTATCAGGAAGGTTGATGTGACCTACCTGCATGTATTTACCTACTCCGAAAGGCCTGGAACGAAAGCTCTTCAGATGGAAGGCAAAGTGGATGAACGTGAAAAACGACGTCGGAGTCAAGTATTGCACGAACTCTCAGAATCAATAAAGAAACAATTTTATAACAGCCAGTTAGGGAAGGTTGCTGAAGTATTATGGGAATCGGACAACCTTAAAGGCTTTATGCACGGATTTACAGGTAATTACGTAAAAGCACGTACCCCTTATGACCCGGCACTCATTAACCAGATAACTTAGGTAAAGCTGATTTCAGTCAAAGATGATGATACATTTGATGTTGAATCCCGATTTTCCTTTACCTGAAGAATACGCTACCAAGGAATGAATTCACCTTAATTTTTTTTTTTTTATCTGCCGTCCCCTTCACCTGCACTCAACCTACCCTAAACTCTAATCCCCAAACCCTAATCCCCAAACCCTAATCCCCAAACCCTAAACCCAAGCCCGCTGCTGCATGTTTCCCAAACTCTCCGACCTGATAAACCACCTGTTTGGAAGCCATATTGACTTGCCTGTGCAAACCTATGGTTTTTTCCTGGCCGTTGCATTTGTAGCTGCGGCCCTGGTATTCCGGGCGGAACTTAAGAGGAAGGAGACAGAAGGATTGCTCAAACCCGGAAAACAAACTATTTACCTGGATAAACCCATAAGGTGGTTTGAAGCTATTCCAGGAATATTTCTGTCAGCAATCATAGGATGGAAATTTTTCGGAATCTTTCTATACTACAGGCAGTTTGCAACAGATCCTCAGCAATATATACTGTCTACTAAGGGAAGTATAGTGGCCTTGTTTGGAATTATATGTATTTCAATAGCGTATCACCTTTTCAAGCATTTTTCTGTTAAAAAGTCACCTCATGAAGTCTTTGAAGTAGTAATACATCCATACCAGTATACCTGGAACATAATGGTTGTCGGGATCGTGCTTGTAATATTCGGGTCCAAATTATTTGACGTACTGGATAATTTCGGCAGTTTTCTCCGGAGCCCTGTCAGTTCGCTCGTTTCGTTTCAGGGATTGACATTTTATGGAGGCTTTATTATCACAGTTCTCGGCCTGCTTGTATATATGAGGATTCTTAAACTCGACTGGAGGCAGGTTATCGACAGCACTGCTCCCGCTATAATGCTGGGATATGCCATTGGAAGGCTTGGCTGCCACTTTTCGGGCGACGGCTGCTGGGGAATAGTCAATACACTGGCCAGGCCTGGTTGGCTGGCATGGCTGCCTCAATGGCTCTGGGCTTCAGGTTTCCCGCATAATTTTATCAACCAGGGAATACCTATCCCCGACTGCACCGGAACAAACTGCATGGTACTTCCAAACCCGGTTTTCCCTACTTCAATGTACGAATCACTTGTTTCGTTTCTCTCCTTTTGCGTACTATGGCTGATGCGAGTTCGCATAAAAGCTCCAGTAGTTCTCTTTGGCTTTTTTATGATTTTAAACGGTAGCGAGCGCTTCCTGATCGAAAAAATCAGGGTAAATAACAAATACGACTTTTTAGGATTGCGGCTTTCACAGGCTGAAATCATTTCGGCATTTCTGCTGATTGCCGGAATTACAGTAATCCTTTACTATTCAAAACAATATAAAGCAAGGTTCCCGATAGATGTTGAAGCAGATTGAACATACCTTGCATTGCTAAAGCTTGAATAGAATAACAAAGCTGATCCCCTTTTCCTAAATTGAAACACAGGAATAAATATCGCATAACAAAATGACATACAATATATTAACCCGATAAATTCATCAAAATGGATTACCAGAAGTTGTGTACCGAAGTTATTGCGCTGGCTAAAGAAACCGGTCGTTTCCTGAAAGAAGAAGTAAATAAAGTAAAAGTTTCGGATATAGAAGTCAAAGGTCTGCACGATTTTGTCAGTTACGTGGATAAGACCGCTGAAACTGCTATTGTTAAGAGGCTTGCAGAGATATTGCCTGAATCAGGTTTTATCACGGAAGAGCAGACTGCCACCCACCGCGGTGATCGGTACAATTGGATTGTCGACCCACTGGATGGCACAACTAACTTCCTGCATCATATCCCCTTGTATTCCGTCAGCATCGCCCTGGTTGAAGGTGACGAAGTGGTAGTAGGTGTGATTTATGAACCTAACCTGGATGAATGTTTTTATGCCTGGAAAAACGGGAAGGCCTGGCTGAACGGCAGAGTGATTCATGTATCAGATCAGCCTGAAATGAGAAATGCTTTGCTTGCGACCGGGTTTCCCTATAATGATTTCGGAAGACTTGATGGGTACATTGAACTATTCACCTGGTTTGCCCGGAATACTTCCGGCTTGAGGAGACTGGGTTCGGCGGCTGTCGACCTGGCCTATACTGCATGCGGCAGGTATGAAGGCTTTTACGAATACGGACTTCACGCCTGGGATGTTGCCGCTGGTGTGCTAATTGTACAGCAGGCAGGAGGCACGGTGACCGATTTCAAAGGCGGCCAGGATTATATTTTCGGAGGTGAGCTTTTAGCATCCAATACCTGCCTTCACGGGCCACTGCTCGACGCAGTCAAATCTCATTTCACAAAGCGATAAGTCAAAAAACAACAATTGCAAACTCAATCTAAATTAAACAGTTGCATTATTCTGATCCAAAACTAAAATTCAAAATCCCAAAGAACCGCATCATAGCCTTCACATAAAACTGGGACTTGATTTTTATTATCCTGGAAATTTTTCATGTGCAATTATTAAAGATAAGTCCTATTTTTACATCCTATTCCCATTCGTATGAACATGATTGAAAAGCCTGGCCAGCAAACACCAGACGTTGAAACAATATTTCGCGACAGCCCACAGCGTAGCCTGTTAAAGACAATCACTTACCGGATTTTTGCATCCGGTGCCATGTTTGTGGGTGTATTCATCTATTCGCACGAATATCAAAGCCTTTCGATCGGAGAAAGTGTTGGGAACGCAGGCTTTATTGCTGTACTGGAATTCGGGGTAAAACTGGTCATATATTACATACACGAACGAATCTGGTCGGGGATCAGCTGGGGCAAATACTGGAAGAGACATTACTGGGCAAGGCTGGCATGGAAAAGGGCATACCGGAAAGCTCACAAGTAAATTTCTATCAGACGCGACTATTTCTAATCACTATGAATCACACCTGGTTTCTGCCCGGGTAATGATTAAAATAATGGATACAGGAGTTTCAGAAAACAAAATCTTAACTGAAGTTACTGATTAGTTCTGTTTCTTTCTGTTTAAACTGAAGGAAATGTCTATATTTGAAGTTTAATACGCCTGTCAAAGAGCATGGTTATGAGACTGTTAAAATATATCCGGATAATTGTATTTCTACTCCTGGCATCATTTTTATCATTATTTGAACTCAAGGCACAGTTGTCACCTTCGCCTAAAAAAGTCGTGTACGTATTTAATATCAGTGATGAAATCGGGAAGCCGGTTTGGTTCAGGACAAGGAAGGCTTTGCTGGAAGCCACAGCACTTAAAGCCGATATCATCCTCTTGCACATGAATACGTATGGTGGCTTGCTCGAAACGGCCGATTCGATACGCACTGCTATTTTGAATTGCAAAATACCGGTCTGGGTGTTTATCGACAACAATGCGGCTTCTGCCGGGGCCCTGATATCCATTGCCTGCGACAGTATTTATATGCGCGAAGGAGCAAACATAGGTGCTGCCACGGTGGTGAACCAAACCGGTGAACAATTACCGGATAAATACCAGTCGTACATGCGCTCGCTGATGCGCAGCACGGCCCAGGCCACCGGTCGGAATCCGGATATTGCCCAGGCCATGGTCGACCCGCGCATACATGTGGAGGGAGTCAACGACTCAGGCCAGGTGGTCACCTTTACTGCCCATGAAGCCATGAAACACGGGTATTGCAACGCCATGGCCGAGAATATCCCCGGATTACTCAAGCAAGCAGGCGTTGAAAATTACATCATTCACGAACAACAACTTACGGCAACTGATAAATTGATCGGATTCCTGGTTACCCCGCTGGTAGCCGGTATTCTTATTGTTATCATCATAGCAGGAATTTATTTCGAATTTCAGTCACCCGGGGCTGCTTTCCCTATATTGATCGCTATAATAGCCGCCTTGTTATATTTCGCCCCTCATTACCTCGAAGGATTGGCAGCCAACTGGGAAATCATGGTATTTATAGCAGGGGTCATACTTCTGGCAATCGAAATATTCGTGATCCCGGGTTTCGGGGTTACCGGTATACTGGGCATTTTCTTAATGTTGATGGGGCTGACACTGGCCATGATCGACAATACCTATTTTGATTTCAGCCCGGGTGCCGGCACCAAACTGGCAGAAGCATTCTTTATAGTGGTAATAGCCTTCTTTATCTCGGTTACTGGTTCTATTTACATTACACGAAAGCTTTTCACGGGTAAAACCATTTTTGGCGACCTTGCCCTGGTGGCTACTCAGCAAAAAAATGATGGTTTCACTTCTGCAGATTCTTCATACAAAGACATCACAGGGAAAACAGGCATGGCTCATACCATGCTGAGACCTGCCGGGAAAGTTATGATTGAAGGAATTTTATACGATGCTACAGCCCTAACCGGGTATATCGACAGGAATGAAGCTGTTGAAGTAGTGAAATACGAAAAGGCACAGTTATTTGTAAGAAAACCCATTAAAAAATCCTAATATATATGGCTCAGATCGAAATCGTTCGGATTGATATTACCCAACTTGAAGTTGATGTAATTGTAAATGCAGCCAACAGTTCCCTAATGGGTGGCAGTGGCGTTGACGGAGCTATTCACCGGGCTGCAGGCCCCCTTTTGCTGGCCGAATGTACCACACTCGGTGGTTGTCATACCGGAGAAGCAAAAATCACCAAAGGCTATAATCTGGTTGTAAAATATGTTATTCATACCGTTGGCCCTGTCTGGCATGGAGGAAACAAGAATGAAAGCAATTTATTATCAGCTTGTTACAGGAATAGTTTGTTATTGGCTACCCAGTACCAATGCTCCTCCGTCGCATTTCCAAATATAAGTACCGGAGTGTACGGTTTCCCTAAAGAAAAAGCTGCCATGATTGCCATCCAGGAAGTAAAGTCCTTCCTGTTAAAAAACAAATCAGTTGAACGTGTGTTATTTTGTTGCT
>JBAXXB010000307.1:0-5513 GCA_037128115.1 Bacteroidota bacterium
ACTAGGCGACTGGGTGACCCACTTTTCCTGTGGCAAATTCGATGGGGAAACCTTTAACATTGAATATTTCAAATAAAGGGGAACAGCTTATTCAGGAAACAGACTGATTGATTCCCGGGTATCCTGCATAAAGAAGTTCCGCTTAAAAGCATGATTAGCATGCCTGTCTAAAATAAATCGTTCAAATACTATCAACTGAAAATAAACTGCACATGGAAAACCTGAAAAACTATATTCAATCCAACTCCGCAAGGTTCCTCGAAGAACTCTTCGGCCTGATCCGTATTCCCTCCATCAGTTCCGAAAGCCTGCATAAGGAAGATATGGTATTAACAGCCCAATACGTGGTGGATCAGCTTATAAAAGCCGGCGCCGATAAAGCTGAGATCATGCCTACCACGGGTCACCCGGTTGTTTATGGAGAGAAGATTATAGACCCGGCAAAACCTACTATCCTGGTTTATGGCCATTATGATGTGATGCCAGTCGACCCGCTCGAGCTTTGGGATTCCCCTCCTTTTGAGCCGGAAATCCGCGACGGGAAGATCTTCGCCAGGGGTGCCGTGGATGATAAAGGACAGCTTTTCATGCAGGTAAAGGCTTTTGAATACCTGGTATCAACCGGGCAGCTTCAGTTCAACATAAAATTCATGATTGAAGGTGAGGAGGAAATGGGATCGCCTGCTTTGGCGGAATGGCTTCCCGGGCATAAAGACCTGCTTAAATCGGACCTGATACTGGTATCGGATACCAGCATGATAGCTATTGATACACCCAGCATTACAGTTGGCCTGCGTGGGCTTGCCTATATGGAAGTGGAGGTTTCGGGCCCTGACAAAGACCTGCATTCGGGACTTTACGGAGGTGCGGTTGCTAACCCGGCGAATGTCCTGGCTAAGCTGATCGCCTCTTTGCACGATGAGAATAACCATATTACGATTCCAGGCTTCTACGATGATGTGCTGGAACTATCCATCGACGAACGCAGGGATATGGCCCGCGCGCCTTTTAACCTGGTTGAATACAGGAATAAACTGGATATCCGGGCAACCCTCTGTGAAAAAGGATATACCGTGAACGAATGCACCGGCACACGCCCGACCCTGGATGTTAACGGCATCTGGAGCGGCTATACAGGCGAAGGCTCGAAAACAGTACTGCCGGCTAAAGCTTTTGCAAAGATCAGCATGCGCCTGGTTCCCCACCAGGATCCGCATACCATTGCCGAACTGTTTACACGCCATTTAGAATCCATAGCCCCCGATTATGTAAGCGTGAAAGTCACCGAACACCACGGAGGCTACCCATATGTGGCACCAACCAATACGGCTGCATACCGGGCCGCGAGCAAAGCCTATGAAACTACCTACGGGAAGAAGCCTATCCCTACGCGCAGCGGTGGGAGCATCCCTATTATCTCGACCTTCGAACAGGTTCTGGGTGTTAAAAGCATACTGATGGGTTTTGGTCTCGATACTGACGCTGCGCATTCCCCTAACGAAAACTATCACCTCGAATGTTTTTTCAAGGGAATAGAAACTATCAGCTGGTTTTATAAATTTTACAGCGAAGAAATCACCTAAAGCAGACAGTGCATCCGGAGAATACACTTACCGGCAGGACCTTTCACATTTTAGTACGAATAATAGGCATATAGCTGGGCCTAAAAGCCAGCTTGCCACTGCTCTGCCTGATTCCTAAATCCTGAAATGAGAGCATTAAATTTAAAGCTAATAATTTTGTAATCAGTTAATTGACAGTATTGGATTATTGAAGCCGGGGCAACCCCCTGTTTTCCTCTTAATAAAAAGATTTTCAATACCAATTAACTTACCTTTTAACTAAATGTTTATAGACTTAGAAACAGGTGTTTCCATTATTGATTCAGTGAGCCACCTTTTCGAGTCCTGGGATCAGATTATCGTGAAATTTGAGAACAGGCGATTTTTCATTCATTTTAATTATCCCATATGAAAAATAGTTGTTTGCCGGTTTTAGCCCTGGGACTTGACTCCAGTACATCAAAATATTATGTAGCCTTAAAATATAAATTTTCGTTTACTCCCCAACTTTTGAAAGTGATCCCTTCAACACAACTTCCGGCACCTTTTACTCCCGGACTATACATAATACGGGTCAACAGTGGAAGCAAGCTTTGGACAGGCAAACTGATTATAAAATAAGAAATGGCTAACAGTCCCGGGCAGGAAATCTTGTCCCGGGTAAAATTGTTCAGGTACAGATTATAAAATCCGGAGAAGCACTAATCCTCTTCCTTATCATACTGGTGTTGAATCATATATTGTTTTGTTGCATCATCCCTGAACTCACTGTGCCTGATCTGTCCACCGGTGCGCCCTACATAGACCATGACGGCGCAACTGATTACTGATAGTGCGAGTGTCAGTAACAACAGCATGCGGGTAGCCTTTTCCTTTTTCCACATAATGAACAAGGTGACCGCAGCCAATAAACCTGCAGGAAAAAGCAAATACATCGCAATGCTGGCAATCTCTTCGTGCCTGCTCACCAGGCTTTGGGCAGAATCAGGCAGTGTTCTAGCCAGCTCTTCGGCAGGATTGCCAGTCAAATATGCCAGTATCCCAGCTAAGGTAGCAAAAACAAGGGTAGCCAGACCGCTGATCTGAACTCCCTGGTTCTTAAATACCAGCCCGGCAAATAACAATAAAGTGCCGATTATTACTCCAATTATTGGAAAGTGGTTGATCACCAGATGAAAATAAGCCCAGTTCATTTTATTGGTTTAAGGTTAACGGATAAATAATTCTGCCACCAGTTTAAGAAAATACCCACATTCTGGCCCTAAGAATCAGATACAAATATATAGAATATAGCCCGAAAATAAATATTATTGCTAAAATCAAAGTTAAGTAAGTTGTACACAAACTAAAACTGGAATCTTTTGTACAAGACATTAAGGTTTGAAATGCAAAATGGTATTCATTCCTACTAAAAGCGGACGCAGGATTTCGCCCGCGACCGCTTACTGAGGTTTCAGATTCTAATTACCTGCGAACTGCTCTTCCACCTGGCTGATCTATAGATCTCACATTAGTTGTATTGGTCTGCTTTTGTTTTGGATCTTCCCTGGTAATTTGTTTGCTATCTGTATTTGCAGGGCGCGAAACGACTGAATTCGAGGTATTTTGGTTTCTTTGTTCACTTGAAGCCTGCACTGCTGGACTTTGCCTGCCGGCTGACTCACGAGTAAATACAGGATTCACGTTTCCAATGTTTGGGGTGTTCTGACGATTCCCGGAATTTACTGCCCCAGCGCGATTTGCTGTTGGTTGGTTAAACCCTGATCCGCTTCCGATAGTGCTTCTCTCAATAACTGACGTTCCCCTCCTTGTGTCAGGTGCAGGCTGAACTGAAATTCCCCTGGGAACGACCTGGGAACCGCTAACCGGCTCAACTCTGGTTTCCTCCTGTACTGAAATGGTCCTGGGTTCCGACGGATTTGGGAAATCACTTCTTCTATTGGAATTATTAAGACCTTCCGTGTTCCTTGAATTTGATGCCGGGGCCTGGGTATTCGGACTCATTCGGTTTCCTCTTTCCGGATTCTCATTTCGCTGTGATGGTAAGGGATTAATTATGCGATTCTCGTCCCGGTTTTCTTTCTTACGGTTTTCACCCGGGTCATTCGCCCGTGGGTTGGTTTGCACAATTTGCCTGCAGGTCCGGGTATTTCCCATATCCCTGTAGGCTGAAGGGCGTCCTTCTCCCCGCCTGGCATCAACAACCGGGCGGTAAATAGTAAGTCTCTCATTTCTGACCCCTGAATTTTCAGGCTTTTGGCTTTCAACTATTTCCATTGTCCTGATGCGGCCCCTGCCATTTCTTTCCACATCACTCACCTGTGGACCATGGTACCAGGAGTTGTGGTTGCCATCGCGATCATCATTCCACGCATAAACATTATTAATACGATTGATGTTGGTTATGCGGATGGGCCTGTCGTATATATAGTTATGCCAGTTTTCGGAACAGAAGTTGCGGCCCGGAACAAAAGTCCACCATGGATCGGGAGCCGACCATGCATAGTTGGCATTTACATATACATTCGGACCCAGGGATGCCCAACCATAGTAATCACCATAGCTACCCCAGCAAACCCAGGCAGGAGCCCATTCACTTCCCGGAACCCACATCCAACCAAGATAGTCGTCGAGGTACCAGCGGCCGTAGTGGAATGTTGCCCATCCCCAGTCGTAATCGGATACCCAGGTCCAGCCATAGGTGGTATAAACCCAGTTCCCGGCCGAAGAATACGGACGAAAATCTTCAGGCGTATCGAAGTAAGGACGCCATACATATCCGTAATCTGGCGAGATTATCCATTCGCCATACGGCGATAACTGATCGTAAAAAGTCTGAATCGAAATGGTCATTTCCGAATTTCTGTGTTTGTGTGCCTCAGCGCTTAAAACTGTGACCATTGTGAGGAGCAGGAATAAGGTTAACTTTTTCATAGCAGTGGAGATTAGTAGTGTTATTTAAATAAGCCTTTATTAACAAGGGCTTCAGACGCCCTGTTATAAAGTGTGATGCAAAGGCTGTGCCACAATTACTAAAGTTCGCGACTATTATAAAATTATCTGCAAATTAATCTTTGGATTTTTGCATTCGACTATTAATCAGCCGGATAAAAAAAAGCCCGGTAGTACAATTGTACCGCCGGGCTAATTATGAGTTGAAAGGATGGAGTTACTTCATACTATTCTTTTTATCGTAAGTGGCCACACCTTCATCCAGGAACTTTATATAAGAAGGTATATCCAGATCATAGACATGGGGTTGAACAAGCATATTACCGTCACCATCCAATATAACATAGAAAGGTTGCGAGTTGGTCCCGAATTTTTCCGTTTGAATATCGGCATTCTTGGCACCCAACAGCTTCACTTCCCTGCCTTTTTTACTTGTATACCATTCATTTTTAGGCAATTCAATCACTTTATCATCCACATATAGAGCAACCATGACAAAATTTTCTCGCAGGCGTTTCAGTACCTGGGGATCACTCCAAACACGGTTTTCCATTTCGCGGCAATTGGTACAGCCATGGCCGGTAAAGTCGACAAATACAGGCTTATTCAGTACTTTTGATGCTTTCATGGCTTCATCGTAATCAAAATAACCTTTCAATCCATGAGGCAATTTCAGTGCGGTATTGGAATATTTGGGCGCCTCTGCTATATTTCCTTTGTTTTCCGGCCCGCCGTTGCTGCTGTTATCCCTGATAATTGCAGTTATATCAAAGTCCTGGGTCTCCATGGGAGGAAGCCAGCCGGAAATCCCTTTCAGGGGGGCACCCCATAAACCCGGAACCAGGTAAATTACAAAAGCGAAAGTTGCAATAATTAGCATCAGGCGCGGAAACGACTTCACAACCGGGTAGTCGCTGTCGTGAGGAAACCTGATCTTTCCGAGGAGGTAAAAGCCCATCAGGGTAAAAATCACTATCCAGAAACCCAGGTATACCTCGC
>JBAXXB010000308.1:0-5435 GCA_037128115.1 Bacteroidota bacterium
GGGGAGTCGCATGGTCAGCTGTCACCATGACAGGCCAGGCCGGGGTAAATGATCTCTGTTTTGTTCCCGGCACCGTGAATACCTGGGTGAGCAGTGGTATCGCAAATGGTTCAGGGTATCGTACCGGAATATATTTCAGTTTCGACGGCGGGCATTCATGGGCTCCTTTCGAAGGAAACGAGAACGACCAGTTTTTGGCTGTTGACTTTCTGAACGCCCACCAGGGGTGGGCCGGGGGCTTCAATGCTACCAGCACTGAAGGAGGAATATTCAGGTTTGCCGGCACAATGCCAAGCGGAACCGTTTTTAGCCCGGTTTCAGGTTTATTAGCAACCGTTATTGGCAAAACTGTCAACCTGGTATGGAATGCTCCTGCTACCGGTGAAATTTCAGGATACCACATATACCGTAACGATACGCTGATCACCCAGCTTCCAATCCTGGTTCCTGCCTATTCGGATTCCCCGGTTGCCAATGGTGTGAACAGGTATTGTGTCAAGGTTATTTATAGCACTGGCGAATCCATTGCCGTTTGTACCGAGGCCCGGATCACCTTCGGCATTCCTGAAAAGGAAGCAGCAATCAGGATATACCCTAATCCTGTTTCCGGAATGTTGAATATAGAAATTCCTGAGGATTTCCGGCAGGTACGCATACTTTCACTTCTGGGCCAGGAAGTTTACAGCTATTCCGCACCAGGCAAAAAACTAAGCATACTCACTTCAGGTTTTAAGTCCGGGATGTATCTGCTTCATATCAGCACCGTGAATTGCAGTATTACACGCAGAATAACCATACGTTAGGGGCTCAGCCCCAGTCCGTTAATACTGATAATTGTAAAACAGGGAGACCGGGTTTATTCCAAATCATTGACATATAGAGGACATGCCGGTACAACATCTGTTGAATAAGACATTAATTTGCCTGTGAAGTTGAATAGTCCTGTAAATACATTTATATTTGCAGTAAGATCTGCCGACGGATAAAAAGAAGAAAAAATTGATAATAACGCACTTGGGGAAACCGGATATATTAAACACCCGGATTATTGCATGCCCCCAGGCTAATTATCGATAATAAACTGACGTTAATGTGGCTTGACAGGATTAGCCCGGGAGATTTTGAAATAAAACCGGAATCCAGTAGATGGGATCAAAGCAAAAGACTGCCTTGGTCTTATAAAATCGACTGTATACAGGATGAAGTGGAAGTGCTGTTTCATCAATACTATTTTACTAGATTTAGAGCTCAATTGCTATGGCCAACAGAATAAAAAGTGTTGAGAAAGAAGAAACCGCCTACACGGAAGTAAGTGCAGGCGGACATCATAGCCTTGCATTAATCGATTTTCCTGTTGTTGGCATAGGTGCTTCAGCTGGTGGGCTAGAGGCTTTAGAACAGTTTTTTGGTAATATGCCGGATAACACGGGTATGGCCTTCGTGGTTATTCAGCACCTTGACCCGCATCATATCGGTATCATGCCGGAACTCTTACAGCGCATTACCACCATGAAAGTCAGCCAGGCCAGCGACCGGCTGAAAATTAAGCCAAACAACGTTTATGTAATTCCGCCCAATAAAAGCCTCTCGATATTACATGGCGCACTGCTGTTGTTCGAACCTGTCGAAATACATGGATTGCGGCTGCCTATCGATTATTTTTTCCGGGCACTCGCTGCCGATATGCAGGCTAAAAGCATAGGAATAATATTATCGGGCATGGGCTCAGATGGCAGCTTGGGATTAAAGGCTATTAAAGAGAAAAACGGGATCGTACTCGTGCAGGAACCGGGTTCGGCCAAGTTCAACAGCATGCCCCATTGCGCTACCGAAGCGGTAATTGCGGATATTGTTGCACCGGCTGATGAATTGCCATCCAGGTTATTGGCCTATCTCAGTTTGGTGCCTACCACAGTATCCACCCAGGTAATGGAAAGTAAAATTAAGAGTAACCTCGATAAAATCATCCTCCTTTTGCGGGATGAATCGGGTCATGATTTCTCACAATACAAAAAGAACACCTTATTTCGCCGTATCGAAAGACGGAAAGGAATTCACCAGATTGATAAGTTGCAAAATTATGTCCGCTTTCTACAGGAAAATCCCAAAGAAGTGGAGATCCTGTTCAAAGAACTGCTGATTGGCGTTACCAGCTTTTTTCGCGATGTGGCCGTTTGGGATCTGCTCAAGAACACCGTTCTTCCTTTGCTTGTGAAGGATTTACCCGCCGGGAGCTTATTGCGTGCCTGGGTGCCGGCTTGCTCCACCGGGGAAGAAGCCTATTCATTGGCTATGGTCTTCAAAGAGGTTATGGAAGAGCTGAAACTGATTGCCTCCTTTTCCATGCAGATATTTGCCACGGACCTTGACAGCGATGCGATTGATAAAGCGCGAAGAGGATTTTTCCCGTCCAATATTTCTGCCGATATTTCACTGGAACGTCTCAATCGGTTTTTTACCAAAGAAGGGAATGGGTACCGGGTGAATAACAATATACGCGAAATGGTTGTTTTTGCAACGCAGAATGTTATTAAAGACCCGCCGTTTACACGGCTCGACATACTCTCGTGCCGGAATATGCTTATATATATGGAGCCCGAATTGCAGAAGAAACTCATTGCCCTCTTCAACTATAGTCTCCTTCCAGGTGGAATTATGGTACTCGGTACTGCCGAAACTCCCGGAAACCATTCTGAGGGTTTTAAAGTTGTCGATCCGAAATTGAAAATTTACAAACGCTCAATAGTATCATCCCCCACTGAACTCATCGATTTTCCAAGTTCTTATTATCGTCGTGAAGCCGTGACAAACGAACAGAAACAACCCGGGAAAGTTTTCGAAAACGTGCAATCCCTCGCCGATCAGGTTTTATTGCAGAACTTTTCCCCGGCCAGCGTACTGGTTAACGGGAATGGAGATATACTTTATATTACCGGCCGAACCGGGAAATACCTGGAACCGGTTGCCGGGAAAGCAAACTGGAATATCTACGCGATGGCACGCGAAGGCTTGCGTCATGAACTCCCGGGTGCATTCCGCAAAGCCATGAAAGACTTCAAGCCTTTGGTTTTGAAAAATATAAAAATCGGCAGCAATGGGGGCACTCTGTATGTTGATGTGACTATACAGCGCCTCGAAAATCCCGAACTATTGAAGGGTCTCGTTATGGTGGTTTTTACGGATGTGCCCGCCGTGGTTAGTGAAGACAAGGCAATCACTGAAAAAGTGAAACAACGCATTAGCAGCAAACAGAAACAACTGGAGATAGAACTGCAGCGAAGCTATGAAGACCTGCAAAGTACCCGGGAAGAAATGCAAACATCGCAGGAAGAACTGAAATCAACGAATGAAGAATTACAATCAACAAATGAAGAATTGCAGTCCACCAATGAGGAACTAACCACCTCAAAGGAAGAAATGCAAAGCCTGAATGAGGAGTTACAAACCGTGAATGCCGAATTGTTGAGTAAGGTAGGCGATTATATCCGGGCAAACGATGATATGAAAAACCTGCTCAACAGCACAGAGATCGCTACTCTTTTCCTGGATAAAGAACTGAATATACGCAGGTTTACCGACCAGGCTACCCAGATATTTAAACTGCGGAATACAGATATTGGCCGTCCTTTTACTGACCTGGTGTCGGAGTTGGTTTACGCTGAACTTCCAACTCATGCCTGGCAGGTTCTCAAGACATTGGTATCCATTGAGAATTCTACAGAAACACACGATGGGAAATGGTATACCGTCAGGATTATGCCTTACCGGACGCTGGATGATCGTATCGACGGGCTTGTGATCACATTTACCGATATAACTGTAGCTAAAAAACTCGAAATTGAACTTAAAAAAGCCAACGAAAGAATTAAAACTGACTAAAGGAACCATTGATATAATACGCATACATATTCTTCATAATGCAACTGAGGGAATCGTTTTTCCGGCCTGACTGGGAAAATGCCTTAGGTGCCAAAGGCTGGTTTCTGACGGGCTAAACAGCATTATCAAGAAAATACGGATTCCGTTGTTCCACTACTAATATAAACTGCTACTGCTATTTTAACGAAAACAGGTAAGTCGAAGCCTTATCTGCACAGGACAAATATTCAAATCCATGCAATGGACTTTATGTCATCAGGTATTTACGTATGCGGCATACGGGCACACTGTTCTTAAATTTAAACATATTCCTTATGAAAAAGCCTGTCTCTGAGAAAGCGGCTCTTCGATTGAAAGCCGAAAAGTTGATGAAGAAAAAAGGAAATGCCAGCCCGAAGGATTACCAGGAAGCCGATATGCTGAAGCTTATTCATGAACTTGAAGTACACCAGATTGAGCTGGAATTGCAGAATGATGAACTCCGGCTGGCTAAAGAGAACGCAGAGATAGCAAAGGAAAAATTTTCCGAATTATACGATTTTTCCATATCAGGGTATATCACACTTTCGGCAGCATGCAAAATAGAAATGATAAACCTTGCCGCCGCGCGCATGCTTGCGAAGGAACGGTCGCGCCTATTGGGGTGCGATTTCAACTATTTTCTAACACATGATACGCAACTTGCTTTTGATGCATTTTTTGGAAAAGTGTTCAACAACAGGTCGAACGAACAATGCCTGGTAACCCTTACCTCCGATGGCAATACACGGGTATTTGTTAACATGGAGGGAGTGATTTCCGAAAATGGCAAACAATGTTTCCTCACCCTTACCGACATCTCCGAGCGTAAACTTTCGGAAGCAGCACTGAAAAAACTCAGGGAACTTGAAACGTCAAACAGCTATTTCCAGGGTAGGGAGTTGCTCGTAGTTGAACTTAAAAAGGAGGTCAATGCCTTGCTTAAAAGACTCGGGAGCGACGAAAAATACCGTTTCAACAAATAATACAATTTTGGGGAATTTGTATTCCGGTTAAAGTAACGTCTTCCCTGGCAATTCATATCCCTTATGGGCCTGATGCCTGTGACCGGATTTTTTTAAAGCCGGCCCCGCCAGTTACCAGGCGGTTGTATCGTATGCCACCTGGTAAAGACCTGGATAGTATGTTGCCCTAGTTGGGGAATATGTATCTTTGATGCATGGTTTTCGGCACTATGTGGATAATTCGTTTTCCACAACTGGGTGCCCCGGATGATTGAATAAACAAAACAGCAAATTGACTGAAAATAAGGTTTTTGAAAGGGTGGGACTCGCAGGTGAAACCCTGTTGAAAGGAGAGTATGAAAATTGTTCATTTAAGAACTGCAACTTTTATAATGCCGATTTATCCGGTTTTGTATTTCGCGAATGCAATTTCGACGGATGCGACTTCAGCCTGGTACAATTAAAACATACTACGTTAAACGATATCCGTTTCGTTAACTGTAAATTACTGGGCCTGCAATTTAACGACTGTAACTCCTTCCTGCTGTCTTTCAGTTTCGAAAACTGTGTGTT
>JBAXXB010000309.1:0-5359 GCA_037128115.1 Bacteroidota bacterium
AAGGCGTATGAAAAAGTTTAATTTACAGTCTCTTGGAGATGCGCATCTTTGTGAAATGCGTATTACCTTTCATACAAATATGGATTATTTGTTGTAGTATTGCATGTCATATTTGATATTTTACATCCTACAAAATGATATACGAATTCTATTAGGCCTGAAACCAGCAAATCCTATCATATAATTCCAGCTTGTTTTTTTTACCAAATTTCCAGTTTCCTGTTAAAAGTAAAGATTATCAGTACCAACTTTCTTTGTTATTATTAAGCCTAAATTTACATATTATCAACTAAATCCCAATTAATTATGAAAACAAAAACTTCAACTAGAGGATGCAAAATGCAGCACAACAGAAACAATTACCCCCCCCCCTTCATTTTAAATTATTTATTTTTATTGTCGCATTGTTTTTTACTCTAAATCCTTTTGGTAAAACTGCCCAAGGACAGAAGTCTTTCCCCAACGATCCTGCGACCAATCCGCCCGGATATTTCATTGATCCAACTTTCTGGGTAGGGAATCCCTTTGGAGAACCTTCGGAACAATTTTTAAATTTGCGTGCAGCCTGGGACATAACTACCGGTGACCCCAATGTAAAAGTTACTATCATTTCGAATGGGAATGACTGGGGGCAACTTGATATGCCAAATCCCGATAACCAGTTAGGTTACAATTTTCTGGACATGAACACGAATACCTCGGCGATTTGCACCCCCTGGCATCCTACCCAAGGGACTGAAATGACATCACTAATATGCTCTAAGACGAATAATGGAGATGGTATATTTGGCGTTGCCGGTGGTTGGACACAAAATGGGATTTATACACCGGGGGTAACACCAATGATGATTAAATTTGATTATGGTGAACCCAACGAATTTGGAATACTTGATGCTGCCAGCCTTGCCAGACTGCCGGAATGTTTGGATTATGCCGTTGCAAAGGGTGCAAAAGTAATATTAATCACGGGAACCTATCTCAATCCGTCCGCTGATGATATGAATGCCTTTATTCTTAAAGTTAATGAAATACTGGATAATCCCTGTAATCAGGTTACCATTATTACTTCTGCTGGTAATTGGGTTCCAGGTCAGTCTATTTCTACTGATTTAAGATTCCCTGCTACGGTAGCCCGGCTAATTTCGGTTGCAGGTGTTGATGAAACTCATCAAATATATTACAAACCCTCCACAGGAGGTAGCTGCTTTGGCACAAATTTAGACTTTGTTACCAGTTATGTTGCACCTACAAATAGTGGCTCTTGCGCTACCCCAAGCACTCAATATATTACACGAATGGGTACTGAAGTTTCGGCAGCACTTTTAGCCGGTGTGGTTTCGCTTATGTATTCAGTTAATCCCACCTTAACACATGATGAGGTTTTTAATATACTTAAACAGAGTTGCTTTAAGGCAAGCATTGAAAACGGTTTTACTTATTCGTTTAATACTGATGGCTGGAATGACCATGTGGGTTATGGTTTCCCGAATGCGAATACGGCCATACAATTGGCCCAGAATTATCAAGGCAGAATTATTAGCACTGATTATACGATGCCATCAAGTGAATCGGATAGATCGGGAACAATAACCATACAGGCAGGGGGTATACTCCGGTTAACAGGAGTAACCCTGGGTATGACTACCGGTTCATCAATTATTATTGAACCCGGTGGTAAACTTATTGCCAATAACAGCACCATTACCAATGCTTGCCCCAATAAACCCTGGAAGGGAATACAGGTGTGGGGGAATGTAAACGCAAACCAATACCCCAATGCACAGGGTGTTTACCAGCAAGGTTACCTGGAACTTAATGGATCAACCATTGAAAATGCCATTTGTGCCGTTGATCTTTGGAAACCAAAGGATTATTCAAAAACAGGCGGAATACTAAACGCTACCAACAGTACTTTTATCAACAATACCAATAGTATACATGCACTGTATTACAGGAATTCGCATCCTAATTATCCTACGCGTGAAATGGATTATAGGGGCACCGTCGTAAATTGCAACTTCGAAATCAACACAAATTATATCCCTGCCAATACTTTTTACAAACATGTTGATCTGGCTAATATCAAGGGCTTTGCTTTTAGCGGCTGTGATTTCAGTCTGGCAAAAAACGTTGCCGGGGTTTCGGAGTGGAACCTGGCTATTGCCGCCTACTCGGCTGGTTTTCATCTGGTGGGAATTTGCGATGCTTTAAGTAACGCTGTGCCTTGTACTCATTACAATACATGCAAAATATCCGGATTCAGGTATGGTATTTTTGCTGAAGTTGTCAAGAAAACAGCAAACACATTTAATGTCAACAAAGCTGAATTTGTTGACAATGAGTATGGCATCAAAGTGAACGGGATTCTTAATCCTGTGGTACTAAATTCCGATTTTCAGGTAAGTCGTAATAATACCCCCGGCTGTACATCTACCTCAGGGTTTGGTATTTATCTGGAACAAAGTTCAGGCTTCGCAATCGAGGATAACTCTTTTTCAAAATTGGCTAATGCCCCGGCTGGGAATTATTCGGGTATACTGGTTGATAATTGCCAGGCAACCGACGAAATCTATGGCAATACCTTTACAGGCCTTAGCTATGCCAACATTGCACAGAATATTAACTATGGCGATAATTACTTTAATGGTCTGGCTTATTTCTGCAACAAAAACTATAGCAATTGGGCTGACTTTTACGTGAAAGAGGATGGTCTTCCTCAGCAAAAATCAGGAATCCAAAGCGAACAGGGCAACAATGCTTTGGTTACAGGCAATACATTTACGCAGAGCGGTGCACTCTGGCATTTTTACAATGGTGGCGATTTTGAGGTAGGTTATTACTATAATGCCAATCAACCCGATGAAGAACCTTATGATAATGCAGATCCTAACCTGAGCAAGCTTTATCATGTTACAAAAGAGCCAAAACAAATCTCAAACCCGTGCATTTCGCATTATGGTGAGGGTGGCAATACAGCTTCAATAGTTCTTTCTGAAGCTGAAAAAGAATCCCGCCAACTGCAATACGCCCTTGCGTTCACTAACTATAATACTGTAAAAACTTTATACGATAACCTAAAAGATGGTGGTTCGACTGAGCAAAAAATTGCAGATATAGCAAGTGCCTTGCCACAGGATATGTGGGCTTTACGTGCCGAACTGCTTGGTGCTTCGCCACATCTGAGCAGCGAGGTGCTGCAAACAGTTGCCGACCGCACCGATGTGTTTTCCGAATCGGTAATTTTCGACATACTGGCGGCTAACCCCGATGAACTGAAAATGGATGATTTGATAAAATATATGGAGGACAAGGTAAATCCTTTACCCGAATATATGATCGACATCTTGCGCCAAATTGCCGAAGGAACGACATACAAAACGGTGCTACAAGAGCAAATGTCGCAATACAACCGTGAAAAAACCAGGGCCGCCAACGATATGATAAGGAGCATACTGTTGGACTCCATTACCGATTATAGCGAGTTGCGTAACTGGCTCGATAACCTGGGCGGACCAGTTGCCGACAGACAGATCATTGCCAGCTATATGCAGGAAGACAATTATATGGCAGCACTTAGCCTGGCCAATATTCAACCCCAATTGTATAAACTGAACGAAAGCGAAATTGGAGCAAATAATGACCTGATCAATATAATTACATTATATCAAACACTATATATAAGCAATAGGCGACTTGACGCACTTGACGCAACTGAACTGGATGTGTTGCAAAACATTGCATCCAGTCAGCCTTCGGAAGCCAGGGCCTTAGCCAGGGGCGTATTAAATTCATTTTATGGTGCAACATACGATGAGTGCTTCGATATGCCAACTACTGCCTCTTATAAAAAAGGACAGATAAATCCGGGAATATGGGCACAAATATATGGACTGGAAATCGAAGTTAGTCCGAATCCTGCAAGTTCCTGGGCTGCATTCGATTTTAGGTTACCCGAAACCGAAACTACTGCTTTGCTTGAGATTACCGATCTGAGCGGCAGCAAAGTGCTTTCGGTTGAGCTAAAAGGCCTGCAGGGGCAATATATGCTCGATACGCGCAATATTGCCAACGGCATGTACCTGTATACGGTTACTTGCGGCAAAGCCTCAAAGACAGGCAAATTAGTGATCTCGAAGTAGTTGTTTTACTTAGTGTGGCTCCTTATTATTGGGGCCACACTTAATTTTTTTTATAATGAAAAATATTGTGATTCTTTTTGTCTTGCTGTTTACCAGTTCAATATTATATGCCCAGCAAATCAGGTTTAACTGGCAAAAATGTTTTAGCAATGATTTAACTCAATTTACATATGACATAACAATGGCCGGTAATGGTTACTTATTATTAGTGAATCAGGTACAACCTGAAGGAACGCCAAATGCAGGACTGTCCCTTATATGGCTTCAAAAACTTGATATAAGCGGAAATGTAATTTGGCAAAAATATTACGGTTCTTCAACTGGTGGCGGTGCATATAGAATTCTAAAAGCTACAGAAAATAGTTTCTACATAATGGGTGCTACGTATGATGGTGGAGGTGATGTTACGTATGATCCATATCCCGGTAGCAAAGATATCTGGATTATAAAAATTGACAGCAGCGGGAATAAGTTATGGGATAAAATTATTGGTGGAACAGGATCTGATCAAATGGAGGATATTGCAGTAACTGCTGATGCAGGAATTATAGTTGTAGGATTTTTCAATTCACCGGATGGTGATCCCGGTTCTTATATTGGAGATGCAAGTTCGTATTATGGCTTCTGGGATTTTTGGGTTGTGAAATTAGACAGCGATGGAAATAAAGTTTGGGATTATACCTTAGGTTCACCCTGGATTGAATACGGAATTACGGTAGTGGCTACCAGTGATGGTGGTTGTCTTGCGGGTGGCTCACTTCATTCCGACCCGGGTGGCAATGTTGAATGTTACGATGAAGGCATACAGGCGGTATTGGTTAAATTAAATGCAAATGGAGAAATGGAATGGCAGAAATGTTATGGGAGTAGTGGTATTGATCAGGTTGATTGCATTTTGGAAACTACGGATGGATATATAATTGGTGCACAAACTGCTGGTGGCGATTTGGATATTGAAGGTGCGGGATATCATGAAGGATATGATCATCTTGGAAACCCGACTGCAGATATCTGGATATATAAAATTGATAAAAACGGCAATAAACTCTGGGGTAAGTGCTTTGGAGGCAGCAATGATGAAGTCACAGACAGATTGTTCCAAACCTCAACCGGCGACATTATCGTATTTGGGCATACCCAATCGGTAGATGGGGATATAACCAATAACCACCATGCTTTGGGTAATGACAAAGATATCTGGATGCTAAAGCTAACGGGCG
>JBAXXB010000310.1:0-5356 GCA_037128115.1 Bacteroidota bacterium
AATGTACTCCGATAACACGGTTCTGCGGGTTGGCGCTGTCAGGACAAATAGAATACTTTATTCCTTCCAGTCCTGCTACAGTTTCTTTACCTTCGTCTTTGAACGAGAATTTCACTTTCATCTTATCACTTAGTGACGAAATATTCATCTGTTCAAACATTTCGGGTGAGATAGTTGACTTATAGGCATTTTTGGATGCCCTGTCCTGTCCGCCTGATTTATTCTCGAGTTCATAATGGTAGGTCACATTCCCGTCCCGTATGTCGATGGTATGCTGGCGCATTTCCATACCGGTCATATTTCCTTCAATGACAGTTTCACGCATTTCTTTTTTACCATAATCTTCAAAATAGAGAGTCTGGGTAACTTTTACACCCATCATATCCATAGGTTTGTAGGTAACAATACCACTTTTTTCTCCATAAGGCTGGTCGGGGCTGCCGCCTTTTGAACCGGGACCGCCTGATTTACACGACATCAACATGGTAAGGCCAATAACCTGCACCAGGATTATAACTTTCTTCATTTTGATAATTATTGGTTAGTTATTTTTTTTTTGCAAAAGTACTAAAATATATTAAATGAGATATATTAATTAAAGGGCTGAAAATGAGATTTATAGGTAACTAGTTCTATTTGGGTTAAAACTGGATTTAGCTTGGTTTCACGGAGGATGATTTTTTAGTCAGTGCTAAGGCCATGGTTACAGGAAGTACAATAGGGATAACAATGACCAGGGGTAGGAACCAGGAAGGAAGCTTGGTATTTGCAGTAACATGGCATATTTGCCATTCGATGAACAAAAATACCAGGACAATGATCATATTGAT
This sequence comes from Bacteroidota bacterium, assembly GCA_037128115.1. Classification (GTDB taxonomy): domain Bacteria; phylum Bacteroidota; class Bacteroidia; order Bacteroidales; family UBA4417; genus UBA4417. The sequence goes on from JBAXXB010000310.1 coordinate 831, forward strand.
GATTCGGATTAAACGGCTTCCTTTGGTATAAAGGTCCAACGCGTTTTCTTCGTTAACTTTCACGGGGTAGTTGTAGATATTCGGATACAGCGACAGGATTCGCAGGCCTGTGAATAAGAACAGGTTAATAAAGGGCAAAATGAAAATGCTCCATTTACTGCCCCAATCATCAACCTGGCCATTCAGTCCATAATGGGTAGGAATGGTATCGGGTAACTTTTGAAATACGATTAGCGGCAGTATCCAGCAAGCCAGCAGGCCTAACAAAGCTATAGCTTCAAGGAAATAATCCGGAATTGAACGTACTGGTTTGAGAACCGGGCGATGTTCATAAGCTTGTTTCATAAATCATATGTTTATAAATCTGGCAATTACAGCTATTGCCCTAAGGTAGTTTTCTCCGACAATCATTCGACTTGACTGAACTCATCAAAAAATAAAAAACATTAATTTCATGTGCTTAACAGTCGGTGGTTGAAGGTGACTGCTCCCCAAACATGCATTTCTACCTTGAGAGCCATTAAAATCTACAGTTTTAATACAAAATTTTAAATTTTGTAGACTTTAGCCAATCGGCAGTTGCCTGGAGAAGCCTTCCTGCAGTGATATAAAGGTTTCGGTAAAAGAAATTTCGGGGATGGCCTGTATCTGCTCCACGATCACCTGCTTCAAGTGCTCGTTGTTACGCGTGATGATCTTGATAAGTAAAGAGTATTTGCCAGAGATGTGATGGCATTCGACAATTTCGGGGATTTGCCTGATCTTGTTGAAGACTTCATTGTGCGTGCTGGTAGAAGTGAGATTTACCTGGATGCCGATAAAGGCGCAGGTAAGATACCCCATGCTTTTATGGTTGAATATAAGTTGAGATCCTGAGATGATTCCCGCTTCCTTCATCTTGCGAATACGCTGATGCACAGCGGTATGGGTAACTTTGCACTGCCTGGCTACTTCAACATACGACATGCGGGCATCCTTCATTAACTGCTCAACAATGCGCCGGTCGAGTGCATCAAGATGAAAGTTTAACGGCATTGAGTTCCGGGTATTAGTTAAGAATGAAACGAAAAATTCGAAATATGTTTCAAATTTAAAATATTATTCGAATAAAGGTTTCAGAATATCAATAATATTGCTGATTGTTTAAACATCTGGTAGTTTTGCATTTCAAAGTTTAATTTCCGTTTTCCTTAAATAAATCAGTAATTTCACAAAAAAATCAGTCCTATGAAACACGATCCTTCGCGCGCAATTTTCGAAATGAAGCAGTTTGGCGAATTTGGTGATGTAAATCCATCCATCACGGATTCAGCTACATACACCTTTTTGCAGGCAAAGACCATGGCGGATACGTTTCATGGTGAGGCCGAAGGTTGTTTCCTGTATTCAAGGCACTGGAACCCCAGCAATAAATATCTTGCCGACGTGATGGCAGCCATGGAAGGTACCGAAGAAGGCTGGGTTACAGCCTCAGGTATGGCCGCAATCACCTCTGCTATACTGCAGCTCTGCAATGCGGGCGATCATATCGTTTCGAGTGTTTCATCCTATGGAGGTACTTTCGCTTTTATGCAGAATTACCTGCCGAAGTTCAAAATTGAAACCACTTTCGTGGATATAACCGATCTTGATGCGGTTCGAAAAGCAATAACACCCGGAACGAAGATCATCTATACTGAGTCGATGACCAATCCTATGCTGCAGGTACCTGACATCAGTGCTTTGGCTGCTATCGCCAATGAGCACAAGGTAATACTGATGGTCGACAATACATTTACTCCCATGATCATTCAGCCGGCCGCACTGGGAGCGCATGTTGTGGTTTACAGCATGACCAAATTCATTAATGGCAAAAACGATTGTGTTGCAGGTGCCATCTGCGGATCGCATGAGTTTATTAATTCGCTGATCGATGTCAACAACGGAACCGCTATGCTCCTGGGCCCAGCCCTCGATCCTATGCGTTCGTCGAGCATTCTGAAAAACCTGCATACCCTGCATATCCGCATGCAGCAGCACAGTAAGAATGCCATGTACCTGGCGATCAAAATGAAAGAGGCAGGTTTGAAGATCAGTTACCCCGGTTTACCGGATCACAAAGGCCACGAGACCCTGAAGCGAATGATGAATCCTGATTTCGGATTTGGAGGCATGCTTTCAATTGATATGATCACCAGCGAGAAGGCTTCGAGATTCATGGAACTCATGGAAATGCACGATGTAGGATACCTGGCTGTAAGCCTTGGCTATTTTAAGACCCTGTTCAGCAATTCAGGCAAGAGTACTTCCAGCGAAGTGCCGGAAGATGTTCAGCATGATATGGGGCTATCGGAAGGATTGGTCCGATTTAGCGTCGGACTCGATCATGACATCGAACGCACCTGGACAAATATTCAACATTGCCTTAAAATGATGGAAGAGTAATATTTATCTTCAACTTTTTTATGCAAATGAGAGAGAAAATGAAGAATGAAGAATGAAGAATGAAGAATGAAGAATGAAGAATGAAGAATGAAGGATTAGGGAGGGGATAGGTTAGAATAATAAAATGAGGTGAGATTCTGCTGCTCAGCAAGAGTCCCACCTTTTTTAATTTCCGGACTTAGCCTTAAGTGATAGATTAAGGTATCCGGGCATGTGTCTCAAAAAAAAGATTAATTTTGGATCATAAGTCTGGATTTTGCCCTAATCCCTAAATCCTAACCCCCAAAACCTATAGAACCAAGATGCCCGCATGTTCAAATTAGTCCTTATCGCCGGAACCGGAGGTTTTCTGGGAACCGTTTCACGCTTTCTTACTTCACGCTGGGTAGCTTTCTATTTCCCATCCTCATTTCCCTTTGGCACCTTTGCCGTAAATGTAATAGGCTGTTTCCTGATTGGGCTTATTTACGGGATTTCTGAGAAAGGGAATTTCATAAACAGCGAATGGCGTTTGTTCCTCACGGTTGGTTTTTGCGGCGGTTTTACCACATTTTCAGCCTTTGCAGCCGAAAACATGGCCATGCTGCGTGACAGCGAGATTTTTAATTTTTTCCTATATACCGGCAGCAGTATTTTCATAGGATTGCTGGCTACTTTCGCAGGCCTTATGCTAACCAAAATCCTGTAATCATGATGACCAATGATAATGTTAAGATCTTACGGGTGTATACCAGTTCCACGGATAAACTGAAGCACAGCCCGCTCTATGAAATGCTTGTATTTGCTGCCAGGCGCAATGGGATGGCTGGCGCCACGGTTCATAAAGGAGTTATGGGATATGGTGGCAGCAGCGTAATACATTCGGCAAAATTCTGGGAAACCAACGACAAACTTCCGGTGGTGGTTGAAATTATCGACGAAGGTTCCAAAATTGAAGCTTTTTTCGAAGTAATAAAACCGTACCTGGAAAATGTGCGTTATGGCTGCCTCGTTACCATGGAAGATGCACACGTGATGTTGTACAAATCAGGAAGCAAAAAAATACTATAAGGTCAACAAATAAACGATTGTTTAATTAGAAGCCATTATTTCTTTTCAACATCTGCTTGTTTCAGCTTATCTTTAAAGACCTTCCTGAATTTATCCAGCTTTGGTGCTATTACAAAAGTACAATAGGGGGCATTGCCATTTTGATCATAATAATTCTGATGATAGTCTTCGGCTTTATAAAATGCCGTTGCCGGGCTGATTTCCGTGACAACTGGTTTATCGAAAGCCTTTTCGGAATTCAGTTTGGATTTATAGGCTTCGGCGAGTTGCATCTGTTTTTCATTATGGTAAAAAATAGCCGAGCGGTATTGTGTTCCCTGGTCAGCGCCCTGGCGGTTCAGCGTGGTGGGGTCGTGGGCGGCCCAGAAAGCCTCAAGTAATTCATCGTAGGTGATTATTTTGGGATCGTATACAATCATGCAGGCTTCGGCATGTCCGGTAAGTCCGGAACAAACTTCACGGTAAGTGGGATTACTGATCTTTCCACCGGTATATCCTGACGTCACGGAGATTACTCCCTTTAGTTCCTGGAAATCTGCCTCCACGCACCAAAAACATCCGGCTGCGAAGGTTGCGGTATCTGTATTCGTTTCATTTATAGTTACATCCATTTGGTTGTTGAGTTTGATAGTATTGCTTTTGCATCCTGAAATAATCAGAAATGCAAAAAGTATAAAGACTAGCCTTTGCATTCTTACAGTTTTGGTTACAGGAAAACAAAACTGGGTTGTTTAAGTTCGAAAAAGATTGGCCGGGAATCAATATTAGATTCAAAAATAGCTGAATTTATGTGGCGCATAAAATCCGGAAACATATAATATTAATTGCATATTTGTGTTTGTATTCAAAAAGGTTTTAATTTTGCAACAGTTCTTTATACTACCACTTATCAAGAAAGGCTGAGGGAATGGACCTTTGAAGCCTTGACAACCTGTCCGTTATATAACGGGCAAGGTGCCACATCCAACCGCTTCTGGCGGAAAGATAAGATTGGAAACAGTTTTGCGATATCGTAACCACTATATCTTCAAAGCTCTTCTGACTTATCGGGA
>JBAXXB010000311.1:0-5344 GCA_037128115.1 Bacteroidota bacterium
CTTTGTATTCTCTTGCTGCCTATTATATTCAGCTATATGAAGCCCCCCACCCCGAAGCAGTTGAAACACCTCGACAATAAAGCATTCGGAAGCCTGCTCGACAAGATTATTTATCTGATACAGTACCAGCGTAAATGGATTTTTTCGATAGCCGGAATATTATTGGTTATCGGGATAGTAGGCATGTTGCGGATGCGTACGTCCGGTAAAGTGGTTGATGATATCAGCGTAAACAATCCATTGTATAAGGACCTGAAGTACTTCGAAAAACAGTTTGGCGGAGTAATGCCTTTCGAAATCTCTATAGATACAAAAAAGAAGAAAGGTGTAATGAGGCTCCCTACCATTCAGAAAATCGATGAATTGCAACAGGAAGTTCTTAAAAACAAAGAGTTTTCCAAACCGCTTTCGATAGCGGAACTGGCAAAATTTGCCAAGCAGGCCTATTTTAACGGTAATCCTGAAATGTACAGCCTGCCTAATTCACAGGAAAAGAATTTTGTACTGTCTTACTTCCCTCGTAAAGCAGACGGACAGAAGCATATGCTGGGTGCTTTTATCGATAGTACCCAACGCTATACAAGGGTCAGCTTCCAGATGGCCGATATAAGCACCAACGAGATGAACCGTTTGCTCGACAGCATACGGCCCAAAGTAGCAGAAATTTTCCCTGCTTCCGACTACAATGTGGTCTTAACCGGAAACAGCCTCGTGTACGCAAGGGGAACCGAGTTCCTGATTAAACACCTGTTCCAGAGCGTTTTACTGGCAATAGGCTTTATTTCGCTTTTAATGGCGCTTATGTTTTCGAGTGTGAGAATGATAGTCGTATCCATGCTTCCCAATATCATTCCGCTCATCATTACGGCAGCTATTATGGGATTCACGGGCGTCCCTGTCAAACCATCCACCATTATTGTGTTCAGCATTGCTCTCGGCATTTCCGTGGATAATGCCATTCAGTACCTTTCCAGGTACCGGCACGAACTAAAAGTTACCGGTAATGATATCAGCCGCTCTACCATCAAAGCTTTGCGCGAAGCAGGTTTCAGCATGATATACACTTCGATTGTGCTGGTGTTAGGATTCAGTGTCTTTATGGTTTCGGGATTCGGTGGAACCCAGGCCCTGGGGATGCTGGTATCAACTACTTTGTTCATTGCTATGTTCTTTAACATCATGGTATTACCTTCAATGCTCCTGGTCCTGGATAAATACCTGGTCACCAAGGCATTTAAGGCTGAGCCGATCATTGAGATTTTCGATGGCGATGATGATGACACACACAAAAACGGAGGTTAAGAAACTGAATACTATCGCAGCTTTATAAACATATTGAATCTAAACTACTGAATCTATGAAAGGTATAATCCTGGCCGGTGGCTCCGGTACCCGTTTGCACCCTCTTACGTTAGCGGTAAGCAAGCAGTTGATGCCTATTTATGACAAGCCCATGATCTATTATCCTTTATCGGTGTTGATGATGGCTGGCATACGCGAAATATTGATTATAAGCACGCCTTATGATCTGCCAAACTTCGAAAAACTCCTCGGTGATGGTTCTGATCTGGGCTGTTCGTTCACTTATGCTGAACAGGCCATTCCCAATGGACTGGCACAGGCATTTGTTATCGGAGAAAAGTTCATTGGGAAGGATAAAGTGGCCCTTATACTGGGAGATAATATTTTTTACGGTACTGGCCTTCAGAAACTGATACAGGAAAACAGTGATCCCGAAGGCGGAGTGGTATACGCCTACCATGTTTCTGATCCTGATCGTTATGGAGTCGTTGAATTCGATGAGAATCAGAATGCTATTTCCATCGAAGAAAAACCCCTGAAGCCCAAATCAAATTATGCCGTTCCCGGATTATATTTCTACGACAACAGCGTAGTAGAAGTGGCCAAAAATATTAAACCCAGCCCAAGAGGTGAATACGAAATAACCGACGTTAACAGGTATTACCTGGAACAGGGCAAACTAAAAGTCGGTATACTAAGTCGTGGCACTGCCTGGCTCGATACCGGCACATTTGCTTCCCTGCTGCAGGCTTCTCAGTTTGTACAGGTCATCGAAGAGCGACAGGGCCTGAAAATTGGTTGCATCGAGGAACTTGCCTACCGTATGGGATTTATTAATAGGGTTCAACTCGAAAAAATAGCTGCGCCCCTGCTTAAAAGCGGGTATGGCATCTACCTGATGAACCTTCCCGAACAGGAAAAATAAGCCGGCAATGAACGAGATTCAGGATCTGCAACTCCGCATCGATGAGGCCTTCGCCGGAATTCGCTTCCCATCGGCCCCTGCCGATCTATATGATCCTATAGCCTACACATTAGGCCTTGGAGGAAAGCGATTAAGACCACTATTGGTACTTGCATCCTGCCAGATGTTTGGCGGCGATATTAACGATGCCATTAATCCTGCCATCGGAATTGAACTGTTCCATAACTTCACCCTGCTGCACGATGATATTATGGATGCTGCCCCCCTCAGGCGTGGCAAAGAAACCGTTTACAAAAAATGGAACTCCAATGTTGCCATTTTAGCCGGCGATACCATGTTTGCCCTGGCCAACAAATACATGCTTCGCACACGCCAACAGGCTATCTCCCAGGTCGTGGAATTATTCAACCAAACCGCCATCGAAGTATGTGAAGGGCAGCAGTACGACATGGATTATGAAAATCGCCCCGATGTAACCATTGATGATTACATGGAAATGATCAGGCTAAAGACGGCTGTATTGCTGGCTGCCAGCCTGAAAACAGGAGCAATCATTGCAGGGGCGGGAACCGTGGATTGTGATCATATTTATGATTTCGGAATCAATATCGGACTTGCTTTCCAGCTCAAAGATGACCTGCTTGATGTGTACGGGGTACAGGAGAAATTTGGAAAAGTGAGCGGTGGCGATATCATAGCGGGTAAAAAGACCTACCTGTACCTGAAAGCAGCCGAAACAGCCGGACTTCGTGCTAACGAATTCAGTGTGATTTATGCCTCACACACTATTGATAGTACCGAAAAAGTCTTGAAAGTGAAGCATATTTTCGACCAACTGAATATTGAAAAACTTACCCGTAATCTTATCAACGAATACTACCAGAAAGCCTTGCACTACCTTTCCTGTATCAGCTTACCCTTCGAAGCCATGGAATCGCTCCAGGAATATGCTACAGGGCTGATGGAAAGGGAGAATTAAGCAATCCCGAAAAACGAATTTTCCGATTTAATTCTTCCTGTAATACTTCAGCGAATCAAAAATCGTAAATCATAAATCCCTTTACCCTTCCGCTTCCCCGCTTTTCTGCATGGTCTCCATTTCGGAATGAGCCAGTTCCCAGGATTCCATTTTTGATTCCAGTTCTTTTTTCAGAGACTGGTATTGCTGGTATAAACGAGCACTTTTCCCTGTATCCTTGTGATTGTCAGGATCAGCCAAAAGCTGGTCGTATCGGGATATTTCATTCTCTATAGCTTCTATTTCCTTTTCAGCCTTTTCAACCACGGCAGCCTGCTTGCGTATTTCCCGCTCCTGTTGTTTACGTCTTTCGTAGTTAAGCTTATTATCCGAAAAGTTCTCCCCGGCTTTCTGTTGTTCTACTCTCCGGGCTTCCAACTGGGCCAGGTTAGCTAGTTTTCGTGATTTGATAAAATCATTTACATCACAAAGCCAGGTTTTTATAGTCCGGTTCCGGAATTCAAATATTTTATCGGTCAATCCCTGAAGGAAATCACGGTCATGCGATACAATGACCAGCGTACCATCATAGCGGAGCAGTGCATTCTTCAGTATATCCTTGCTCACCATATCCAGGTGATTGGTAGGCTCATCGAGCACCAGCAGGTTTACCGGATCCAGGAGCAGTTTGGCTAATGCCAGCCTGGCTTTTTCCCCACCCGAAAGCACCTTTACCTTTTTATCGATTGCTTCGGCACCAAACAGGAAACTGCCCAGTATATTCCTGATTTTTACCCGTATTTCACCTACGGCAACATCATCTATAGTTTCAAAAACCGTTTTCTCGGGATCGAGAAGTTCAGCCTGGTTTTGAGCATAATACCCGATCTTCACATTATGTCCCAGTTTGCATATTCCTTCGTATTCCAGTTCCCCTGTAATTATCTTTGCAAGGGTAGTTTTTCCTTCCCCGTTACGACCTACAAAAGCAACAAAATCACCTTTCTCGATGGCCAGGTCCAGGTTTTGCAGAACGATTTTCTCACCGTATCTTTTAGTAAGATCCTTGCATTCAACCACTACCCTCCCCGATGCCGGGGCCGGTGGAAAAAGGAAATGTATGGCCGACGAATTGGGATCATCCACTTCCACACGTTCCATTTTATCAAGCAATTTGATACGCGACTGCACCTGCCGGGCTTTCGTGCTCTTATACCTGAAACGCTCAACGAAACTCTCGATCTGGGCGATCTGGGCTTGCTGGTTGTCAAAAGCTGCCTTCTGCAGTTCCATTTGTTCCTCCCTCAACTCAACATACCTCGAATACCCGGCCTTATAATCGTATATGCGTGCATTCATGATTTCAATGGTGCGGTTGGTCACATTATCCAGGAAAGCCCGGTCATGCGACACCAATACCACGGAGCCGCTATACGTTATCAAAAAATCTTCTAGCCATTGAATCGACTCAATATCAAGGTGATTGGTCGGCTCATCGAGTAATATGACATCAGGTTTTTTAAGCAATATCTTGGCCAGTTCCACACGCATCTGCCACCCCCCGCTGAAAGTACTGAGAGGTCTAATAAATTCTGCTGGCTCAAAACCAAGTCCTTTAAGCACCTTTTCTGCCTCCTCCTGCATATTTTGCCCCCCAAGAAGATGAAACCTGTCCGTGGCCTCGTTAAGCCGCTGGATAAGCTTGGAATAGGACTCGCTTTCATAATCAGTCCGTTCAGCCAGTTCGGCTGAATATTTATCCATCAGGTGATGCTGATGCCGGGCCTCCTCAAAAGCTGTCATGGCTTCCTGCAGCACATTTAGCCGGCTTCCTGTTGCCATTTCCTGGGGCAGGTACCCAACTGTGCTTCCCGATGGGCTTGATACTGTTCCACCTTCTGGTTCCTGTAGTCCGGCAATAATCCGCATCAGCGTGGTTTTACCGGCACCATTGCGTCCAACAAGGCCAATACGGTCACGGTCACCTACCAGAAAACTTACGTTACTGAACAGGTAATCGCCGGTAAAATGAACTGAAAGATTACTGACTGAGATCATAGGCGGCAAAGGTACCAATTTTAGCTTTTAAAAAGTGTCGTTACCTGCGATTCGTCAGTTGTATGGTTACAAGAAGTCACACAAGATAAAAGCCATAACAG
>JBAXXB010000312.1:0-5343 GCA_037128115.1 Bacteroidota bacterium
GAGCGTGTACAGCATGTCGTTGTGTTCCTTTCATTGAATCGGCGACTGTTCATCAGCGATTGTTCATGGTCGATTGTTGATAGCCGAGCCGGTCAGCCTGTGGTGACAATGAACTCGACCCGACGGTTGATTGCTCGGTTGGCAGCGGTGTCGTTCGGAACCTTGGGCCTGGTCTCGCCATAGCCCCTCGCGAACAACTGCTCAGGCGGTATTCCGCGCTTGACCAGTTCGTACACGATGACATCTGCTCGAGCCTGACTGAGATTGAGGTTACGAATGGCATCGCCTTCGTTATCGGTATGACCGCCAATTTCGATGTGCATGGCCGGGTTTTTTGACAGGAAAGCAATCAACGTACCGAGTTCAGCCTTCGAATCAGGGAGTAAATCAAATTTATCCGTATCGAAGAAAATATTGTTTAAAACGACTTTCTCCCCGACAGCCACGGCCTGTAAAGGTACATCCAGTTTTACCGGATTGATGGAATCGTTCCCATGGTTTAGGCTGAAATTAATGGAATAAAAGAGGTACCCTTTACAGCTAACATTCAGCGCATAATTTTTATCTACGGGTAAACTCATCAGGAATTCACCGGTCACAGGGTCGGATAATGAACTGACAACTGTTGTATTGCTTTGCATGTCAATAAGTTCAAAAGCCGCGGCCAAAGGGATCGTTGTTTTGTTGTCGTAAACCTTTCCTTTAACATAGGAAACCGAAGCAGGCCTGGATTGCCGCGGTAATTCGAAGCGGTAGATATCCGTGTTTCCAAACCCTTTATCCCTTTCGGCCGAGATAAATGCCTCGTTGCCTTTAGCGTTGATAATCAGGTTGATTTCGTCAAGCTTTGTGTTTACCGGGTACCCTATATTGTCCGGGTTTTGCCAATTCCCCTTTGGATCCATCCTGGAAACGAACAGGTCGGCGCCACCCATGCCCTGGTGTCCGCGGGAGGAGAAATACAGCGTGTGGCCATCCGGGTGTATAAACGGGGCCATTTCATCGGCCGGCGTATTTATTATATTTCCCAGGTTAACCGGTTCGGCCCAGCTGCCGTCGGTCTGCAGTATGCTTTTCCAGATATCCGAACCACCATATCCCCCTGGACGCGAAGAGATAAAAAACAAAGTACGCCCATCAGCTGCAAGGCAGGGCTGGGATTCCCATGCTGAAGTATTGATGCGCGGCCCGAGATTCTGGGGTTCTGACCAGTTGTTGCCTACTTTTTCGGATGAATATAAATCGCAGCTGCCGTATGAATCCTTCCGGCTGCAACAGGTAATAATGATTGTCATTCCATCAGGTGAAACACAAAGCGCGCCTTCATTTCCGGGGGTATTAATGGGAGCCCCGATTTCGATGGCAGGGCTCCAGTTCAGCTGTCCATTGGCTGAGCGAGCAGAAACCGAGCGGTAAAAACTTTCGTCGCTGCGAGGATCGGCTCCTTTGCGGGTAAAGTAGAGTTGGCCTTCATCAAGGCTCACTGCATTTATGTATTCATACCCGGAAGTGTTAATATTAGGACCTATATTTACCGGGTTAAAAGGCACGGGATGCTGCATCATCTGTATCCTGAAATCACATAACAAGAGATTTTCAGCGCTCTGTTTGATTTCGGTTTGTTTTTTGGGTTTAAACGTGAGGTATTTAAGGTAGTTAGTCTTGGCTTCAACATAATTTTCAAGGCTGAAATTCAGGTTTGCCATGATATAGTATGCCGGAGGAAAAACCGAAGTATCAATTTCTACAGCCTTTTTGTACGAGGCAATTGCATTCGGAAAGTCATTCTGATCATTATACATTTCCCCTTTCACGATCCAGGCTTTGGCATATGTAGGTTCATAGCTGAGCAGGTCATCCAGCTGACGCAGCGCAGCAGCATACTCGTGATGGTAATACATCTGTACCGCTTTGTTGAATTGCTTGTCAGCCCTGGTGTTCGACACCTGCTGTGCAAGCAGCGGTAAAGTGAAGAATAAGCAAACGGCCAGGACAATAAAAAACCTGTATGATTTCATAAATCTGCCATATTAAAGTGCGAAAGTAAGCAAGTTCATGTTACTGTTTAATGCAAGGCTCGCAATATTGAGGAATCCTCGTATGATACTCTGCAACAGGAAGAAATCTCAAACATATCAAAGCCGGTTTCTTTCGGATTCTTAAACTTGGAACTATAGTGATGAAAATATAAAGATAGTAAATATATTGGGCAAACTGACAGACCCTGCCGGAAAATAGGCGCTCTCCACCTCAAAAATAAATGTTGCCGGATTTTTTGGATTGATTTTTGTATCTTTACAGAATTGTTAAACAAATGCAATGAAAAACTTCATTAAAATCTTAACTTTCTGCCTTACAGTTATATTACTGAATCAAAGCAGTGCCATAGCCCACGGACCTCCCGGCCTGGTAGAAAACATTGCTGCAGCCATAAAGGCAGGGAACTCAAAAGAGCTGGCTAAATACTTTGGTCCTACTGTCGAAATTAACCTTCCCGGAAGCGAAGGAGCATATAGTAAAGCTCAGGCTGAGATGATTATCAAAGATTTTTTTGCCCGATCGGTTCCGGTTTCGTTTACCATCAATCAAAGGGGGAATTCGGCAGGCGGGGCCCAGTTTATAATAGGCACCTATAAAACCAGGAATGAAACCCTGAATACCTATATTCTCCTGAAACCGGTCTCGAACCAGTTGTTGATCCAGCAGATGCATTTCGAAGCCGATTGATAAACCAAAAATTTTCTCCTGTGACCATTGATGAAATTATTGTAAATGCGCTTCGTGAGGACATAGGCGAAGGCGATCATACTTCCTTATCCACCATTCCTGGAAATGCAAGCGGGAAGGCCAGGCTGTTAGTTAAAGAGGATGGCATACTGGCAGGTGTTGATATTGCCCGCAAAGTATTTTCCTTTACCGATGAACGGATCACAATGGATCAGTTTATCCCTGACGGTGCCCGCATCAAATATGGGGATGTGGCTTTCGAAGTGACGGGTCCATCCATTGCCTTGCTCACCGCTGAGCGGACAGTACTCAATTTTATGCAGCGGATGAGTGGTATTGCCACTCAGACCCGTTTGATGGTCGATGCCCTTGCCGGGCTGCCTACCCGGGTATTGGATACCCGAAAAACTACCCCCTTATTGCGTGAAATGGAAAAAATGGCTGTCAGGATAGGAGGAGGTTATAATCACCGGATTGGATTGTATGATATGATTCTGATTAAAGATAATCATGTTGATTTTGCCGGTGGGATTGCCAATGCAATCACCGCATGCCAACATTACATGCATGCTAAAGGACTGGTGCTCGAAATTGAAATCGAAACCAGGAACCTTGAAGAAGTCAGGCAGGTTCTTGACTATGGGGGCGTAAACCGGATCATGCTTGATAATTTTTCGTACGAAATGCTGCGCCAGGCTGTTACGATGATTGATAAGCAATATGAAACCGAAGCTTCAGGCGGAATTACCCTTCAAACCATACGAAACTATGCCGAATGCGGAGTCGATTTTATTTCGGTAGGGTCGCTTACTCACCATATTAACAGCCTTGATCTGAGCCTGAAGGCGATTACCCAGCTGTCCTGAAAGGGATGGAAAAAAAATGATTTGCCAAATGCTTGGCCTGAAATCGGGAAACACCGGGAACGGATGTTTTCAAATTCGAGGGATAGAATCGCATGGAAAGCAACTGTAACTATAAGCCTGAAAATCTGCTGATTGAATAGTTGTGTTTTAGGTATTACGTTTTGGTAACATTTTTAACGGATAAACATTTAATTGGAAATAACATGTGGGTGGAGGGAAGCCAGGATGCAGAGAATCTATTATTTAAAAATGCTGTCCTATATATGACAAGGATCTTTTCTATTCGTTATATCTTCATTTCTGGCTTTTATAAACTACCAATTTAACAGACTCTTAGGTTTTCGATATAATGGCAAAATTATCAGTCAGGCTCAACAGTTTTTTTCAGCTGAAGCGTAAACTGCTATTTAATAGCGGATTGGTTACTTCGACGACGAAATATACCCGCAGGCTGGTCATTCCGGGATTCGATGGCATGCCTTTATATGATGTAGCGCTTTTCTTTTTCAGGGGATTACAGAAAGGAGCACTGTCGATGCGGGCAGCGGCATTTTCCTATAATTTCTTCCTGGCCTTGTTTCCTGCTATCATCTTCTTTTTTACCATCATTCCTTATATACCCATTGCCGGTTTCCAGGATAACCTGCTGGAGCTCATGCACGATTTCATTCCGCGAAAAGCCTACGAGGCTGTGCAGGAGACTTTGTTTGATATTGTGAAAAGACCCAGGGGTGGCTTGTTGTCGCTGGGATTTATTATGGCCATGTACTTTTCTACCAATGGTATTCATAGCCTGATAGAGGCATTCAATCAAACCCGCCATACGCTCGAAACCCGATCCTGGATAAAGCAGCGCTTGATTTCAATTGTATTGGTAGCCATACTGTCGATGCTGGTTATTATAGCCATAGTTTTGATAACACTGGGGCCAGTGGCCCTGGATTTCCTGATAAAGCACAACATGCTGAGGGTGAGTTTCAGCTATTACCTGCTTATCGCCGGGAAATGGATAGTGTCGTCAGCCATGCTCTTTTTTGCATTCTCATTCCTGTATTACCTTGCTCCGGCCGCTGAATCAAGGTTCAGGTTCATCTCGGCAGGCAGCACCCTTTCTACTGTGCTCACGGTCCTTGCTTCGGTCGCCTTCAATTACTATGTGAACAGTTTTTCCCGTTACAACACCTTGTATGGATCCATCGGGACCCTGATCATTGTGATGGTTTGGATCTATTTTAACGCTATGATTGTACTGATCGGGTTTGAACTGAATGTGAGTATACGGAATGCGAAGAGGAAATACGAAAAACCTCTGAGGATCAGAAACAGTAAAAGCCAATCTACAAAAAGGAAATAATTTCTCACTTCCACAAAATAAATTCCAAATAGAATTTCCCCGGTCCCGGTGGGACTATTCGATTTGGCATCTTATAAAAACGTTAAATCCGCCTTTTTGAGTGAAACTTACCGTATCTCTGCTACACTACGGAAAATCATTTCTTTGCCGGCATATACGGTGAGCAGGTAATTTCCATGCGGCATCATGGATGTTTTAATCGTAAACTCGCCCGATTCCCATGGAGTTTTAAAAGAATCCGTAAATACGGTTACTCCTTCCAGGTTCACAATCCTCACTTCCATGTCATCGTAAATGTTACCGCTGATTTTGAGGCGGAGATTCACAGGGCAGGGATTGGGATACAGCACGAATGAAGTGCTGGCAGTTGGAGAAATATTGCTCCCGCTGATGGTG
>JBAXXB010000313.1:0-5315 GCA_037128115.1 Bacteroidota bacterium
ATCCGGCACCACCAACAGCAGCCGACCAAGCCTAAGCGCTAAAGCGGCTAAGGGTATTAACGAAGTACCTTTAAAAATGGGATCAGCCTGTATTTTGGTAGCTATCATACAAAAGGCGCTCAATACCAAGTATAATGCAGGGTTAAAGCAGGACGGGGAATTTGGTCCTAAAACATTTGCAGCCCTGGTTAAAAACAAACTGAGCACCGTACTTTACTGGAAACAGTTTTACGAAATCACCGGTTTCCCTGTAGGCACTGGCGGAACATTAGTAACCAATTATACCGAATAGTATGAGTAGTTTTTCAAGATTCATCAATAATATAGCCGATGGAAAGCTGGGGACAGTGGGCGTAGATACCAATATAAAGGTTGATAACCAAAGCCTGGTTAATGTGGGATTGAGTTTATTTTTAGCCGGTGTACTGGTTGTACTGGCTTATTTCGCACTTCGTAAAGTACTTTCCTCATGAGCAAGCAAACCGACTTTATTGCTAAATTCGAAAACGCGGTTATCCTGGCATGTGCGGGGAGTAAAATATTCCCTTCTGTTAAGATGGCTCAGGCGTGTTTGGAAACCGGATACGGTGACCATATTTTTTACAACAATATGTTTGGCATCAAGGCCAGCGGCGCAACTTCGCCGTACTGGAATGGCAATAGCAAAGTAAGTGCAACGCAGGAAGTCATTAACGGCACTGAAGGCACGTACAACCTTGCATTCCGCCAATACACAACGATGGCCGACAGTATCCGGGATCATACCTATTTCCTGCAAACAAATAAGCGTTACACTACCAACGGCGTATTTGCAGCAATAACCCCCGAGGCGCAATGCGATGCGTTACAGAAAGCCGGTTATGCTACCGATCCGAATTATGCCAGTACCTTAAAGTCAATTATTACAAACTACAATTTGAAACGCCTGGATCAAAAAAAAAAGTAATGAAACGAATTAACTTAGCGATAGCCGTTGTAATCCTGCTTATTGGGGCTTACTATTTGTACACAGCAATAAAATACTAATACCATGATCCGAACACCATTTACCGGCAATATTGATCAGTTCAAAGCCTCAGCCGATATTATCGAAGAGGTTTCCGATACCGTTGTTTATTTTGGTTTCTGTGAACCGGGAACCACCGACACCGCGCACCCAAATTGGGCTATAATGAAAATTATTGTTTCGGGTACCGTTCAGCCGATAACAACACAATTCCTTTGGGCTGATGGTCAAAGCAATTGTAATTTGAAATGGGATGACAGGGCAACACTTACTTACAGTTACAGGAAATTCTAATGAGCGCGATTGTAGACAAATTTACCGGACTTTACCGTAAGGAAAGCCGTGACGTAGGTTACGGAATGGTTGATTTGTTGCTGGGTAAGTATAGAGCTAATAAGGTTCAACATGGCTCAAATTTGAACCCTTTTTGGGTTTCAAATCCGTTCTTTGCTGCTCCTGCAAATGGGTATGATTTAATAGTAGGGCAGGAGAGAATTATATACGGTGATGCCTTGGTTAATTTGCCCGTTCCCGTTCCGGAGGATATTACAGTTACTTACACTTGCGACATAGGCACACAAACAGGCAACAACCTTGTAATTACGCCAACTATTTCAAACATTGGAGATCATGCACTTTCAATTCTTGTTGAAAAAGGAACTAAGGTAATTGGCACTTTTACCACAAATTTAAAAGTAACTGATTTAGAGCCAAAAGCAGCGTTAAAAGTTCTTTTGGTTGGTGACTCAACCGTTGAAAATGGTATTGATGAAATTACAACAGCAATTAATACATCACTGACAGGAACGACTATAACCTATGTGGGGAAACAAACAAGTCCTTTAGGGATTAAACATGAGGGACACGGGGGTTATACTTGGTGGATTTTTGCAGGAACAGCACCCAGCCCATTTAGAAAGGCCGGAGCTATCAATGTTGCTGCATATTTTACAGACAATGCGATTTCTATTCCTGATATAGTTTCTTTCAGGCTTGGCATAAACGATATGTTTGGTCAATTAGATAAAGGGTATAGTGAAGCTGAACTAAATGCTGCAATAGATCTTATTGTCGGACTTGCAAAGAACTTAGTTGATGGATTTATAGCAGATACAACTTCAAAGATCATTATTGAATTACCGGGCATTTGCAGAAACTCAGTTGAGGGGTGGAACGGTGCTTATGATGAAAGCATTTACAACCAAAACATGTATGTTGAATTTATACATCGTTATTGGGGTGCAATGATTACTCAATTTGACGCTTACAATGCGAGGGTTACAGTTAACGCTACACCTATATTCCTTGACCGTTTAGCCGGTTATCCCGAAATTCAGGGTGTGCATTTTTCAAGTGCTGGCAATGCTCAAATTGGCGCAGGATTGGCATGTAAGATAAACAAGTTAATTGACTCTTTGTACGGTGTTGAATTAGTCGCTAATAATAGATTTGCAAGTGATACGATTTGGGCGAAAAATGCAGGTTTAACAATAGCCAACAATAAATGTGCATTTAATGTAGCCTATACATACTCTTCAATGCTCGATCAGACCATTAGTTTAACCAACGGTAAGACTTACAGAACAAAATACGAAATAGCGGATTATGTTTCAGGCACTTTGAGAATTGAAATAGGCACATCGGCAGATTATAATAATGGTGCTTTACTTTCAGGAAATGGTGTTAAGGTTGAAATTATACCACTTACCAAAGCAAATCCAAATAAAGTACAATTTAGAGATTGGAATGTTGCCCCAGTATTGAGCCTAAAACAAGTATCTGTTTGCGAAGTGCTTTAGTTATAATTTGGAACAATTTGAACTAAAAATACAATCATGAAAAGCTGGAAAACCTCTATAATGGGATTAGCCTTGGTAATAACAGGGCTGTATGTGTTTATTACAACCCATGATTATACGCAGCCCTCGATTTGTATCGCATCCGGCTTAGGGCTTTTTTTCGCGGCTGATGAAAAAAAGAGTAAAGCATGATCCTTGCCATTCTCAATTTTATAACGGACAGTTCGAAAACGGCGGTAACTTCTGTTGCTTCTGTTTTTGTTGGTCAGGCCGCGTATGAGGGACGCATAAATATGGCCAATATAGCCCTTCAGCATGCCGCCTGGACAATAGCAATACTTACCGGGTTGCTTACTATCATAAACCTATTTTACCCGCTAAGGTCAATCTATGATAAGCGGAAACAACGCCGTAAATACCGTCAGCGATGAAACTTAAAACCATTGGTATCTTATCCATATCCGCAATTATATTGCTGTTTATAACCTTTGAAAGCGTGCTGCAATATGTGAAGCTGCAAAAGGATTACAAGCGTATACAGGACAATGCTGTTACCATGCGTGACAGCCTTACCTATTACAAGGATTCAAAAGGCCGTGAAGTGGCACAGTTGAAGACGGTCGAATACAAGGCCGATGAACTTAAAAAGCTTGTTCCTGATGTGCCGGTAATTTTAAAGGAATTGAATGTTAAGACTAAACGTGTTGAAAGCTTTGCCCAAACTGAAGTACAGCAGGAAAAGCAGATTACAGCACCGGTGCATGATACAATTATAAAAAATGTAAATGGTGATTTGAAAGCTAAATATTTTCATTACCGGGATGCATGGTATGATATTAAGGGTATATGGCAGGATACAACCGCTAAACTTATTGTCTCGAGTAAAGACACAATTATACAGGTTATATCTTTTGGACCTAGAATACACCCCTGGTTGTGGATCTTCAGCCGCCGGGATCTGGTACAGACAATTCAAAGCCGTAACCCGTCAAATCATATTGTCTTTGCCAGGTACATTAAAATTAAAAAATAGTTTATAAAAATAATTCCCTAAACACAGTGCTATGAAACAACAACTAATAAATGCTTATGCCTTTTCTTCTATCCTAGTTATGGTAGCCGTTTTCCTTGGATTAGACTATAAAAAAAACAAAGAAAATAGCATAATCGGCAAACTTCGGTCGAAAATGTCACCTTCGGGAATTGTTCCCGCTACAAGTTCAACCAAAAACTATAGCGCAAGTAATAGCGGCAGTTCAAGTAAGAGTATAACAAATCCTGACAGCGCAAGGATAACGCCAACTAATACGACTATTATTACCAATACTGTAACAGGAAGGCCGATAACAGGCCCGGCACCACTATTAGACGCTCAGCCTACGACCCGGACAGGCCCGTCATTGTATAAGCCATAAACAACTGTACCGTATCTATCGTATGAAGATTTCATTTTAATGCGTAATTTTGTCAAAAAACAATTATTATGAAAAAATTTCATTTTACGGCGTTAATCGAGAAAGGTGATGACGGTTATTATGTTGGCCAGGTACAGGAAGTGCCCGAAGCGATAAGCCAGGGGAAAACGATTGATGAATTAAAGGCTAATTTATTGGATGCTGTTTTGTTGGTTTTTGAGAGTAAAAAGGAATTAACGAAGAAAAGCTCAGCAGGTAGAAAAACGATAAGCCGAAAAATAGAGCTTGCATGAAACGGGCGCAATTTGTATCCTATTTAAAGAAAAACGGTTGTACGCTTCTCAGGAATGGTGCCAACCATGATATTTTTATCAATACAAAGAATTTACAGCAGTCAACAGTCGGTCGACATGCGGAGCTGGATAACAGATACTGTAAAATGATTTGTAAACAATTAGGGATTACTCCACTCTAAGCTTATTTTTAAAAAGCATCCATTAATAATACCGCCTTTTCCTTTTCGCTTTCCAGTACTTTAGCATATATCTGTGTAGTGCTGATATTGCTATGACCAAGCAGTTTACTTACAACCGCAATATTCCCGGTGGCTTCAAGTAGGAGCGTGGCAAACGTGTGCCGGGCACAGTGAAACGAAATAGTTTTATCTATACCGGCCATGGTAATACCGCTTTTTAAATATTCGTTAAGTTTTTGGTTGCTGGGAACCCGGAAAACCGGTACTTTCTTTTCTCCTGGTACCGGAAGCAATTCAATTGCCTTTTGGTTCAGAGGAATAGTGTCAAACTTTGCCGTCTTATGAAATTGCAATTCAATATTGCTTTCCTTCAACTTTCCCCAGGTTAATAGTTTTATGTCGGTATATCGCAAACCCGTGTAGCATGCGAATAAAAAGACCCTCAAAGCATTTTTCACTTTGCCGTGTGGCAACTTCTCATATTTTGTAACCAGCTTTTTAAATTCATCTTTCGACAGATAAACCCGGTTCCCTTTAGCCGTTTTCACCTTTACTCGAGATAATGGATTCTTTTCTATTACCCCAGCTTCTACGGCTTTATTTATGAATGTTTTTAGGTG
>JBAXXB010000314.1:0-5276 GCA_037128115.1 Bacteroidota bacterium
TGAAAAATGTTCATAACCTTAGATTTTGTAGATTTGAGGCAGGTAAATAATTACTATTTTCTTTAAAATAAAAAACCACCCTGTTACAGGTGGCTTTTTAAACTCAAAATTAACTCTCTCTAATCGAAAGATTATTACAAAACGCCCTGGTCAAGCATAGCGTTGGCTACTTTGAGGAAGCCGGCTATATTGGCGCCTTTTACATAGTTTACATAACCATCGGGTTGTTTTCCGTATTTTATGCAAGCTGCGTGAATATTGATCATGATCTGGTGCAGTTTCTGGTCAACTTCTTCTGCAGTCCAGTTCAGTTTCATCGAGTTCTGGCTCATTTCGAGGCCTGAAGTAGCAACACCACCGGCGTTAGCTGCCTTACCCGGAGCAAACATAACTTTGTTCTCCTGGAAAATTTCGATAGCTTCAGGTGTGGTTGGCATGTTAGCGCCTTCGCAAACACACATACATCCGTTTTTCACGAGTGTAATTGCATCTTCCTTACCCAGTTCATTTTGGGTCGCACAAGGTAAAGCGATGTCGCATTTAACTTCCCATGGACGTTTTCCCTGTACAAACTGTGCATTCGGGAATTCGTAAGTATAGGGTTTTACGATATCCTGGTTCGAAGCGCGGAGTTCGAGCATATAATTGATCTTTTCGCCGCTGATACCTTCTGAATCATAAACATATCCATCGGGTCCCGAGATGGTAACAACTTTACCTCCGAGTTCGGTCACTTTCAGGGCTGCTCCCCATGCTACGTTACCAAAACCTGAAATACAAACGGTTTTCCCATTGAAATCGGTGCCTTTGGTCTTGAGCATTTCTTTGGCAAAATAAACATTGCCGTAGCCGGTAGCTTCCGGGCGAACCAGGCTGCCGCCCCAGTTGAGGCCTTTACCTGTAAGAACGCCTGAATGTTCGCGTGCAAGTTTTTTGTACATTCCGAAAAGGAAACCGATTTCGCGGCCACCAACACCTATATCGCCTGCAGGTACATCGGTTTCAGGACCGATGATTCTCCATAGTTCGAGCATAAACGACTGGCAGAAACGCATAACTTCCGTATTGGATTTTCCCTTGGGATCGAAATCAGATCCGCCCTTGGCACCGCCCATAGGCAATGAGGTAAGGCTGTTTTTAAAGATCTGCTCAAAGCCTAAGAATTTCAGGATGCTCAGGTTAACCGAAGGGTGGAAACGGAGTCCGCCTTTGTAAGGACCTATAGCGTTGTTGAACTGGATCCTGTATGCTAGGTTTACATGAACCTTGCCATGATCGTCGACCCAGGGAACTTTAATGGTAAGAATACGGTCAGGCTCAACCAAACGGCTGATAATACCTGCTGCCTCAAACTGAGGATTTTCGTTGTAAACCTCTTCGATCGATTCCAATACTTCACGAACGGCTTGTAAGTACTCTACTTCACCCGGGTGTTTTTTCTCCAGGTCAGTCATGATTTTTTCAACTTCCATCACAAAGGAATTTAGGTTAAATAATTATGTTATACGCGAAACGTTGTTAACAGAATAACAGCGCAAAAGTATTTATTTAAGTAAAACACGGAGGCTTTTTGGTGAATTTTTTTTCATTCCAAACAAGGATTGTGAAAAATGTCGCAAGGCTTGGTATTACTGGCTTATAGAGGATCGGCCCGCCGGCAAAAAATGGTACGGCTTCCCGCTTTATAGGTAAGGAAGGAAATTTTGTTTTTTTTTTCTCCTTTTCCTGCCGGTTTTCTCCTGTTTTATGCAACCAAAGGTAGAGTAAACTAAATGTTTTACCAGCCCTTTTGTAAATTATTTTTAAAAACCGCCTATGCCTAAACTACTTTGCAGAGGTCTCTCCATGGTAACTTCAATGTGCTGAAATTCAGAATAATTTAAATTTATAATTAAACCCTATACCAGGCCTTTTTTTCGTAAAGTCTGCCGGGCTCCCTGCGTATCTGTGAAAAGCTTCATGTAAAGTAACAATGCTGACCAGGATAAGTGGAAATTAAGGCTGAAACAAGGACCTGCAAACGATTGCAGGATGCACACTGAACTCATTATAAAAGCGAACCTGGAAAAATACCTGCAAATGTGTATGTGAATCCCAGGGATGGATCTGAGGTAAGTTGAGGTAAAGGATGGGAGTGAGGGATGATGCAACGAGTGCTGAAAACAAAAATATTTTGAATCTTAATTTTCAATTGTGTGCAACTTACTCCATGGCCCTGATCATTAGCAGGGTATTGCTGCCAGGTATTTGGCTTTACTTTTTATCATAGGTGAGGCTTACGACTCCCGTAGTAAAACTCTCAACGTTCGAAAGCGCCCAGCCGGATTCAGGCAGTTTGCCGGGGAATAAAGGAATGCCTTCGCCGAGTATTACAGGAATGAGTGATAGTATCATCCTGTCGATAAGCCCTTTAGCCAGGAAGCAAGCAACAAGTTTTCCCCCGCCTGTCAGCCAAATGTCTTTTGGGGAATTTGTTTTAAGGTTATCAATAAAACCGGGGATTCCGTCGCTTAGCAGGAAGGTGCCAGGACTTGATAGCTTGAGTTCAGTATTGTTCGAAATAACATATGTATTTATTCCTTTGTAGGGCCAATCCATGTCAAAACCTATAATTTCGTTGTAGGTGCTTCTCCCCATTACTATATCCCCAATGGTGCTTAAGAACTCAGCATATCCATGGTCAATTTGCCCGGGATTGGGTAAAGCGAAAAGCCAGTCCAGGTTTCCGTCGGGCCTGGCAATATAACCATCAAGCGATACCGCTATGTATAGCACAACTTTTCCCATCTGCGATCTCAATTTAAACTATGTGTTTTTTTGTTACCGTATTTTAAACATGGCTTGCCAGGTAATATTGCTCAAAGCTGTCTGAGTACAGAAGAGCATGAGGAGTTGCATCAGGAGTATACTCCCTGAACAGGCAAGGGACAAATATATGGGTTCCCTGGCAGTTAATAATTGAATCGTGCCAACAAATTATTTGTTCAAGGCTCTCCAGGTTGTCAGGTACAAAAACAAAGTTCCAACCAGTTCACCCTACTATGCATCCGGTTCAAACTACGCAACAGATTACAGGTAGTGACTTTCCGAAATGAAGCAAACAGGGGCTATTTCTTTTCAGTTATCATCTTCATGTTATTAAGCCCTGTTGACAAGTCGTTGCCTATCATTTTCTCCATATTCATAAAGAGCAGCATCAGGTTCGTGGGGTATTTCATACGTGAAGCAAATCCCCACTTTACCAGGGTAAGGTTTACTCCTGCGCTTTCGGTAGTCATATACGCCTGTGATTTGCCGGGAAAGGGCCTGATAAACCGTATTTCGAAGTCCAGCCTCTGACCTTCGGTTACCTTAAGTATTTCCTGTTCTCCTTTGCCTACATTCTTATCCTGGCTGTCCCAGGCCGAAACGAAGCCCGGGGTTCCATCCGTGCCCCTATATTCTTTCTTCATATGGGGGTCCATGGTAGCCCATTTGCTGAACGAATCCTGGTTTTTCAGGTATTTGATATAATTGAACACAGTCTGGCTGGGTTGATTGACCGTGATCTCCCTCTCCACGGAATAGTTTTTCCGAACAAACAGAGCCAGGATAAGCATCAGTATAATTATTACTGCGATAGTGGACAGGATGATTAAAAGGATTTGCATAGTAATCTGGATTTTTAGGTTAAACAACTGATTTTAGCCGCTCTTCGCAAAGATGCATCGGTGCGAAATGCCTTCAAAGCATATGATCAAACAGTGTAAAAACCGAAATGTTTTAATCCGGGCTAATTATCCTGCAGGCAGGCGAATAAGAAACTATAAACTGCTGACGAGGCACTGGCCGGGAACGGAATTTTACGCCTGTGGGAGGCAGTTAAAACCAATATATGAAAAGCAGGATACCGGTGCATCAAGTGCAGCAATTTATCTCAGGATGATAAGTTTCGACCGTTGCCGGGCAACATCAAGTATATACGTTCCATTGTTTAAATCGAGGCTCAAAGCATAGGTGTTGTTTAAGGATGTTTCGAGTGTGCCTGAGTAAACCGGTTGGCCCATCATATTGTAGATTTTCAATGGTGATCCTGGTTTTGCATTTGAATAAACTGTAAACACCCCTGTGCTGGGGACAGGATAAACCAGGATTTTGTCACCGGGAATGGAGTGGTTTGCCATACCGGTGATTGTTGTGCTGCAGGAAACCGGGACACTATCAGTACAATATTCGGAAGTACAATTTTTGCAGAATAAGCTTTTAAAGAAGCAAACGGCTTTCTGGATTCTGAAAATGTTCTGTTCGGTGGTCTGGTTATAGACACCATGCCCCCCGTGAGTCTTTACGTTTATCTCGGAACATATGCCATACGAACGTATTTTGTTATAAATAGCCCGGGTACCCCACATAAGCCCAAAGCTGGAACAACCCATAAAGTAGCCTGAGTCGATGGGCGAAACCGGGTCGAGGTCGCCATCGAAACCAATCATGGGAATAGCGTCGGCTGCCGTTATGAAATTGATGTCGATGATGCTTCCCCAATTATGGAAAAGCCCTTTGATGGTAAATGTATTTTCCAGGCTGTTCCCGGAGTGGTATAAACTTCCGAGCGCCTGGCAGAAAGGCCAGCGTACGTATAGTTCTTCTTCGGTAGCAAAAGCCATGTCGACGGTGGCAAAAGCCCCCGCGCTTAATCCGCCTGCAAAGATCCATGCCGTATCGGCTTTATAGATGTCGGCATTAGCAACCAGGAACCGTATGGAGGCATTCGCGTCCTGCATGGCACGGTAAATAGCCTTATCGACGGATATAACTGTATTAGCTGTGACCGACTGGCAGTTGTCGGTTACGGTCCATCCCAACCTGTATTCGATGGTGGCTGCCACGAAGCCTCTTTTCGCAAATTCAATGCACATGGAGTTCAGGCTATCTAAGCTGCCGGTTAAAAAACTTCCCCCATGCATCAGCACGATCATCGGCCTTTTAGCAGAGGTATCGTAATCGAAAGAAGGGTAAAAGATATTCAGCTTCAGATCCTGGAGTTGCCCTGCTGCGTTCAGGGCTGAGCCATAGGTTATGCCGCTCAGGGAGGTAAGCTGTTCATTGGTAAAGACAGGGATTTCAGAGAACCTGTTAACATCGGAGCAATATTGTGCGTAGGTAATGCAGTGTGAAAATACGAAAACAACAATGATCAAGGAACAGAATTGCTTTTTCATGGGACTCAATATTAAATATAGGTAATTATTTACCTGCCTCAAATCTACAAAATCTAAGGTTATGAACATTTTTCA
>JBAXXB010000315.1:0-5273 GCA_037128115.1 Bacteroidota bacterium
ATCCAAACAACAACATATCGCTTCTGTTTATGCCCAATGTTATCGGGGTAAACAACATACGTGACCTTAAAACCTTTACCACACTGGGGGCCGATTCAGGAACCTATTTACAGCGGACCTATCAGTTTTATGAATCACGCAAACAAATGATTTACCAAATAAAAACCGAACATTACCTCCCCGGCTCACGACTGAAAATTGAATTCAATGCCTCCTATACAAAAGGCAAAAGTAATCTTCCTGATTTACGTGTTACACCTTATATACCGGCTGAAGCTGCCATTCAGAATGCTCCTGTTTACATTATCGGTAATAGTATTGGAACTGGCAGGTATTACAGGTATTTGGACGAAAATATTTTTGATTCACGCCTTTCGGTCGAATTGCCTCTGAGTAAAAAAACCGACTTAGTACGAAAAATTAAATTGGGTTTAGCTTACCAGAATGGTACCCGTCAGCAGGATAATTATTATTACCAGTTAATGGAAGGGAATGGCAGCGAATATGTGCGACAAGCCAACCCGGATGCATCAGCCTACGGATTGGATCGTTTTGATATTGTAACTATACAAAACCACAGTTTAGCCGGCGATCATGGTGATTCTTTACGAACAGTTCAACAATATTACAACAGGACATTGTATCCTAATAACCGTGTTTTTGGAAGAAGCAATATAAAAGCCGGCTATGCTATGGTAGATTATGCTATCATTCCGGTTGCCAGGTTTTCGGGAGGGCTCAGGGTTGAACAGGCATATATATATACGGATTGTAATTTATTCGATGATCTGCATTTAGCAGCTAACGATAGTCGTCGAATGTTCGTGGCGCCATCACCCATCCTCGATATTATGATAAGACCCGGAAAACTCAATGAACTAAGTTTCCTGCCAAGTGCTGGTTTGATACTTAAACTTAAAAACGATGAATTATCTCCGGTTAATCTAAGGCTGAATTACAGCAAAACCGTGGCACGTCCCAGCATAAGGGAACTTTCGGATAATGCCTATTTTGATTACGAAATCAATAAGGTGGTTTATGGAAACTCCCTTCTTAAAATGGTTCAGATTGATAACTACGACATACGATTGGAATCCTATTTTAAATCAGGAGATAATGTTTCGGTAAGCTTATTCTATAAAGAATTCAAAAATCATATAGAAGTAGCCGATTTTGGACAGTACCTGATATGGATAAATAACGAAAATACGAGTTGGGTGAAAGGAATTGAACTTGAAGGTAAAAAAAGTATAGCTAAATGGCTCGAATTCCGGGCAAATATTACCCTTGTTGATTCCCGCTCCGCTTTTAACACCACCTATACCAAACCTGACGGATATACGGTTACAGGACGTGATGTAGATAGAACCATGTTAAACCAGGCACCATATGTAATAAATGCTATGCTTACCTATTTCCAGGAGAAAGCCGGGCTAACCGCCAGTATAAGCTACAATATACAAGGCCCGAGAGTAATAAGTACAGGATCCTACAAAGATATTCCGGATGTGTACGAATTGCCCCGTAACCTGGTTGATATTAAAGTGATGAAAAAACTTGGAAAACATTATACTGTGAGCTTAAAAATAATGGATCTGATGAATTCGCCTATTGTAAGAGCATACAAAATTGGTGATAAGTATGATTTATACTTCGATAGTTATAAGTACGGTACCAACTATGTAATTGCATTTTCGTACAAGATATAACTGAAGTGCAACATGGGAAAAAATAGGGATTAACGGATTGTTACTATTAACCCTATTAAAGTATTGCTGTTTCAAAAAGTACATAGAGTGCCTTGATTGCCTAAAAAACCTAAAGTTAATGCCACTAAAGCCTTTTATCCATTTAATTATAGCAAAACGTTGGTATCATTAATCCCGGAAACTGAAAATCCTTGAAAACTGTTTTAGACTAAATACATGTAAAATACAGCAAATCAAATTAGCAAGGAACTTTAGACATTTTAGGCACGTAAAACTCTAGGCACTTAATAGTTACAACAGACTAAAATTGAAATAAAATAAATAATAAGATGATGAAAAACCTTCTGATCCTGTTTTTAACTTTATTTATCGGATATGCTCATGCGCAGGATGCCATAAAAAAAGTAATTGTTGAAACCTATTACGTTTCGGATGCTAAGGATGCGACCGATACCACAGGAGGTTACCTTGAACCGGGCTCAAAAACCTATAGAGTATATATTCAAATGCGTGCCGGATGCAAATTGCTCAGTGTTTATGGCGACCATGAACATGTATTGAAAATTTCGAGTACGGCAGCTGTTTTCAATAATAAGAGCTATGGTGAAACATTCGGTAAGGATATCAAGCAAAGCTATTATCACCGGAATACCGTGGCTTTGGATTCGTACTTAACATTAGGCCAGACCACACGAAAAGCTGCTTCAACCTATTTTGGAGTTTTAAAATCACTGGATAAAGATGGTTCTTTTATTGGTGGCGTTAATAATGATGGCGGTAGTTCGCTGGTTGCAGGTGGTTTATTGTCCAATATTGATGCTTTGGCTGGCCAGGCTTTAACCGAAGCCGACGGGATGGGAATCAATGCAAATGTAGAATCTAACTGGGTAAGTCAGGGCTTTCTTGATATACTCTCAGGTGAGGATTCCACTATTTTTGGATCAACAAAAACAGGCACTGCTTTCGAAAGTAATGATGCTAATCTTTCCAACACAGGTGTAATGGGTGTGATACCCGACAGCAACCAGGTGCTTGTTGCGCAGCTTACTACGAAAGGAGAAATCTCTTTTGAACTAAATGTGCAGGTTTATGATCCCAATGTGGATAACTCATTTCGCAGTTTTTACGTAGCCAAAGGAATAGATTCTATAAATTCCGGTGAAAAAACTATAACAAAAGTATCCCCTTACCTTAAATATCCTGCTTCATGCGGATGCGGTGATCCAAATTTTCTGGAATACGATAAGAAATATGCCTGCAGCACTATGGATTCTTGCAAAACACGTATAGTTTTAGGGTGTACCGATGTAAATGCCTGCAATTATAATCCGGATGCCAATTATAATGTAGTGTATTTGTGCTGTTACCCTGGCAAGTGTAATGATAGGGATATCAGCCTGGCCTGCCCTTCGGATGAACCCGTTTTACGACTCGATGTATATCCGAATCCGGCTGAAAGCAGGATAACTATACAGGCCTCACCCGGAAACAACAATATTGAAACTAAGTATGCCGTGTACAATTATTTTGGGAATAAAGTGTATGAAAAGGATCTTGGTATTGTTAACGGAAAAGTTTCGGATGACGTGGATTTGACCAATTTTCAACCAGGCATATACGTAGTCCGTATAATTACCGGTAATGCTACCGATAGCCGAATGTTTATTAAGAAATAGTAAAATTCGTAATATGCAAATCATTCATGGGTATTATACTCTGTGACTGATAGTAACCAAATAATATGTACAGGCAGGATCGGTACGTAAATCAGTAAATAGTTAGTGCTTATAAAATCAAGGCATGCAAACAAAAAACAAAAAACCGGGTCTGATAGTATTCATGGTCCTGGCAATTTTAGTCATATTTTCCAACAGTTGTAAGAAGGACACTGATGTATCCTCACTTGAGACCGGAACTCTTACTGACATAGATGGAAATATTTATAAAACCGTTAAAATAGGGGGCACCTGGTGGATGGCTGAGAATCTGAAAGTAAAACGATATAGTAGCGGCGATTCTATAAAGTATATAAATTCAACAGCGCCTGATTCAGCCTGGAGTAAGCTAGTAACAGGTGCATATTGTTATTTTGACTGGAAGTACGGGTATTTATATAACTTTTTTACCATAGCTGACTCAAGAGGAATAGCGCCTGCGGGTTGGCATATACCAACGGATCAGGAATGGCAGGAAATGGAATTGTTCCTGGGTATGAATAAAGATGATGCTGAAAAGATGAACTGGCGGGGTGAAGACCAGGGGAATAGACTGAAAATAACCGGCGGAAATACAGTGGATTGGGCAAAGTCGGATGATGAATACTCCATATTTGGAACCAACGAATCCGGTTTTGCGGCTGTGGGCGGAGCTTGCCGTATGTTTAACGGGGAATGGGGCGAAATTACACATACTACTTTCTGGTGGACATCATCCATGAGTGAAAATAATGCATGGTATCGTGGACTGGACTACAACAAAAAAAATGTATTCCGCTATTATGGTCTCCGGAACTATGGCTTCAGTATTCGTTGTGTTAAAGATTAATAGCCAGCCATTAAATACCCCGTATAAAGAAAGTAAGTTGAATCTTTTAAAAGAAATAAAATGAAAATAAAATCTCTTTTCCTTGGCTTAGGATTATCTCTCCTCGGCCTTTTCGTTCAAGCTCAGAATGGGCTCGAAAATGTAATTGTCGAAAGATACTATGTATCGGATGCTGCCGATGCCGCAGGGAGTGTTGGCCTTTTGCCGGTCGGTTCGGTAACCTACAGAATATACGCTGATCTGCTTCCGGGGTATAAAGTTCAAACCATTTTTGGTATACCTACACACCCCTTATTAATGAGTACAACTACCTCTTTTTTCAATAATGAAGATTACGGTAATACTATACCTACATTCAGTGCAACCAATGCCAGGAAAAACACCGTGATGCTCGATTCGTGGTTAACCACGGGCGAGGCGTGTGCCGGATACAATGGCATTCTAAAAACAGAAGATAATGGAGTGGGTACCTTTGTAAATACAAATGGTTTGCTGCAGAACAATGCTGCCCAGGCAGGTATCCCATTAACCACCCAGGATGGAATGTTGTCGGGAACCGTTCCAAATACCGGTACTATGGGTCTTGATGCAGTGATAGGTGTATTTGGCGATGGTTCCGCTAACGGGAATACATTTTTGGTAAACGATGGTTCCTGGTATTGCCTGGCAGGTTCCGCTGGCCCTGACCCCCTCACCAATAAAGTATTAATCGCCCAGATAACTACAAATGGAACTTTTCATTTTGAACTTAATATCCAAATCGGCACTCCTTTGGGAGGAACAGAAAATTATGTTTACAGTAATCCGACAGGAGTCGAATTAACCATTCCCAGCCTGATTCGAACTCTATTGCCAGTCCCGGCCCCTCCCACTGTAAATATTACTGCTCCTTCAAATAATTCAACCTTCCTGATTGGTTCACAAATAGGTATTACTGCTGCTGCTGCCGACGCGGATGGTAGCATTACCCAGGTCGAATTTTTTGTGGATGGCACCTCCATAAGTGTTGACGCGATTTCT
>JBAXXB010000316.1:0-5273 GCA_037128115.1 Bacteroidota bacterium
GTGGTAAAGGGATAATTTGCTAATTTGGGTATGGGAAACAGCAATGAGGTTGAGGCTGAGGTTGAGGTTGAGGTTGAGGTTGAGGTTGAGGTTAGGGTTGAGGCGAAGGTTTATACGCTCTGCATATCCATTATAGCCTAT
This sequence comes from Bacteroidota bacterium, assembly GCA_037128115.1. Classification (GTDB taxonomy): domain Bacteria; phylum Bacteroidota; class Bacteroidia; order Bacteroidales; family UBA4417; genus UBA4417. The sequence goes on from JBAXXB010000316.1 coordinate 142, forward strand.
TAATATGGTATACGAGCAAGAAGTTCGAGGTTTTTTAAAGGAGATGTTTGATGTGGGAAAATCGGAGGTAGAAAAGGGTTTTATCAGGTAGCAGTTGTGTTTATTTGGTAAAAAGACAACTAAAATTTATCTTTTTAGCAATTGGATGCTCTATAATTTGACGAAATTCTATCTTTAAGAGAATTGCTAATATGCTGAATCAGATTCATATAATTTGCGAAAAAATTTATAAAAATAAAGATTAAAAAATATGGTAATATGGGATTATTATAGAATATTGGTTATTGGTATTATGGTAAGCAGATGTTATTGCAGCAAGCGTAAGGGCTCAATTGTACAGGCAAAATGAATAGAAATATCGATATGATTTTACTGAATAGTAGTTATAGGAGTATAAATAAATATACTGTAAATCGGGCTGGATGCTATAAAAATATACAATTTATGAAATTATTAAATACCTGGCATTTAAAAGATTAAAAGAATTAGTATAGCAGCAGGATTATTTAGAATTTATATAAATAGAAGAATAGACAGTAATAAAATAAATAATTTGGTACAATTAATGTTTTATTTACATATATTTACAGTCCCAAATAGTAGTTTAAGGAGAAAACCGGGAAAAAAAGAATAATCAAAATAAACATTATTAATTTGAAAACTCAAAGTTTTTAGTAGTCAATATATATGAAAATTTGAGCGGAACAGAAAATAAGTTATAGTTATTGACAGTTTTGATTTTCAAATTAAAGGAGTACTGCCTAAAGCATAGCTGTCTGGCAGAAACAGTAGAAACAGAGGGGAAGGGAGTATACGGGATTGGAAAGGTCAGGATCGAATTGAAAGTAGATACTTAAAACAGAAACATACTAAAAATAGTTATAAAGATAAAATTACCTAGCCTGGATAAAAATAAAGGGAAATCTACAAAAAGCGAATCCGGGGAAGGATATTGAAGTAAATAAATCAAGACTAAATGGAAGACCACTTGACCAGGTAAGCGGGTAAAATGGACCAGTGCTTTTTCATATTACGTACAACAACAGTTCTTTTTTTTAAAATTCAAAAGGAATACCCTATACTACGCTCAGGGTAAAGTTTTCAGGAAAGCCTGAACACAATCTCTGAAACTGAAATTACGCATACGCTCTCGCCTGACTCAAACTACTCGTGTACTCAAATTTGACTGAATGAACATAAGACTTTTACAAGGGGATAAAACTATTGCCATTTCTGCGTGCTCAGCACCGGAGGTTATTCCGAATAATTTTTCCTTTCTTCGTGGCAATTTAACTTCTTGCACCCTAACTTCTTCTTTCATTAACAGTCCATGCCAAACGGGCTTTGAATTCCATACAGCAGAATTCCCGGACTGCATTACCTTCAAATCAAACAAACAGACTTCAATCCAGAACTTCGCCCACGATGAAGTACAAGCTGGATTAACTCCATCTGCTTTAACGCCAGCCAAAGCCTTTTATATACTCCGGGCAGGTGTGAATAACCTACTGATTTCTTAGCTACAGGAAAAGGGAATACCCACAGGGTGGTTCCTTTGCTATATTAAGAAAAATACGCTTACCCTCTCGCCTGACTCAACCTACTCGTGTACTCAAATCATACTGAATGAATATAAAACTTTTACCCTGGAATAAAACTATATTGTTTTTGGCTGCCACCCTGCTGGCGGTTATACCTAAAGGCTATGCCTCGGTTCCCGGTTATGGAACGGCCGTAGCGAATAGGTATGCATGTGTTATAAGCGAAACTTATTCCGGTTGTGAATCCCATGCAGCAGGGTTTGGAAATTCCTTTTCCTCTACGTCAATCACTCATTCTTATTTAGCAGCTCCCAAAACGGATTTGGCCAGGGTGAACAGTACCCTGAAAAGCGTGAATCCTTCTTTTAGAATACTAGCTTCAGCTGGTTCTGAACAAGAATTTAAAGCCGGGGAATTAAGTGAAACTGTTATATTGCAAAATGCAAACCTTGGGCATATACCACCAGTTGACGCAAAAACTTCTAGCATACGGAACATCCCTTTGAAGGCAATAGCCAAAACTGGTTTCCTGAAAAATAAAACCGCTGATGCCGATAAATTAAATGTAGTATATAATATAAGGTATACCCCCGGCCTATCCATAAGCGGAAACCGGCAGGCGGGAGGAAGGGTAAGAGGAGTTGGAAAACAAAGGTATATAAATACGGGACAGTGTGCCGTTGAGTTAAAAACCCATAGACTTAAACCGGGCAAGGCTGCCCTGCAAAAAACGAAATTTGATTTTACTGATTACAGGAGTACCTGCAGGGTGCTCCCGTTTTGTGCTTAAATAAAACCTGGTAAGTGCCCTGCGCCTAACCGAAAACCATATTTATTAAAACTGATGCCATGAAAATACAATCTTTAACCCGTAAAAGCAGTGTTGTTCTATTTGTTACAGCTATAATGTTATTGTTGAGTTCTGTTGTAAATGCGAGGACGTATTATTCAAAGAATACTGTTATTAATGGATCTTGGGCTTTAGCTAGCACCTGGACCACAACCGCAGGGGGGGGGGGGACAAATTCAGGTACATTCCCAGGGGCGACAGATGATGTAGTTATTGGATATAATCGAACTGTTTTAATTAATACAGCTTCCGCTTCTTGTGCCTCACTAACCCTTGGGGCAACAGGTGGATATGGCTACCTAACAATGGGTAATTATACATTAACTGTTAGCGGGGCAACTATTATTGGAAATACAGGTACCTTATCAAATAATGGTCTTGTCTATGGGAAAGTGGTTTTTGGCGCGAATTCAATTTTCATTGCACAAGGTAGTTTAAAGATCGGGTCTGATGTATCCTATTTAGGAGAGTTGGATATGACCAGCGGAGGGATTCTAAGAGTTGGGACAACATTTACTGCTAATTTTGTGAATTCATTTATTGCAGGCGCAGGTACAATTGACTATAATGGTTCAGACCAAACAGTTGCTGGGAAAAATGGACAATTAGGATCTAATTATTTTAATCTAGTCCTGTCGGGAAGTGGTATAAAAACAGTTGATGATGTATGGGTTGATAATATCATCTCTATGAAAGGAACTGCAACTGCTAATGTTACTAGCGCAAATGATGGAATTAACGCAGGCACAAATTCCACTCTGAGATACGAAGGAGGAGCAGCACAGGTTACAGGCCCTGAATTTGGGCAATCACTTTCATCAGTCAGAATTTTTGATGGTACAGGTGGGGTTATTATTAACAATACCAATGGAGTCACTTTAGGAAATGATTGCTCAATCGGAAGTATACTTAATATTGCAATAGGTAATCTGTCGATAGGAAATAACATATTAACGCTTAAACATCCGATTACAGGTTCTTCAACTTATGCTGATGACAATCTGGTTGGCGGCGCAACTTCATCGTTAAAATTTGAAAATAGTACAGAAAACGTATTTGTTCCAAAGAGTATCACTGCATTGAAGAATTTGAGCTACACATGCTCTACTGGTTCCTTTCATCTGTCAATTCATAGTAATCTGATAACAACATCATTGCTGATCGCAGGCAAAATTTTTACCCTGAATGATACGCTTACAGCAGGATCAACTAATTTGACTGGTCTTGGTGGCTACAAATATGTGTATGGGTTTTTAAGGCATCTTTTCCCAATTGTTCCTACAGGTAATCAAAGTATATTTTTCTTCCCTATAGGAGATGCCGATAATTACACTCCTGTTAACGTTGTATTTTCAAAAGCACTTACTGGTGGATACCTTTGCGTTTATACAACTGCAGGCTTGCATACCCTAAGGGCAGGTGCGGGTTTGAATGATGCAACAATATGCAAAAGATGGTGGACCATTAATAAAACAGGATTGGCCAATTTTATTTATTCAGCAACGTTTTCTTTTGTTTCCGGCGATGTGCCTACCGGCGATGTGCCTACTAACTTCAGTACTCAAAATTATATTGTTAGGAAGTACTCTGCTTCTGCTGGATGGCTGAAAACCGGAAATGGTAATCATAGTGCATACAGCGCTCAAGGAACAGGGATGACTTCATTTAGTGATTATATACTTGGTCAAGGAATAGCTGATGCGAGCAAATCTGAATTGACAGTTTTGCCAAATTCTATTGTTGCTGATGGAATTACTACTGCTAAATTAACTGTTACAGCAAAAGATTCTAATGGAGATCCTATTGGAGGCGGAGCAAGTGTTAGTATAACAAATAGTGGGGGCGATGGGTTACCAACAACCGTTGTTGATAATCATAATGGTACCTATGATGCATTTGTTAGCTGGGATCAAATAAGTCACGGACATTTTGTAGCAACACTAGATGGAAATCCTGTAATGAATGGGGGAACTAGCCAAACTGAGGTTACTGTGGATTATACCTTAGGGCCGGGCAGTGGTTTAACGTCCATATTAACTCCGACAATCTCTACAATTAATGCTGACGGAACATCTAACCAGGTGCTTACTGTAAAGGCTTATGATCTTATGGGACGTGAACTAAATACCGGAGGAGATCAGGTATTTTTATATTGGAATTCAGGTACAGGTATTGCAAATGTTGGGACCTTCCCGGGTGAGTCGGTCGATGATGGGTCTGGGCATATGATATATAGAGGCAGTTTTACTGATATAGGAAATGGTACTTATACCATCTTGGTAACATCGCCCACACTGGCAGGGAAGGATGCGTTTTTTGCCACTATAAACTACGAGGGAATAACACATGACTCTTTAGGCGTTCCGGTGTTCACCTATTCGACGATTGATTATGTAGCAGGTCCTGTGGCTCATTTCCATCTCGTACTTGATCCGTGTCAAACCTCGGGGGTAGCATTTACGGGCATCAATACATTAACAGCACATGATGCGTATAATAATGTATGCCTGCTTTATAATGCAGCTATCAATCCTGTAACTATCACAGCAACGCCAGTTGATGGTACTGTAGGCGGTTTAACACCGGGAAGTGCTTCTGCCCTGGATCAGGCGGGTGATTTTGTAGACGGGGTGGCTGGCCTTACAACCAGTACACTTACTTTTTTCGATGCGGTGGGCATTCATACTTTTACGGCTACCTCGGCTACCTCGACGGCAGCACCACCACCCTCAGCGGCCCTT
>JBAXXB010000317.1:0-5219 GCA_037128115.1 Bacteroidota bacterium
GCTGATGACGTTGCCGGGTGTTTGCAAGGGGCTGATTAAAAAGAGCCATGCAGCCTTATGTTTTTCCGAAAAGGGGACCTGTCCCAGGGCTGTGAACAGTATCAAACTACTGAAATAAACCACCACGAGAAAGATGGTCTTGCCATGAGCCGTCATCTGGCTAAAATCTGACAGCGAAAGGGTTTTCGACCTGAAAACCATCAGAACCATCATCACGATAACATAACCAAAGGAAGGATAAACCTTCATCTTGAAATCGCGGCTGCGGCTCATCATTTTCCATGTAAAAATAAAGCCCATATACTCACTTCCGCCCCGGGTGAAAGCGGAAGCAAGCCTTTCGGTTAACGAAAGTTGATGACACGTATCCACGTGTTTCCCGCTTGCTGACTTTCTCAGTTCGGGGGCATTGCTGCCAATCATGGAGAGCTTCCTGTTGAAAGCAGGTGCAAAGTATTTTACCACTATAAAAATACTGGCAAACGGTACACCTATGGCCAGCAACAGGCTGTATAGATTACTTTCCCCGAACTTTAAAACGGAAAGACTGCTGCATGCGTCGGCAAACCAGTAGGGCGGGTAGAAAGCTATATGGCGGATTTCTAATATATTAAGCTTATCCATTCCGGCTTCCTCAGCCATGCGCGGAAGCAGCTGGTAGCTGCCATATATAACAATTGCCAGTGCGATCTGCAGGTAGCTAATGACTGTCTGGAAGCCGGAAGTCGGGACAATTCTCAGTATAAGTATGTAAATGGCATTAATCAGGAAAATACTGAGTAAAGTGGCCAGCAGAAGCATGAGAATAAAAGGAAGGATAGCGCCCACCCCCTGGTAGTATACCACTGCAACAAGGGCCGGCAAACCCATGGGGAGCAGGAGTTTGTTGATATGAATGGCGATATGAAGCAGGCGGGCTGTAACGAAGGTGGCATCGTTTATAGGTTTGGGCAGAATGATCAGGTTGTCGCGGGTATCGATTAGCACGGAGGTGAAATCGGTAATCAGCGTGGCAGCCAGCATAAAAATAAACATAGAGAAAAAAGCAGTAAGTTTGGTAGTAAGATCGTTGCCTAGCGAAAAGCTGAACAGGAACAGCAGCCCCATGACCAGGGAAACCAGCATGGTTTTCAGCGTGGCCTGGTTTAATTCCTTTTTTTCTCTCGCCCTTCTAAGCTGCTGGAAAGCAGCCGGGCGGCGGTTGTCCATGGTGAGTTTGGCTACCAGTATGGCTTTAAGTTGTTCGGTATTTACATTTAATTTGGCAAACACGGGGCCTGCGAGTAAAAATAAGCGTAGAAAAAAAGTATCGAAAACATTCATACTGTCGGAGCTTGTTTATATATCCCGATTAGCGATTCACAAATAACATCTATTTGCCGGCAAGCACATCCATAAGTTTACCGCTGGCTTCCGACATGTATTCACCGGAAGTGAGCCGGGCAAATATCTGTTCCAGGCTGCCGTCGCCCTGCTTTTGCTTCAGTTCATTGAAAGAGCCATCGGCTACTACGCTGCCTTCGTTGATCAGGATAATGCGGTCGCTCACTTTTTCGACTATATCCATCATATGGCTGCAGTAGAAAATGGTTTTCCCGTTTCCGGCCAGTTTACTGATGAGTTCTTTCACTATGATCACGCTGTTGGCATCGAGCCCGCTCAGGGGTTCATCCAGTACCAGTATATCCGGGTTGTGAAGAAGGCCTGAGGTGATCAGCACTTTCTGTTTCATCCCTTTGCTGAACGTATCCATGCGCTGGTCCATATTGCCGGCTAACCCGAAAGCATCGAGCATGCCTTCTCCCCTTTCGCGTATCACCGTGTGCGAGAAGTTGTACAAAGCTCCCACCAGCGAAAGAAATTCCCTGGGAGTGAGCACATCATACAGTTCGGCCAGTTCAGGCACATACCCTATCACGCTTTTAACTGCTACCGGGTTTTGCCTTATGTCAATCCCTTTGACGAAAACCTGCCCCGTGAAATCGGAAATCAGCCCGCAAAGAATCTTTACAGTAGTGCTCTTCCCTGCGCCATTCGGTCCAATGTAACCAATCACCTGACCTGGGAAAATATCGATCGTAATATTGTTGAGCACCTGCTTCGATCCATAATTTTTATACAGGTTTCGCATACTGATAACTGGTTCCATGATATACTGAGAGTTAATAATTGTAGAACAAAAGTATAAAATTTAACCAAATGGAACAGGCACATTTGTATGTAACAGCCAATGTTAAAAGTGCAACCCGGAAATACACAAATAACGATTATTTTTCAGCAGGAATCATGCCACGTATGGGCCTAATAATGTAGAAATAAACCTGGCTGTAAGCTTCTGCTAATATAAAAATTCCCAAGGATTGAAATACGGAAAGGTCGGAGAAACATATTCTCTGGCCTTACACAGGTTGGGTTATTCCAACCAAAAAGCACCTCACCCTTCCATTAACCTCAGAAGGAACAGGGCTGAAGTGAAGCAAAAGTCCAAACCGTATTAATTCATCGACAAGCTACGTGGACAGTATAAAAGCAGTGTAAAGCTATTTTCCTGCTGTTACTCACCCTTCCTACCGATGCCAATCATAGAATTAAGGATTGAAAATCAATTTATTGAAAGCAGAAAAGAGGTATAATTTTCCCGAATAACTCTGCTAAATATATGGTTATATGCATTTTAGATAGGCACTACGAATAATTTTTACCATTTAAGTACGGGATGAAAAAAAATAAGAAAAACAGATAGATTTTTAGTATATTTGAATCCAAGTTATCCTAACCAATTAACCACTTATTAATACCAAGCATTTATGAGAAAACATCTACTTTTATTTTTTGCCTTACTTATCGGCAGCTTCAGCATGGCGCAAACTGTGCAGCAAAGCGTTTCCCTGATTGATGACGGAACACCCTCCGGTACGCTTGTATCGAAATGGAACATTCCGGAGTCGGATGCCATGTCGATGTGGACATTGCCCAGTATTGGGTCAACATCAGGAAATACAAGATGCCCGGGAAATAGCTTCAGGTACCAGCGTACAGAATACCTGATTACAGCGGCTGAAATGGCAACCAGCGGATTCCCGGTAGGGTATGAAGTGAATTCGATCGGATTCCTGATTGGTACAGCAGGCGTCGGAACCCAGGCAGGATTATTTAATGTATATTTAAAGAACACAGCCGATGCCACCTACACACTTGGGACCAACTGGGATATTACAGGTTTCACCCAGGCCAGCAGCATCGCAAACTGGACGGTTCCTATTGCCGCAGGAGGATACGAGGTGCCTTTTTCAGGGGGATCATCATTCGTTTATACAGGCGGAGGTGTTTATGTGGCATGGGAATTCAGCAACCCTTCCGGAGCAATTGGCACCACTGCCCTTGTAGCTTTATGTAATACCAATCTGGCTGGAGGACTGGAAGGTGCCCGAAGCAATACGGCAATGCCTACAGCTCTTGGAGTTTCTTCTGCTTTCAGACCAGCTACACTGTCTGGCAATAATTTTTATACTGATATTATCGCACTGACAAATATTTATACCCTTAGCAGGAATCCAATTCCTTATGGTGCTCCAACTCCCATCAATGTCAGGGTTTCAAACGTTTCAGCAGTTCCATCCACTTTTGATGTTACGGTTACCGTTAAAGATCCTACCAACACTATTACCCGGTTTACATCCACACAAACGGTAACAAACCTGGCGGCAAATACCGCCTCTGTGATCAGTTTCACGGGATGGAACCCATCTATCCAGGAAGATGTGAATATTACGGCTGCCACTTCGGCTTTGACGGGCGAGAACTGGGTCAGCAACAATACATTAACTGTACCCTGCAGCGTGAATAGCAGTATATATTCCTACAATTACACTACCGCAGGATCAAATGGTTTCGGGTTCACTTACCCGGGAACAGGTATTTTTGCATCAAAATTTTCGATGAACGGCCAGGGAAAAGTTACCGGCGCTAATCTGGTTATTTACAATTTTGCAGCAAATGTCGGAAATAACATAACTGCTGTTGTGCTGAACAGTGCTGGTGTAATTGTTGCCCAAACAGCCCCTTATGCAATTACTGCGGGAGACCTTGGCACAAATAAAAACTTTTCGTTTCCTACACCTGCTGTTTTTACGGATGAGGTTTATTATGTTGGGCTGGCTCAGAGTGCTGGCACCATTCAGTGGTATCCCATGGGCACTTTCAATGAAAATCCGCAAAGGGCAGCAATATTCTATACCGCCGATTATACAGGAGGGAATCTAACCGAACTTACCGGAACTAGTCTGAAATACGGCATTGAAGCTCAGGTTGCACCCAACTTTAATCTCCCTACAATCACTACCGTTGCAGCGTCCTCCATACTGGATGTTTCAGCTACCCTGAATGGATCCGTGATGGCTAACAGCAATTCGGTGGCCACTTCGTTCGAATACGGAACCACTACAGCATACGGCACCACAGTTGCAGCAACACCTGCCACTGTTACCGGTTCAACGGCAACTTCTATGCTATCAAACCTTACAGGCCTTCTGCCACTTACCACCTATCACTACAGGGCTGTGGGAACAATAGGACTTTTTAAATTTTATGGTGCCGACCTCAGTTTTACTACCCTGGCATCGCCCCCTACAGTGATAACCCTAACTGCCACAGCCATAGGCAATACGGTTGCCACACTCCGCGGAACTGTTAATGCCAATTCCGCATCATCGACAGTAACTTTCGAATATGGGCTTACAGTTGCATATGGCACAACAGTGAACGGTACGCCGGCTACGGTAACAGGAAGTACACCTGTTACTGTTACAGCTAATATAACCGGACTTTCACTCAATACAACCTATCACTACCGTATTAAAGCGGCAAATTCAGGTGGCACATCCAATGGCAATGATATTACTTTTACCACCGGTTGCAATATTCCTGTTACTGCTGGCACAATTACCGGTCTTACAAGCCTTTGCCAGGGGTCCAGTGCAGTTGCTTACAGTGTACCTCCCGTTACGAATGCTACTTCCTATATCTGGGTGCTTCCGACAGGTGCTACCCTTGCCACAGGTTCCGGTACAAATTCAATTACAGTTAATTTCAGTGCTTCGGCCTTATCGGGTAACATCACAGTCAGTGGTTCGAATGCCTGCGGCGATGGCACTGCTTCTTCACTAGCAGTTACTGTGAATCCTTTGCCTGTTCCTGCCATCACCGGACCGGCTTCGGTA
>JBAXXB010000318.1:0-5191 GCA_037128115.1 Bacteroidota bacterium
ACCCTTTCTTTATATATTTGTGTCGGGAACGATGAATAAAACGCTAAACGTTAGCTTTTCAAATAAAGAGAGGTGCAATATCCCAACAGAAAGCTTTATTGATACCTCATCAGTCAAGAAGTAAAAACAGACCCGATTTTTGCTTCTTTCGGTCTCAAGTAGGGTAAACTTAATTCTGTAAAAAAAATAACAGTTTTAAAAATGTCGGAATGTTTTTTAGTATAGATTTGATGTAAATATAACTGGTTATATGTCGGGAACAGGACCTACCAGTAAAACACCTTGATGCCATGTTAAATATTGCTTTATTTGGACCTCCCGGAGCCGGGAAGGGAACCCAATCCGAATACCTGACCAGCAAATACAACCTCTATTACATCTCAACTGGTGACCTGTTGAGGAAAGAAATGGCCGGTAAAACTAAGTTGGGAATCGAAGCCCAGGGAATAATCGCATCAGGGGGACTTGTCCCGGACGAAATCATTGTTCAGATTATTGAAAATACCATAATCGATAACCCGGGATCCAATGGGTTTCTCTTCGATGGGTTCCCGCGCACCTATATACAAGCGTACATCCTCGAAGGGCTCATGATTAAGCTTCATACCTCCCTCAACTGCCTGATCAGCCTTAATGTACCGGAAGAGGAATCCGTGAAGCGGCTCATGAACCGCGGACTGACTTCGGGTCGCTCCGACGACAATGAACTGGTGATCCGTAACCGCCTGAAAGAATACAATGACAAGACCCTGCCCGTCCTTCAGTTTTATAAGGATAAGGGCATTTATGTTGAAATTGACGGAACCGGGAGCATTGAGCAAGTACATGCAGAGATCACCGAAATCATAGGACAGGAACTGAGTAAAAGCCTGTTCAATATTGTATTATTCGGGTATCCCGGCTCAGGGCGCGGCTCACAAGGGAAAGCGCTGGCCAGGCATTTCGGGCTCGAATATGTGGCTACAGGTCCCATGCTCGACCAGGAGATAAAACTGAATACTGCCACAGGGAAGAAAATCACAGACTTGTACGAAAACGGGCAATTAGTTCCGGATGAGATTGTGGTACAACTTATTGAAAAGAAACTTGCCGAGAGCAAGGATATCAAAGGATTTATCTTCAAGGGCTTCCCACGTACCCTGGTTCAATCGTATATCCTCGACGGCTTATTGAAGAAACATGGGTCTTCGATCTCCCAGATCATTGAAATAGAAGTACCAACACTGGAACTTATCAGCCGACTGGATGCCCGAAGCAAAACCAATGGATGCATGCCTTATGATAACAGCACCGCTAAAATTGTGAAACGGCTCCAGGAACACGAAACCAAAACGGTACCGGTCATAGATAAATACAAGCAATTACATGGGGTAACAAAGGTCGATGGACTAGGCTCTTTCGACCAGGTGTTCGAACGAATAGCTGCCGAAATTGAAAACGGTTTCAGAAGCATGAGGTAAATTCACGGGTCTGTCAGCAATTACAGCAAGGTGTCAATACTCTTACAAGTCAAATTGCCCACTTTTAAGCAGTAGGCATCTATCTTATTATGGAAATAATTTCCCTATTAACAATGGATTCCTGCACACCTAAGGCAATAAGGACATACATTCCGACCGCGAGACTATACAGTTCCAGATTTGTCGAGTAGCTGCATCTAAGCTATTCGGCACCTGCCAGGTCTTGGATTCTTAGTTCAGTTATTTTTTCACTTTTATAATCAGTAAAACATCCTCTCCCGGGGCATGTATAAACTACGAATTGCTCCAGGGGGATAACCGGATCTCAAGTAATCACAAAACTAAATCCGCAGCAAAGCCTTTTATTACAAATAATCGTATTTTTGGAACATATACCTAATCCGTCTGACGCAGATTAACAATAAATTAAACATTATCAGAATTTCACGATGACAAAAAAGCTACACTGCCTGGTTCTGCTGAACTTTTTCCTCCTTGCATGTATAATCAAACCTGCTGAAGCCCAGGATAAATTTGTTTCCCATTTATGGGATGCATCCTACGAAATGCAGGACCGCAACATAGAACTTTCGCACCTGGATGCCCTCCTCATCATCAAACCATACGACACCCTCGTGGCCGGGAAAGCTGACTTTACCTTTAAAACGCTGACTGAGAACACGGACTCAATAGTTTTTTCGGTACCTGAGCTCAATATCTCGAAAATCAACATCAATGGCCAAAATTGCGGTTTCAGAATCCGCGGCAGCGAGGTGAGTATTTATCCGCCTGCAAAACTTAGCTGGCTGTCAATAAACAGTATTACTTTTGAATATACGGCTAAGCCTACCGATGGGCTTTATTTTGTAGGCTGGAACGATCCGAAGCAGCTCAAACGGAAACAAATCTGGGCACACCGGCCCGATCACTGGCTGCCCTATATAGCCGGTATCATCACCGTGGATATGGCAATAACCGTGGATGAACGCTATAAAGTGTTCAACAACGGAGTGAGGGAGAAGGTTACCGAAAATTCAGATCACACAAAAACCTGGTTTTATAAGATGGGTCACCCCCACCCCTTCTTCTCGACCTGCCTGGTGATAGGCGATTATGATTACAGCGCCATGCAGACAAAACGTGGCCTCCCGCTTGAACTCTGGTACTACCCTGACTGGAAAAATCATCTTGAACCTACTTTTCGCTACATGCCCGAAATGTTCGAGTATTTTGAATCCGAATTCGGAGTAAATTATCCATGGGAAGTATACAAGGAAGCACCGGTGATCGACTACATGTATGGCGCCATGGAAACAACGACTTCTACCATTTTTGGTGACTACTTAATGGTGGACGCCAGGGGCTTTAAGGGCAGGAATTACATTAATGTGAATGCACATGAACTGGCTCACCAGTGGTTTGGCAACTACCTTTCGCACCTTAAAAACCAGGATGTGTGGCTCACCGAAAGCTTTGCCACCTATTGGGCCAAGAAATTTGAACAACATATTTTTGGCCCGGATTACTACCAGGACGTTCGGAATAAAGAACTTGCCGAAACCTTTGAAGCCGCTACCCACGACAATTTTTCGGTCGGGCATAGTTCAGGCGGCAGGGTGCGATGGTACCCCAAAGGTTCGCTGGTGTTGGATATGCTGCGCGATGTGCTGGGCGAAAATGAATTCAAGGCTTCTATTAAACTTTACCTGGAAGGCAATCCTTACCAGGTAGTCGAAACAAGCGATTTCCTGGCAGCTATCCGCAAAGCCACCGGCCAGTCGCTGGAATGGTTCTTCGAAGAATGGATCTATCGTGGCGGAGAACCATCTTACGATCTCAATTACCTTCAGGTGACCAATGCCGGCAATGTCGCTGAAACCCGGGTTTCGGTTGACCAGGTCCAGAAAACGGATGACCTGATAGGATTGTTTAAGATGCCTGTCTATGTTGAGGTTCACTATAAAGATGGAACTTCAGATTCGAAAAAACAGTGGATTTCTCAACGTCATGAGGAAGTTACTATTCCTAATAAATCCACTAAACTTATTGATTTCGTGATCTTTGACCCGGGTCGGAAAATAATCAAGAAAGTAAAATTTACACGTTCATTCGATGAACTCTCTGCCCAGGCCATGCTGGCAGCAAACATGATCGATCGTTATGATGCGCTTTTGGCATTGCGCGACTTCCCGCTTGTGCAAAAAAAGACATTTCTGGCCAAATGTTATGAGCATGAAACCTTTCAGCTTACCAAGGGAGAAATTATAGCTCAACTTTCGGCCGATAGTTCAATGGCAACCCATGAACTACTTGACAAAGCAATAAATGACCCTGATGATAAAGTTAGACTTGCTGTTTTACAGAATGTTACAAAGGTGCCATTATCCCTGAGGCAGCATTACGAGAGGCTATTAACCGATTCGTCATACCTTAACGTAGAATTGGCTCTAACAAATCTCTGCAGTTCTTTTCCTGATCATACTAAAAACTACCTGGATCTTACAAAGAATGAAGTTGGTTGGAGGGGAAAAAACATACGCATGAAATGGCTTGAAATCGCTATTAACAATGGCAATCATCAGTATTACGATGAACTAAAAAGCTATACAGGCGAAAGTTATGAATTTGAAACCCGCATCAATGCAATGAATGCCCTGAAACGACTCAACCTGCTGGATGAATCGGTTGTAAAGAATATGATTCAGGGGCTCTCGCATTGGAATTATAAAATCCGTTCGGCTGCTGCAGATAACCTTAAATATCTTTACCAGCAGGATAAATACAAAATACTGATTGACAGGGTAGCCGAAAAAGGTTTGAGCGAAGCCGCTAAGACAGAATTTGAAAAAATCAGGAAAGCGGCTCGTTAAGGTTTACTTAGGATGGGGCATTCAATCAGGCTTCATTAGAATTAAGACCAGCATTTCGCACACTTTCTAACTTGTTCATTACGTGCAATCTAAATACCAATAAATAAATCTTTAACTGCAATAATATTAACGTAGCTTCATCGTCTCATGGATATCCTGAAAAGTGATTACCTTTCAATAGTTCTCAGTTCAATAGCAGTTTATATTTTTATGATACTGGCTATCAGGCTATTCGGCAAAAAGGAATTATCCCAGCTTTCGGTTATCGACCTGGTGTTTATCCTTTTAATCAGCAATGCAGTTCAAAATGCGATGGTTGGAAGTAATACGTCACTGGGTGGTGGGCTTATTGCAGCTTCGGCATTATTTGTAGTGAATTTCCTCTTAAAGCAGGTTATTTATCGTTTCCCTTCAGTAAGTAAATTAATTCAGGGTGAAGCAATTATGCTTGTTTATAAAGGAAAAATAAAGATTGATAACATGCACCGGACAAGAATTACACATGATGAATTGCTGGAAGCTGCGCGCGAACATGGTGTAAATTCTATTGCCGATGTTGACCTGGCTATTCTAGAAGTAGATGGAAATATAAGTATTCTTTCAAATGATTTTAATCTCAAAACAAGCCGGAGACGGAAAGTTCATAAGGTGTTAACCAAAACTCAGTAAGCCTACTGATTTTTCCTGTGGAAATTGGATTTTTTTTCTCAGATAGTAAAAATCAACGGGATAAGATTGCAAATCAAATTGGCTCTCTCATTCCATGCTTTGATAATCAGCAAATTTTGCCTCTGTGGAATTACTTAATCAGCGTCACCGTTCCGAACACCGGCTCCGATAAGCCTTTATGCTCACCCATAT
>JBAXXB010000319.1:0-5167 GCA_037128115.1 Bacteroidota bacterium
GTATAGGTGAGGTGAAATGGGTGTAATACCGGAATGACAGACCATAATGGCCTATGTTATGGGTTGAATACTCAGCCCGGGCCATGGTGCGGATGGCTATAGTTTCGATCATGTTTTCCTCTCCCTTGCCCAGGATCTGCCCGAACAACTGGTTAAAGGAAGTCGTGATGCTCTTGCGGCTGCTAGTCTGAAATCCATATCCCAGTTTCTTTAAAAACTCGGAAAAACGGACTAGCTTTTCGGGGTTGGGTTCGTCGTGTATGCGATACACAAAGGTTTTAGCTTCGCCTTCTTTATTCTTGCGGGTGGCAATGCGTTCAGCCACGCGGCGGTTGGCCAGCAGCATAAAGTCTTCAATAAGCCAGTTAGCTTCTTTCTGCTCCTTGATCATTACACCGACAGGCTTGCCTTTTTCGTCGAGTTTAAACTTTACTTCCTGCGATTTAAAAGCAATAGATCCCTTACGGAAACGTTCTTCGCGCAGTTTTGAAGATAGATTGTGTAAGGTCATCAGCTCAGATTTAAAATCTCCTTCGGCCCCTTCTATCATTACCTGTACTTCTTCGTAGGCATACCTTCTGTCGGATTTAATGACCGTACGTCCAAACCATTCGTTCAGGATTTCAGCTTTATCGTTTAGTTTAAAGACAGCCGAAAAACAAAGTTTTTCCTCGTCAGGCCTGAGCGAACACACCAGGTTCGAAAGTTGTTCGGGAAGCATGGGTATGGTGCGGTCGACCAGGTATATGGAGGTTCCGCGATCGTAGGCCTCGGTGTCGATTGCTGATCCGGGAGTTACATAATGCGAAACATCGGCAATATGCACTCCTACTTCCCAGTTGCCATCGGGCAGTTTCTGGAGCGAAAGGGCATCGTCGAAGTCCTTGGCATCCGCAGGGTCGATGGTGCATGTCCATATATTCCGGAAATCGCGGCGTTTAGCCAGTTCGGCGGCAGGAACTTCATTTTTAATGCGTTTAGCTTCATCTTCGGCAGCCTTCGGGAACTCCAGCGGGAAGTCGAATTCGGCCAATATGGCATTCATTTCAACATTATTCTCACCCGGCTGGCCCAGTACATGAATGATCTCGCCAATGGGGTTAGTCGCTTTTTCGGGCCACTCGGTGATCAGTGCTACCGCTTTTTGCCCGTGTTTAGCCCCTTTCAGCGCAGTTAGCGGAATATAGATATCCACATTGATAAGCGGACTGTCGGGCACCAGGAACGCAAAACGTTTGGAAACGTGAACTATGCCTACAAATTGTTTCTTGGCACGCTCCACAATTTCCACAATGATGCCTTCGGTTTTACGGTTCTTCCTTTTCGGGAAAATATGAACCTTTACTTTGTCCCCGTTCAGCGCGTGATTGGTATTGTTGGCTTCGATAAAGACATCTTCAGGTAGATCGGGGCTCATTACATAGGCTTTACCCGTGGCTTTCATATCCACAGTCCCCGAAACCGTGTTGGCTTTCGAAATAGCAGCGATGAGCTTGGGATTCAATTTGTATTTCCCACGGTTCATCTCGACCAGGGAGCCCTGTATGCAAAGTTGCTCCAGGATGGATTTCACCTGTTCTTTTTCCCGTTTATCAGTAATGCCAAGTTGTGTGGCGGTTTGCCTGAAGTTATATGATGTTTCGGAATTCTCCGAAAACAGTTTAAATACCTGGTTGGTAAATTCGTTGCGGGCTGTGGTAGCCTGCGGATTTTGATTTTTTTTTGACATTGTTAGTTCTTTTAAATTCTTTTCCGGGATTTCTTTCCCCGATTTTTTTTGATGTGTATGCTATTACAGTAATTCTGCAGGATTAAAAACTTCTACCTGAATCCCTTCCACTGGTTTCTCACACCTAAGGTAACCCTGTTCTACACAATTCCCTTCGGAACTGCATCCAATAACGAGCGTGTATATTCCGACTGAGGGTGGGTATAAACCTGGTCAGCCTCACCCATTTCCCGGATCTCACCGTTTTTCATCACCATTAGCCTGTCGCTCATATACCGTACTACTGAGAGGTCGTGACTGATAAAAAGGTAAGTAAGCCCGAATTCTTTTTTCAGGTCATTGAGCAGGTTTAATACCTGTGCCTGTACCGAAACATCGAGTGCCGAAACCGATTCGTCGCAGATAATAAACTCCGGTTCAACGGCAAGTGCACGGGCTATACATATGCGCTGGCGCTGTCCACCCGAAAATTCATGCGGGTACCTGCCATAATGAGCACCTTCAAGACCTACCTTATGCAATAATTCGGCCACTTTAGCTTTTCTGGAAATATCATTTTCATGCAAGTTGTGTACACGCATGGGTTCAATGATGGCTTCGCCAACTGTAATACGCGGGTTTAGAGATGAATACGGGTCCTGGAAGATGATCTGTATTTTTTTTCGCAGAGCCCTTAAATCGTCGGAATTTAGACTGTTAACCTCTATATTTTTGTACACTGTACTGCCTGACTCTGGCTCAACCAGGCGGAGAATTGTCCTGCCCAGGGTTGTTTTACCGCAACCGGATTCGCCTACCAGTCCAAGGGTTTCGCCGGGATATACCTCGAAGGAAACGTCGTTCACGGCTTTATACTGTTTGATTGCTCTTCCTGCCAGGTTACGCTTTGTGGTAAAAACGGTTATGATTCCTTTAGCCTGTAGTATAGGTTTTCCGGCATACATTTTAGAGTGTGAATCAATACGTTCGGCCGGGGTGATCAGCGAATCACCTTCTACCCCTGAACCTTCCATGAAATCGGAAATCACTTTCAAACGGCGCGGACGCGAGCCGAGTGGAGGGCGGCATGCCAGCAGACCTTTGGTATATGGGTGTTTCGGATGTTCGAATATCTGTTTTACAGCCCCTTTTTCAACGATTCGTCCTTTATACATTACCAGGACATGGGCAGCAATTTCGGCAATTACATCCAGGTTATGCGAAATGAAAATAAGGCTGATGTTATGTTTTTTCTGTAAGTTACATAAGAGTTCGAGTATCGTTTTTTGAACCGTCACATCCAGTGCGGTAGTGGGTTCATCGGCAATAAGTATATCCGGGTTGCACGCCAGGGCCATGGCGATCATTACCCTTTGTTTTTGCCCGCCCGATACCTGGTGCGGATAGGCACTGAATGTTCTTTCAGGATCGGGCAGCATTACTTCACTGAATAAATCGAGTGTGCGTTTGCGTGCTTCCTTGCGGGAAACGTGTTCATGTTCCAGTATGTTTTCCATCACCTGTTTACCGCAGTTATATGCCGGGTTCAGCGATGTCATAGGTTCCTGGAAAATCATGGCAATCCTTTTTCCCCGCCACATTCTCATTTCCTTCTCGGGCAGATGCATTAAATTCGTTGCTTCGCCTTCCCGGTCATGAAAAATAATAGATCCGCTCTCTGTTTTCCCGTTTGGCTTCGGAATCAATCCCATGATAGCCAGCGAAGTAAGTGATTTTCCGGAACCTGATTCGCCGACAATACCCAGGGTACTTCCGCGTTCGAGTTCAAATGAAATATGATCTACTGCCATACGAGGTTCTCCTTCATGACTGAAAGAGATGCTCAGATCGTTGAGGCTAAGAATGTTATTATTCGTATTTCCGCGAGAATTCAAGAGTCTGTTCCAGTTAAATTTAGATTAATCCTTTAATAGTCGCAACTTGAATAATGGAATCAACAAGTTCTTTTTCGGTAAAGCGGCTTCGGTTTATTTCGATATCGTAGGATGAATTCTCCGGTTTTCGGCCTAAAAGTTTGGTTACCAGCAATTCGCGTTCCAAATCATGTTTGCGTACATATTCGGTGGCAAAGGTTTTACTGAAATCCAACCTTCGGGCTATTTCCTCTATGCGCCATTCTTCCGGCGCCTCAATCCTGATATGCAGCGAACGCTTGATATCCCTGCAAATGCCGGCTCCTCCCCTACCCACAATTACCACATTTCCATTGGTACCGAACGTCCTGATTACTTCCTGAACCGTTTTAAGGATTTTCTGATCACTTTTATGTGAATGAGTCGAAAGAGCAGCCACAATCTGATCCATCATACCACGATCCTTATCATTAATTACCTGTTTCAGGAATACCGGGTCAAGATGCAGTTTTTCAGCTGATTCCTGGAGAATTTCCCTGCTGATTAAACTCCACCCTCCTTCGTTTTTCGACGAGAGCTTTCGTTTGTTGAGTTCGTTGCATATGGCCCAGGCTATTTTGCCTGCACCACAGCCGGTTTGCCTGGATATGGTTATCACAGGACCCGGATCCCTGGATGTTCCTGCCGGGATAAATCCTCCGCCGATACGCCGGTTCATATATTCGAAAAGACTGTTTTCCATACTTAATTCCTTTCTTTTGACAGGTTTATAATATGCAATGAGATGAATTACAACTGCTAAGTCAGAGCATCTGTTTGTTATGCATGACAGGTAGAAGTATATTTTTTGTAAGGATTTTCATTTTTTTCAATCCAAGATTTATTCTTCATTAATTCGTTCCCTGATAGCTTCTGATTCGTTTTCATAACCGGGTTTTCCCAGCAGTGCGAACATATTGTTTTTGTATGCTTCAACGCCCGGCTGGTTAAATGGGTTAATTCCTGACAAGTAACCGCAAAGGCCGCAGGCAAATTCGAAGAAGTAAATTATCTCTCACAATGCTCGTTCGTCGATGACCGGGAGTGTTATGTCCAGGTTGGGGACTGCCCCGTCGGTATGCGCCAGCGTGGTTCCCAGGGCAGCCATAGTGTTTACCTCGTGAAGTGTTTTCCCGGCTATAAATTCTATCCCGTCCAGGTTGGACTCGTCGTGGGGTATTAGCAGTGAATGCTTTGGTTTCCGGATGTGAATCACCGTTTCGAAAAGAATGCGCTGACCTTCCTGGATATATTGCCCCATAGAGTGTAAATCGCCGGTGAAATCTACACTGGCCGGAAACAGTCCTTCGTTTTCCTTGCCTTCACTTTCACCGAAAAGTTGTTTCCACCATTCTGCTAGATAATGCAAGGAGGGCTCATAATTTACCAGTATTTCAACCTGGTAACCCAAACGGTACAGGGAAGCGCGTATAGCAGCATAGCATGCTGCCGGGTTATCAATTAAAGATGAGGTTTCGGTACAAACTTTTCTCATCTCGTTGGCTCCAAGCAGCAATTCCCTGATGTTGTACCCGGCAGCCGCAAC
>JBAXXB010000320.1:0-5109 GCA_037128115.1 Bacteroidota bacterium
GGTATAAGAAGGACCCTGAAACCGTTACGGAACTGATGAAAAACACACCTATAACTAAAGCCCCGGCAACCTGGCTCATCGTCAAGCCTTTTGATATGCTCGGCCCGGACGACGAACCCGAAGCTGTTGTTTTTTTCGCAACGCCCGATGTCCTCGCCGGTTTGTTCACCCTCGCCAATTACGACCGCACTGATCTTTATGGAGTGAAGTCTCCTTTCTGTGCGGGATGTGGATCGGTAATCCAGTACCCCTTGCTGGAGAATACACGCGATAACCCTGATTGCATACTGGGGATGTTCGATTCGTCGGCACGACCGTATATGAAAGCCAAACAACTTTCGTTTGCCATCCCGATGAAACGCTTCGAAGCCCTTGTTGGTTATATGGATGAGAGTTTCCTTACAACCGAAACCTGGACGGTAATGAGTAAACGTATTTCAGGTGATGATTAACAAACTGCTTGCCCTGCCCTACAACTAAGCAGTTAACTCTAGTTCTACAGAATATACCGAAAAGCTTCCTTTAATTTATAGGAGGTAGTATTGCTTTTACCTTCAATAAGCGGTTGTTGTTATAGTAATTTAAAAGAACACCTTTACGTTAGGACAACTACGTTAGGACTATCCGGATTTTTAACCTGAAAATGAAGGGAGTAAATGAATTGTAGACATTTATGTTACGATTAACCTAAAGCGGTTCTTGAACCCGTTTCCTGTAGATTACCATGCTGATTTCCTGAAAGTACCACACTTCTTCCTGAAACTGTTACCCGCAGCCTGTTTAACGGGCATATCTTTGCATCATCAAACTAACAAGATATTAATAACACAAAAACAACCTAAAATGAAAAAAATTACATTGATTGCTACCATAGTATTAGCAGTAACATTCTTCTCTTTCACAGTAGTGACCAACACGGTCTGGAGTTATGACAATGCTCACGCCAAAGTGGGTTTCAGCGTTACACATATGATGGTCTCAGATGTTGAGGGTTCGTTCAAGAAAGCCACGGCTACCCTGACCAGTTCCAATGCCGATTTTACGGATGCCATAGTTGAAATGAGCGCTGAAGCCGGCTCGATTTACACGGACAACGATATGAGAGACAACGATCTGAAGAGTGCCAGCTACTTTGATGCCGAGAAATTTCCTTCTGTTACATTTAAAAGCACTTCTTTCAAAAAGGCAAAAGCAGCCAACACCTACACTGTTAAAGGAAATCTGACTATGCATGGAATCACCAAACAGGTTACTCTTGTAGCTATTGCCAGGTTAGGCGTAAATCCAATGAGTAAAAAGAACATTGCAGGTTTCAAGATCAGCGGTAAAGTGAACCGCCTCGATTTCGGAATCGGAAGCGGCACTCCTTCAGCCATTATCAGCAACGAAGTGATCATTGATGCAAATGCTGAATTCATTAAAAACTAAGAATTGTTAGAGCCTCTCAACGGGCTTACAATTTGCCTGTTCGAAAACAAATCGAATTTGTTAAAAGGCCTGGAAGGGTTTTGTAAAACAGGCTGACGAATTGAACCGCATGCAAAATTGTAGCATACTCCCATAATACCAAAATGAAATATACGTTCAAAGGTTTTATTGGGATAAAACCACCCTTTTCATCTATAAGCGCAACACCCGCCAGGCTTAAAAACCTGGCGGGTGTTGCACAAAATGGTTATCGCTTGTTTGGTTGGTTAATCGACATTTATTTCACAAATTGCTCGGCATAGTATTTAGCGGTAAGTTTTTCACCTGTGGCTTTTTCTATCATCTCGTTCCAGCTATATCGGGCACCAGGTTTAAATACTTTTTCGATCAGGTAGTCCCCGACTTCTTTTTTTGCAAAATAGCATTGTCCGAAATCATCCGTTTTGAGCACGCTGGCAGCGATATAATGGTTGAACTGTGAGGCCAGCAACTCTCCCAAAAGGTAATTGTGGTAGTAACAGGGTGATGTGGCAATATGAATTTTGCTTGCCCAGTCGGGTTGGTTGCGGTTGGCAGGGCGTTTGATCATCTGGTATTTTTCCACCAGGTCCCACCATAGTTTGTTCAGGTCCTGGTCAGGGTTTTCGTACAAAGCTTTTTCGAAACGGTACATAACCTGCGCCCAGCGGCTGAAAGTAAGCTGTTCGAGGCGCAGTACTTTGAATCCTTCGGCAGCTACTTTATGGGCATCGGCAGTGTCGGTGAGTTTCATGTTCACCAGGAACTGCGCGTTCGACGACATCCGTCCGAAAAACATGGCTATGGCCTCGGTAGTGAATGTATGGGCCGGATTCCTTAGTGAGAAAGGAAGTTTTTCGTCTATATATTTGTCGTAATTGGCATGGCCGAATTCGTGAAGCATGGTCCCCATCCAGTTCTGGTTTGGCTTTATGTTGCACAATACCCTGATATCCTGCATGTTGTCAATATCAATGCAATAGGCGTGCTGGTTTTTTCCTGGTTTTTCATACAGGTCGCTTTTGGCGATCATCGCTTTGATATCTAAACCTATACTGGCATAATAATCGGTGGTGAGGGTTTCTATATTCTGGTTCTTGTAGTATTTGTCCAGGTCAATGCTATAAATGGCCGGTGCTTCCTGGAAGAAACGGTTCTGGTAATGCCAGGGCATGAGTTCTGCCACTTTTACATTGTCCCTTTTCGCGAGGTAAGTATCAATTTCGCCTTTCAAACCGGCAAAGGCATCATGGGTCAGGTTATCCAGTTCATCAAACAACTGGCTGATATCCTGGGGATCCTGTTCGCTGAGTTTCAGGCTCATTTCGTGATAGTTATTGAATCCCAGCTGCTTGGCGATTTCGTTCCGCTTTTTAACCAGGTTAATAATATCCTGTGCTACCACTGGGCCTATGGCTTTATGACCTTCCCAGGCCTGCTGCAATTCGGCGGAATTGACGGAAGTCTTCAATACATCCTCTACATCATTATCTGTGAGTTTTTTACCGTTTACGTCAGCACGAAAATTCGAAAATTTCTTTTCAATCGCCGTCTGCATTTTGATAACACTGTTCAGTAAGGCACTATCCACCTGGTTACCGAGGTAAGCGTTGTACATTACATCCAGTTGACGCTTTAAAAGTTCGTCGGTGATGGCATCTGATTCTTTGATTTTTTTCAGGATGGCGAAATCCTCTTTATTCGAATAGGCCTTGGTTAACTCAATATTTAGATCTTCCGATTTTTTCCAGTCTGCGTCTTTCCCGCTGATCGAAGCATTCCAATATGCCAGCGAAGATTCTTTGGTCAGCGGTTGTACAATAGAATCGAATTTTTGAATAAAGGTCAGGAGTTCTTTTTGCATATGGGTTTTGTTGGTTTTGCAACCGTCGAAAGCAATGACCGAAAGCAGTGCCATCAACAGGATAATACGGTTCAGGGTTCTCATGTATAGTTTGGATTACATAGGTTAGTTTTAGATGGTAACAGGCTTCAGGCTCCTGGTTTTGCGATGGATGAATTTATAATTTGCGTTAGGAAACTAATTTTCAAATATAGGCGTAATTCAGACTCTAAAGCTAACTTGGCCTGATATCTTCCATTTAGTCTGCAGCAAAATTATTACTCCAGATCCCAGGTTGCTCCTTCTTTTGTATCCTTAATCAGAACTCCGGCTTGTGACAGGGCATCACGCAGGCGGTCGCTGGCTGCCCAGTCCTTATTGGAGCGGGCTTCGCGGCGTAACTCAAGGATGATTTCCATCAGCTTGCTGATTACTTTATTGCCTGCTTTGGGATCGTTTTCGGGTAAAAGACCGAGAATGTCAAAAATAAAAGTATGCATCAGGTCACGAAGCAGACTTATATCATCCTGGGTAAGGCTTTCTTTTTTGTCGAAAGCCGTATTGATGATCCGTGATGCATCAAAAAGGTGGGCAATCAGTATCGGGCTGTTCAGGTCGTCGTTCATGGCTTCGTAACACTTAGCCTGTAAGCCGGCAATGTCGACGGTAGAAGTTGCGGCTGGGACCAGTTTCTCAAGTGTTTCCAGGCTTTTCATCAATCGTTCAAAGCCTTTTTCGGATGCCTGTAGCGCTTCGTTGCTGAAGTCAAGGGGGCTGCGGTAGTGCGCCTGCAGAATGAAAAAACGCACTGTCATGGGGCTGTAGGCTTTCTCGAGTGCTGGATGCTGCCCGGCAAAAAACTCATCCAGCTGGATGAAATTCCCCAAAGATTTTCCCATTTTTTGCCCGTTGATGGTGATCATATTGTTGTGCATCCAGTATTTGGCAGGGGTCTTATGGTTGGCAACTGTACTTTGTGCAATCTCACTTTCGTGGTGGGGAAACAATAAATCCATCCCGCCGCCGTGAATATCAAACTGATCGCCCAGGTATCGGGCACTCATGGCCGAACATTCCAGGTGCCAGCCGGGAAACCCCTCGCTCCATTCCGAAGGCCAGCGCATAATGTGCTCAGGTTGTGCTTTTTTCCATAAGGCAAAGTCGAAACTGTTCCTCTTTTCGTCCTGGCCCTCGAGTTCGCGAGTATTTGACAAAAGGTCCTCAATTACTCTTCCGGAAAGAATCCCATATTTATTTGTCTGGTTGTATTTTTCTACGTCAAAATACACCGAGCCTTTGCTTTCGTACCCCATGCCTGCATTCAGAATGGTCTTTACCAGAGCGATTTGCTCGATAATATGACCGGAGGCGCGTGGCTCGATACTGGGTTTAAGCACATTGAGCTTGTCCATAGCCGAATGGTAACGATCAGTAAAAAACTGGACCACCTCCATGGGTTCCAGCTGCTCAAGGCGTGCTTTTTTGGCAATCTTATCCTCACCTTCATCCGCATCATTTTCGAGGTGACCGACGTCGGTAATGTTTCGCACATAACGGACTTTGTATCCGAGGTGGCGCAGGTAACGGAATACCAGGTCGAAGGTAATGGCCGGTCGGGCATGCCCCAGGTGAGCATCGCCGTATACGGTAGGCCCACAGACGTACATACCTACATGAGGCGCATTTAACGGTATAAATAGTTCCTTTTGACGAGATAAGGTATTGTAAACGAATAAGTTATTTTCCATGCTTCTATTTTACCAAGATGCAAAGGTAGAGAAATTAAAGAATTGAAGTACTGGCAGATTTACATGCTTATT
>JBAXXB010000321.1:0-5109 GCA_037128115.1 Bacteroidota bacterium
GATAGCCAGGGAAGCAGGACAATGGCTAAGAAGAGGGTTAGGATTTTCATGCGCAAATGTACAGTTTTATCAGTTTTGGAGTTCCCCGTTTCACAATATTTAAGAAGTTCTCGGTCAGGATACCTGTCTGCCTGGCTGTGAAATTCATATAAATCTAAAGGATGAAGTAGATTCAGGGTATCTAAAGGATGCCGCCTAAAGCTATCCGACTCCTCCTTATTTCTATTGAATTCCTTTTTTATTACGGTATAAATATCAGGTAATGAACACAATGTGTGCTATTCAGCCGAGCGATGGAATTTGCAGGAAAAAGAAAAACCGGTCTCTTGCGGGACCGGTTTTCAACAAAAAATATTATTTCAGAACTTAATCAGCAATAATGACCAGGAATTTGCTCTGGCTCCAGAAATCGGAGTAGTTAAGAATGACCAGTTTGTCGACTGATTTTTTCCCGTTACCTTCCAATTTATAGGATGAAGTAGGATGGTTGGAAAGCAGTTTTGCGCTTTTCTTATTGATTGGAATTTCGTTGAGAGTGGTAATGTCCACCTTAGTGAAATAGGTCTTGTCGAAATCCTTGGATACATTCTTGGCACGACCTATGCCAATAAATCCGCCTGATTTGTCAATAATCTTCTTCTCTTTCAATTCTTTGGTTGTACCAACAACATAATAAGCTGTGTTGAGGGCCGCAGTTTTTTCTTCGATGGCCTGTTGTTTTGCTTTGTTTTCGGCACTCAGGTTCTCCACATTCGTGTTGAGGTTTGTTACCTGGTTTCCTAAATCCTGAACCTTGATGTTCATTTTACCCAGCTGGTCTTTCAGCTCAGCGATTTCAGCATCCTTGGTTTCTATGGATTTGGTAAGGTTATCGATCATTTTTTCAAGTTCAGCAATCTTGATATTGGCTCCTGCCAGACCAGATTCTGATTTTTTGAGTTTAGCTTTCAGCGAAACAACCATGTCGCGGTTCTTCTGGAGCATCTGGTAGATGGCGTTGATGTCGCCTGTAATCTGCTCGCGTGCACTGGTTTGTACTTCGGTGCCTCCTTTGGTGTTCTGGCTGATGATGTTCTCTTTCAGTTTAATAGAATCGAGGTTGGATTGAATTTCATTAAAAGCTTTAACGAATTCCATCACGGTGGTGTCCTTCTGGAAACCTAATGCCAGCAGGCTATCGTTCTTAGCCTTCAGCCTTGCATTTTCTTCTTTCATTTTGTTGCAACTCATGGTCATTAACATGGCCGGGATCAGCATCAATAACAATAGTTTTTTCATAATCTCTTTTTGGTTAATGGTTTAATAACGTGCAAAGGTACAATGAATTGTATAAATCCGATTTTTTTACAAAAAGATATTTTTCCTAAATATAAAATTCGGATGACTGATCTGTAATAAATTGTACGACAGGGTATTAAATTCAGAAATAATTTGCAACACATTATTAAAACAATAATTTTCCGAAATAGGTTTTAGGTCATGGTTGAGATTTCCTGCACTAAATAAGAACACTCAGCCGTTGAGCAAAGAAAGGAAATACACCCACCAGCTTCTTAACATAAAGATTATACGTTAACAATCCGTGTTTGTTAGCTGCAAAGTATCGACTTCTGCACAGTCCTCCTTTTCATTACCTTTGCCATCCTAGCTTATCGTATGACTACATATCCCCAGATTATCCTGAAACCCGGCAAAGAAGGCCCGGTTCTGCGCTTCCACCCCTGGATTTTTTCAGGGGCCATTGAGAAAACCGTCGGCAAGCCGGCTGAAGGTGACATTGTAGAATGTTATTCTTCTTCAGGTGTTTACCTGGCCACCGGTCATTGTATGCCCGGATCGCTGGCTGTTAAACTTTTTACTTTCCGTCAACAGGAAATTGATGAGGCATTCTGGAGTGAAAAAATCAGGCAATGCTGGGAAGTAAGACAAACTATCGGGCTGACCAATAACCCGCTTACCACAGCCTTCCGGCTGGTGCATAACGAAGGGGATAGCATGCCCGGACTGATAGTGGACATATATGGCGAGTTAGCTGTCATACAGGCACATAATACAGGCATGCATGATATTCGGGAAAAACTTGCACAAGCCATTATCGCCGTGAGTCAGGGCCGGATCAAGAATGTTTACGATAAGAGTTCCGACTCTATCCGTAAAATGACCGGGCGTAAAGTGGATGATGGTTTCCTGGCTGGTTCAAACGGGGAATGCGAAGTTTCTGAAAATGGGAATCGCTTCCTGATCAATGCCGTTACCGGGCAGAAAACAGGTTTTTTCCTTGACCAGCGTGAAAACCGGGAATTAATTTCAAAATATTCCAAAGGTAGGAATGTGCTGAACATGTTCGGTTATACCGGGGGCTTTTCGGTTTATGCTGCCGGTGCCGGGGCAAAACTTGTTCACACGGTCGATAGCTCGGCTCCAGCCATTGCTGTTGCTGAAGAAAATATGAAGCTGAACGGATTTGGTTCGACCGAGTATGCCTGCTTCACCGCTGATGCCCGTAAATACCTGGAGGCAACCGAATTGGGGCAATACGATGTAATTGTACTTGATCCTCCAGCGTATGCCAAAAATGTGGCATCGCGCATACAGGCTCTTAAGGGTTATCGCACAATCAATGCCATGGCACTCGCAAAGATAAAAAGCGGAGGTATACTTTTTACATTTTCCTGCTCGCAGGTTGTTGACAGGCAGATGTTTACTTCTGCGGTTACCGCCGCTGCCATTGATGCGGGGCGCCAGGTGAGGATCATACAACATCTCTCACAACCCCCTGATCACCCGGTAAATATTTTTCACCAGGAAGGCGAATACCTTAAAGGACTCGTATTGTTGGTGGACTAAAGTGATAATAAATAGGGAGAAGGTCGAAGGATGGGAGACAAAAGTTGAAAGATAAAAGTGTGCTTTTTTAAAAGCAATATGCTATGCCGTTGATGAAAGATAATAACTGGGTGACAGGCACAAAGTAGTGGAAGCTATACCTGGCTGATGTGTTTTTGATTATTAACAACCTGATTGAATTACAATTGACCGTAAAGTAAGCTAAACCTGCCTATTACTAGGCCAGTACCTATTTCCTGTTACCTGCCGTACCTACCAGGATTCCTTACTACTCTTCAGCTGGTCAATGACACGGCGTTGCTTTTTTGTCGGACGGCCAACACCCCGGTCCCGGTTTTCACTGTTGGCTTCATTAATCAGTTTTACCCTGTCGTATTCCGACTGCAGGGTAAGGTCGTCCATGAAATCGGGAACAAGCTTTGCATTGACGCGGCTTTTAGGGAATTGTTTTACGCGTACTGTCTTAAATAGAGGGTTCAGGCTTACCGTGATAAGGTCACCTTCTTTTACTTCTTTCGAAGCTTTTACATTGCTTCCGTCCATCTTTACTTTCCCTGCTTTGCATGCATCAGTAGCCAGGCTCCGCGATTTGAAAAGCCGCACTTCCCAGAGCCATTTGTCAATTCGTAAAGATTCGTTTCCCATATTGGTTACGAGAGTGGGTTGATTTTATATACAGATGGGGCAAAACTGAAATTTCGACAAGGTATGGGCTTACCGAAGGAGCTATCTTCTGACTTTCAACTTCCGGCTTTTCTACTTTTTCCTGAAGTAAACCTCCATCGGTACTCCCGTAAAGTTGAATTGCTCCCTGATGCGGTTTTCGGCAAATCGCTTGTAGGGATCTTTAACATATTGAGGAAGGTTACAGAAGATCACGAAACTGGGGTAGGCTGTCTTTATCTGGGTAACATATTTAATCTTCACTTCTTTACCCTTAAGAAAAGGAGGAGGAGTACCGGCAAATATAGGTAAAAGGGTATCGTTCAGTTTGCGAGTCGGGATGTGCTTTCTGCGATTTTCGTATACAGCAGTAGCTTCTTCCAGGGCTTTGTGAATGCGCTGTTTGTTAAGTACCGATGTAAAAACAATAGGAACGTCCGAGAAGGGAGCGATATTTTTGCGGATGGCTTCTTCGTAGTATTTATGGGTATGCGTATCTTTTTCAACCAGGTCCCACTTGTTGACAATAATAACGATTCCTTTATGGTTGTTCTGGGCAAGTCTGAAAATATTCATATCCTGCGATTCCCAGCCTTGGGTGGCATCAATCATCAGGAAAACCACTTCGCTGCTTTCGATGGCACGGATGGAACGCATCACAGAGTAGAATTCAATATTTTCAAACACTTTGGACTTTTTGCGCAACCCGGCTGTATCAACCAGCAGGAAGTCAAATCCAAATGAATTGTATCGGGTGTAAATGCTGTCGCGGGTAGTCCCGGCAACGGGAGTAACGATATTTCGCTCTACGCCAAGCAGCGCATTGATAAATGAGGATTTACCCACATTCGGGCGACCCACCACGGTAAACTTGGGCAAGTCGGGGAGGGTTTCGGGCGTGTCTTTGTTAAATTCCTTTACAATTTCATCCAGTAAGTCACCGGTACCGCCCCCATTGGAGGAAGAAATACCGAAAATATCTTTGAAACCCAGGCTATAAAAATCCGAAACCTCGTGAAATTTATCGGGGCTGTCGATTTTATTCACGGCCAGGAATGCCTTTTTGGGAGAACGGCGTATCATGTTGGCAACGTCTTTATCCAAAGGTGTGAGACCCTCGCGTGCGTCGACCATAAACAGGATGACGTCGGATTCGTCTATGGCAAGTTCTACCTGCTTGATGATTTCATTTTCGAAAACATCGTCGCCGCCAACCACTATGCCGCCGGTATCGATGATCGAAAATTCAATTCCATTCCAGTCGCTGTGTCCATAGTGACGGTCGCGGGTAACCCCACTCGTTGGATCGACAATCGCTTCAAGCGATCCGGTCATGCGGTTAAAAAAAGTGCTTTTACCAACATTTGGTCGGCCAACAATGGCCAGAATATTTCCCATGCGTATATTTTGCTTTGCTCAGCCTGTACCGGATATCTGTGTTATTCAGGCATTTACTGCCCGAGTTTGCGATAACAAACTGATTTTGTAATTTTCTGCAAAGGTAACCTAATTCCCGTATTTTTTCATAATTGTTTATGATATAATCAGGGTCAACGCAAGAAGAAAGTAAAAAACAAGTGGGTTGTTAACAATTTTGCG
>JBAXXB010000322.1:0-5043 GCA_037128115.1 Bacteroidota bacterium
GTTTGATATTTTTCTGTTGACATACACCCGCTGCCACTGGTTTCGTAGATTCCACATCTCTGCTAAAATCTTTCAGCCAGTTCTTTCTTCTACTTCCACTTTTCCCCCGTATCTCCACTTGCAACCCTGTAACCCTGTAACCCTTTTACCCAGTAACCTTTGAACTCTTTGAACCCTTACTTCATTTTCCCGTAATCCACCATCAGGCTCATTCCCGGTCTTAGTCCTTCAATTTGTGCAACCGGAACAGCACGTACTTCAAAGCTCTTCACATCAAAACTCCCGTTGTTTTTCGTGGCTTTAAACGTAGCGTAGCTAGCCATGGCCTTGATATAGTTTACCCTCAGTTTGACTGATTTTTTTCCCAATGCGGGTATGCTTGCATTCAGTTCTTTGCCGACCCGGATGTTAGGAAGCAAGTCTTCGCGAATATTGAAAACCACCCACATGTCATTCAAGTCCACAATGTTCATGATGGGTGCGCCCGATCCCACGAGTTCACCCTGTTTCGGGAAAATATCCGATACTTCGCCGCTGATCGGTGAAACCAGCATGGTTTCCGAGAGATAAGATTCTACTTCCGACACGGCTCCTTTGGCCCGGTTTACCATGGCCAGTGCAGCCAGTTTGTCTTCCTTCTCGGCTCCGTTCACAGCCATATCGTATTGCGATTTAGCTGCTTTGGCGGTCGCGACGGCTGCCTGGTAATTAGCTTCGGCCTCGTCGCGCTTCTGTGCGGGAACTACATTTTCGGTAAACATATTCTGAACGCGGTTAAAGGTCTTTTCGGCCAGTTTTAGACCGACTTCCGCTTTCTGCCACAGTTCATAGGCACCTGCTATCTGTTCGGCACGGGCACCTTTATTTGCTTTCTGGTTCTGCGCATTGGCAGCATCCTCGGCTGAGGTTGCCTGCAGCAGTTTAGCGTTCAGTTCGGGGCTGCTGATCAGCACCAGTGTATCGCCCTTGGTAACCGACATGCCCTCTGAAACCATAAACTTGTCTATCCGCCCCGGAACTTTACCCGACACACGAACTTCGGTGGCCTCAGCCTGGCCCTGCAGCATGATGGGTTCAGGTTTAAGTACTATCCAGCCGATAAAGCTGACTGCTGCAATCACTAATAGCAAGGCCGAAAGTGCGATAAACACTCCTGAATGCCTCTTATTCTGTGTTTTCATTGTAATGTGACTTATTGTTTTGGTGACTTCTTGATTTTTTAGTTCAGTGACGTTCTTTATGTGGACTGCGGTTGGCTGATACTATTATCTGTTAACCCGTTCCCCACATTTACCTGATATTCGAAATAGCCAGGTTGCCAGTAGCCTTGTAGCATTCCAGCGCAGCCTGTCGTTGTGCGAAAACCGCCTGCAGGTATTCGAGTTCGGCATTCTGCATCTCGGTTTCGGAAGCCAGTCGTTCAGTAATGTTAATCATGCCCTCGTTGTACGATTTCTGAGCCAGTTCCAGTGCCATACGTGCAGCCGTTCGTTGTTTGTCCTTATAGGCAACCTGCGAAATGGAAGCCTGGTAATTGGTTGTAACCTTGGTTTGGTTGAGTTGCAGCAATTCGCGTGCTTCTTCCCGCGCATTTTCGGCTTTTTTCAATTCCAGCGCCGCCTGGTGTACCCTGGATGTGCCGCCTGCCTGGTCGAATAGCTCCCATTTAAAACCTACTCCAACCATTAGGGTGGGACCAAGCCCTATATTGCCGATCTTCATATCCATAGGCAAGGGAGCATTTAAATTTGCATCAGCCTTAAATATGTTGTCGTAGCGCACGGATGCCAAAGCCTGTACCTTAGGCAGGGAATGCGATTTCTCCGACCTGAGCATAAACTTCTGTGCTTCGGCTCCGGCTGTTAAGGCACGAAGTTCAGCCCTGTTGCTTACATCGGTGCTTGTGTCGGCATACAAAAGGAGTTCCAGGTCCGGGTGTAACTGCCCGAAGTTTGCTGCAGGTCTTCCCGTTAGCTGGGCCAGCTTTTGGTTCAGCAATATTTTACGGCTTTCGTATTCCGAAAGTTTGGCTTGTAGGTTTGCATCAGCAACAGCAATCTTCAGGGTATCGAACGAAGTAGCCAGTCCATTTTTTAAAGCCAGGGTGGCATATTTCTTCTCTGCTGCCAACCGCTGGGTTGATTCATCCAGCACCTGTTTCAACTGAATTAGAAGCGCAAGCTGGTCATAATAACTAATCACTTCGCTGATTACATCAGCCCTGCACTTATCCGACATGGCTTCCTGGGCCTTTATCTTTTCGGAAAGGGCTTTGGCAACGTTAGGCACCTGGCCGCCGCTGTATAGGAGCATTTTAGCCGTTGCGTCAATACCGAAATAGTTGCCATAAAAGTCTCCGTCCATATTATTGCTCACCGATGGCAGCGACATGCCCTGCTGAGCCATGAGTTGCTGCAATTGAGTTAATTCGTTGCTTAAACCAGCAAGGGTAGGGAACATCACAGGGAAAGCAGGGTTCTTCATAAATTCCTGCAACTGGTTTATGCTTTCGAAACCGCTTATATTATCTATTTTGGAGTTTACCATGGAATAAGCAAACACATATTTTCCTCCCAGTTCCACTTTCGGCAAATAAGCGGAACGTACGGCCTTCTTCTGAACTTCGGCAATCTGTTTGTCAATTTCCTTCTCAGCTACTTTGTGGTCCTTGTTCAGCGAAAGAACAATAAGCTCTTTAAGCTCAGGAGGAACCTGCAGTGATTGAGCATTCACTTTGCTTATGATGGTGACTAGAGTGAAAGCAAGAACCAGGAATGGAATTTTAATTTTCATAATATTCTTGGTATTATATTGTTCAGTTTCTTGTTTAGAACCGGTTTCCGGCAGGCAATTTTGGCCAGGCAGTCACCGGAGTAATCTTCATTGTTTGTTCCGTTTAATTAGTTGATTTATTGTACGTTCGACTAAAAAAGTAAAATGGTCGAAAATAGGGCAAAAAAATTATCTCTTCATTACACCGTGAAAAAGAATATGGATCAGGTGGTCGAGACGGCTTTCCAGGTCTTTCTCTTCCACACCCCAGAACAATGGTATTTCCATTCCCTTTAATGCGGTTACGATTGCCAGTGCAGCCAGGGAAGTATCATCGATATCGAAGATCCCGTTTTCCACCCCCTCAACCAATATCGTTTCCATCATCTGTATTTCTTCTTCGTCGTATTTCTTCCTGATTTTTTCGATAAAATCGAGGTGGCTCAGGTATTCGTCCTTTATAGCACTATAGAAGTTAGCCAGCTTTTCCATGGTATGCATGCGGGCCAGCACGTGCATCTTCAATTTCTGGGCCGGACTATCGGCTGCATTATTTGCTTTTACCAGTTCCTGTTTTAGGATGCTTGCTTCTTTCTCGACCACGGCCTGGAAAATTTCCTCCTTGCTGGCAAAGTAGTAATAAATGGAGCTTTTGCCTTTACGGCTCGCGATAGCAATCTCATCCATGGTGGTTTTTTTAAAACCAAACCTGGAGAAGATGTTCCTTGCCACATTTACAATTGTTTCTTTTACTTCGTCTTTATCCAGCATGATTCAAACTTTTTAAACTAATTGTTCCTGTTTGAGGCTGCAAAATTAATACGCCGAAATACGAAAAGCAAATAAAATTCGACTAATTTCGTCAAATGTTCGAAAATATTTTTTATGTACCTGGTATACTGACTGATATGGGTTGATAATTTATTTGAATAAATCGAATTATTGAGGACAATAAACCGAATATTTTATAAAATGGAAGAAAAAACCGGATTATCCGGTTTCCAGGCAAGATAAAATCTTTACTTCACAATTATTTTACCAAACAGGACTTCCTTCGCTGAAACAATCCTGCAGGAATACAGGCCTGGTTTTACTTTTTGTCCTGAATAGTCAGTCAAATCCCATTTTAGAGTACAGGACACATTGGGCGAAATGTTTTTAGCCTGAATATTGGCAATATGCCTTCCTGTCAAATCCGAAATCGTAGCGGTAACACTTGCAGTTTCATGGAGCGAAAATGCCAGGTAAGCATTCTCGATGGCCGGGTTGGGATAAACATAAACAGTTCCCGGCAAAGCATTGGTTGCTGTTTCATTTATTCCTACCGAATTCCGCTTGATCTGAAAGAAATCAAGGTATTTCTGCATTAGGTTCGGCTGGGTGGAAGCGGGATTGATACCAAGGAAAGCGGAAAATCCGAACAGGCAGCCTATGGTTTTATAAGTACCTGCATCATTGGCTACGCTGCATGTAAAATCACCGTCAGTAAACAAACTGAATGCTTCCCAAAGAGGGTGAATATAGTAAAAGCTAACCAGGTTATGTGCGCCTGTAAATCTCATGCCTTCTGTAAAAGAGCCTGCCGAAGCTGTTATGGTATCGTAGATATGAAGTTTGTTTATCGTTAGGATATTGAAGCGGGGCTGCAGGGATGTTAAAAGGTCGTCGCGCCAGATATTGCGGCTTTCGAGGTAAATATTGCCTCCCTGGTCGAGATAATCGGTCAGCATCATTGCTTCCGAATAGCTTAAAATATGTCTCTTGCTGCTTTCCCCTAAACTGATAAAAACGGACTGGTACTCATTCATTTCACTGGTGATGAGGTTTTTATAATCAGCAAGGTACCCCAGGTCTTTGACTGTCTGCCAAATGAGTGGTGCCGATGCCTTGTCGGGATCAAGATCGATGACCATAACAGGCACACGGCCGATACGAATGTGCAATGTATCAATGAGTTGCACCTTATTTTCGGAGGTAAGGGTGATCTGAACCGGTATTAGTGTACCCAAGGCAATGCTATCCGATATTTTAACCTGAAAAATAAATGCAGGTTTTTGCCCGGGTGTAATTTCACTTATCATCTGTGACTCGTTTGAGACCAGTTGCGCCCCGCTATCCAGGAAACGAAGCCTTACTTCCACATCTTGGGCTGAATTATGACCAATGTTGCCGGCTTTATATCGTATGCCACCCAATTCTCCAGGCTGAATCAACTCATGTCCAGGCTTATCGCTTTTTAGTTCTAAGCTCTTAAGGCGGGGTGATTGAATA
>JBAXXB010000323.1:0-5030 GCA_037128115.1 Bacteroidota bacterium
GATCATTCAAAGGGAAAGTAGTGATTCGTGCATGGTTGGCATGGCCGGAGATGTACCCGTCGGGGATACGAATGGCAACCCAAACGCCGCCTTTATTGTATTTTACGGTTTCGCGTCCTTTTTTATCCTTCACCACTTCCGGTTTTCCTTTTCCGAGCATTTCCATGATCCAGACTTCGTTCGGGTCGCTGATAGAGAAGGATTCGCCTTCGCTGGCATAACCATATTCAGCCATCAGCGAAGTGATAACCTGTATGGCCTCGCGGGCTGTTTTGGAGCGTTGCAGTGCAATATAAATCAGGCTGCCGTAATCCATTATGGCTGCAGTATCAACCAGTTCTTCGCGGCCACCAAAGGTGGTTTCGCCAATGGCAACCTGGTGTTCGTTCATATTCCCTACTACATTGTAGGTTTGCGGAGCCTGTTTGATTTTGCCCATAAACTTACCCGTATCCCATTCGTACACATCGAGCATAGCCCCGGCAGCATAGGTGGATGCAGGCCAGTAATATAATTCGCCGTAAAGGGTGTGCGAGTCGGCCGAGTAGCTGATCATACTCGAGCCATCAACGGTGGCTCCTTTGGTTACCAGGAAGTTGGAACAGGCAAGTGCCCTGTGTCCCGAAAGGATAAACACCAGGCTGAACGCAAGCAGGAAAATTGTTTTTTTCATAGGGAGGTATTACTTGTTAAATGAATATTCCGGGAAAGAACGAAAAATTGAGGGGTCAAAAATAGCGTAAAAGCTTGATACAAAACCAATATTCTGTATCATTTTTCAGAATAACACTGAAAGTACATAAATGAAGGGAATCCGGCTTTAACAAAGGAATATGCAGCAGCCTTTGAGAGGCCTTTGATGCCCCGATTAAACCAGAGCATCAAAAACCAGCTGCCATAGAAGCTAATGGTAATAAGTAGAAAAGTAAATTCCCGGGGTTTCTTTACTCAATCATCCCGACACCTACCGTTTCGTTGGTGCCCTCGTCGATAAAAATCAAGGCGCCGGTAATACGGTTCTGGCTGTAGGAATCGAAAAGCAGGGGTTTGGTTGTGCGAATAGTGATACGGGCTATATCATTCATTTTCACTTCCGTATCATCGGTAATCTGCCCAATGGTATTCACGTTCACTTTGTAATGAACTTCTTTTACCAGGCAGCGCACATCGCGGGTGGTATGTTTCAGGGCGTATTTGCCGTTGATCTGCAAGGGGCGCGGACTCATCCAGCAGATCATCATAGTGATGTCCTGGCTCAGCTGGGGCCGGTTATCTTCTTTTACGATCATATCACCACGGCTGATATCTATATCATCGGTAAGCTGCATGGTAACCGACATGGGTGGAAATGCCTGTTCAAGCTGCTTATCCTGCAGTTCTATCGTTTTGATGGTCGAATGGAAACCGCCCGGGAGTATCATGACTTTATCACCTGGTTTAAAGAGGCCGCCGTCGATCCTGCCGGCATAACCCCGGTAATCATGAAATTCGTCCGAAATAGGCCGGATGACATATTGCACCGGGAAACGGGCATCGGTAAGGTTGTAATCATGGTCGATGGGGAGGGTTTCGAGTACGTCGAGTAAGGTCCCGTTGTCGTACCAGCCCATATTGTTGGATGGCTCAACCACATTATCACCATGCAAAGCGCTGATGGGAACAAAACGGAAATCTTTTACCTTGAGCTTGATGGCAAAGGCGATAAACTTCTCGTGAATTTCCTCGTAAACTTCCCGGCTGTAACCCACCAGGTCCATCTTGTTGATGCAGATAATGATATGGGGTATCTGGAGAAGGGTAGCGATATAGGTATGACGGTAGGTTTGTTCGGTAACACCATTCCTGGCATCGATAAGTATCAGCGCGGCATTGGCCGTTGAAGCCCCGGTAACCATATTGCGGGTATACTGTATATGACCCGGCGTATCGGCAATAATAAATTTGCGTTTGGGAGTGGCAAAATAGCGGTAGGCCACATCGATGGTAATACCCTGTTCCCGCTCGGCACGCAGACCGTCGGTCACCAGCGCCAGGTTGATATGTTCGTTTCCCCTTTGGATACTCGCCCGCTTAACGGCTTCCAGCTGATCTTCGAAGATTGATTTGCTGTCGTACAAAAGCCGTCCGATAAGCGTGCTCTTGCCATCGTCCACGCTGCCTGCGGTGGTAAACCGCAACAACTCCATATTCAGGTATCCTTTGGATGAAAAATCGGTCATTTTATGCTTTTTCTGTTGATGAAAAGTATGAGTTTATGAAGATTGAAGGGTTTGAAGGGTTCAATGCTTCGCGTTTAAGGAGTTCAAGGGTTTGAAGAGTTCAATGCTGCGCGTTTGAAGAGTTCAAGAGTTCAAGGGTTTGAAGGGTTCAATGCTTCGCGTTCGAATAGTTCAAGGGTTGCAGGGTCACAGGTTTCATTGGTTTAAGGAAGTTCTGTTTACCTGTCTGCTTTCTTAGTGGTTCTTAGTGTACTTAGTGCCTTAGTGGTTGAAGAGTTCAAAGGTTCAAAGGGTTTGAAGGGTTCGATGCCTGCGGCGTTCAAGGGTTTAAAGAGTTTGAGGAGTCCGATGCTGTGCGTTGGAAGAGTTCAAGGGTTTCACTTTGTTTCCGGCTCTCCCGGCACTAAAAATACCCTTCCTTCTTCCTGTCTTCCATGGCGGCTTCGCTGCGAAGATCGTCGGCACGGCTGCCACGTTCGGTTACACGGGTGGCGGCAATTTCGGAAATAATTTCTTCAAGGGAGTTGGCAGTCGAAAGGTTCAGCCCGGTACAGGATACATCGCCTATGGTCCGGCAGCGAACAGTGCGCACTTCAACCTTTTCGTTGGGTTTCAGTTTCATGAAAGGAGCATTGGCCAGCCATACCCCATCGCGGAGGAAAGCCTCCCGCTGGTGAGTATAGTAGATGCTCGGCATAGGGATATTTTCCTTGAGAATATACTGCCACACATCCATTTCGGTCCAGTTGCTGATAGGGAATACCCTGAAATGTTCCCCTATATGTTTGCGGCCGTTAAAGATATTCCAGAGTTCAGGGCGTTGGTTTTTAGGGTCCCACTGGCCGAATTCATCGCGGTGCGAAAAGAAACGTTCCTTGGCCCTTGCTTTTTCCTCGTCGCGCCGGCCACCGCCCATGCAGGCGTCAAATTTGTATTTTTCGATGGTATCGAGCAGGGTAACGGTTTGCAGCAGGTTGCGGCTGGCGCTGTAGCCTTTTTCCTCCACCACGCGGCCGGTATCAATGGACTCCTGAACGGAGCCAACAATGAGTTTTACGCCAAGGTCTTCAACGAGTTTATCCCTGAACTCAATGGTTTCCTGGAAGTTATGCCCGGTATCCACATGCAGCAGCGGAAACGGAATTTTTGCCGGCCAGAAAGCCTTTCTGGCCAGGTAGGTCATTACAATGCTATCCTTGCCCCCCGAAAAAAGTATAGCCGGCCGCTCAAATTGAGCCGCCACCTCACGGATCACAAATATAGATTCGCTTTCGAGCTCGTCAAGGTGTGAAAGATTGTAGTTGGTCATGCTTTATTTATTGTTGCTGAAAATTATTGTCATTGTACTGATAAAATGCCTGGCGTACCCTCCAGGTCTTACCCGGCAAAATCCTCTCCATGTTAAAACCAGGTAACAGGCTTTCGATAAACTGTAAAAAACCAGGCCGGAGGATACCTCTTATTTATCTTCAGCCCGGGCTCTTACTTGTTTAACGATATGATTGGCATAATGTTATCGAGTATCTGCTGCAGGGAAGTTTCAATATTCTCGGTGTCGGTATGTATTTCCAACTGCGGATGTCCCGGCGATTCGAAAGGTGCGTTTACACCGGTGAATTCGGCGATCTGCCCGGCGCGTGCTTTTTTGTACATGCCTTTCACATCGCGGTGTTCGCATGAATCCAGGGACGGGTTCAGGAAAATTTCGATAAAATCGGCATCCCCTATAATTCCCCTGGCCAGGTCCCGTATTTCGTTGGTCGGGCTTACAAAGGCGTTGATGGTAATGATGCCGGCCGAAACGAAAAGTTTCGAGATTTCCGCTATGCGGCGGATATTTTCCAGGCGGTCGTCATTGCTGAATCCCAGGTTGTTATTGATGCCACAGCGTACATTGTCGCCATCGAGCACCTGGCATATATACCCCCTGGAAAAGAGTTCTTTTTCAAGGGCCAGGGCCAGCGTGGTCTTGCCGGAGCAGGGGAGACCCGTAAACCAGATGACACGTGCATGCTGTGATAGCTTTTGTTCTTTAACCTCGCGGCTTACCAGTTTTTCGAATAGGGGGTATACTTTGCCTTGCTCCACTTCAATGTCAGGGTTGATTTTCAGGTGCAAAAGTACGGTTTATCTTGTTATGTTTATGCACGCAAAACCCTGAAAACGGAATTGCCCGAGGCATAAATCATGTAAGCCAGGGCCGGAAGACCCCTGGATCGGATACCTATTTTACAAGCAGTTTCCTGGCAGCTGACTGAATGTCACCAGCTGATAGGCGCACAAAATATACCCCGGCGGCCAGTTTGCTGATACCGATGGAGGCTAACTCCTGCTTTTGGCTTAGAATTGTCGTGCTTACTATTGTTCCCGCCACATTGCTGATGCTGAGTAAGCCTGAGGATGACGGTCCGGGAAGAGAATAATGTACTTCGAAGCGATCAGTGGCCGGGTTTGGGAAAGGCATTCCTAACGTGAGCGGGTTTAAACTGTTGTCCAGGGTTGATGTAGGATCAAGCAGCATGCTAATGTTGAAATCGTCAAAATAAAAACCATCCATCTGCACGCCCTGGTCAGATTTGAGCTGGAAACGTATTTTTACTTTTTTGCCCATGTATGCATTCAGCGAAATGCCTTCACGGACCCAATCGTCCTGTTTCCCGTCATACACCGGCTGGCCATATGCCTGGTTCGAGGTTCCCGCATGGGTATATTTACCCTGTAATGGAACCCATGTGCTGCCGTTATTATCCGAAATACTTACCTGCACATAATCAAAGTCTTTTTCAAGTGCCCATTTTGCCCTGAACTGCA
>JBAXXB010000324.1:0-5013 GCA_037128115.1 Bacteroidota bacterium
CGCCAGAATAATTGAAAGTACTGAACCAACTGGGAGTAAAATAAAAATTCAATTCCGGTACTAGTAATGAATAGATTTCCAATGTATTAATTGGTAAACATAAATTTATTCTTATGGAAAACAAAAATATTATTCAGTATACCTTAATGCTTGCCATAGTTATGATTGGCGTTCTGGGAGTCATTAGTTTTTTCAGGATTTCGGGTAACCTGAAAGAATCGAAAAAAATCATAGAGAGTGTGCTTCTCGAGGTCAAAGAATCCAAAGACATAATAAAAAAGCAGGCAACAACTATAAACGAGTTACAGAAGCTGAACCAGGAACTTTCTTTAAAAGTAAAGCAATTAGATTCGGTCAACTACCTGATTAAGAAGAGCCTGGAGATAAACTTTTTCAATACAAACCGAACAATGAGTGAAATCAAAAAAACGGTGGACAACATCAAGCCGCCGCCTATAATTCATTAGCCCATGAAAACTGCACTCCTGGTATTCGTTTGCTCCATGAACCTTTGCCTGTTGAAGGGGCAAAACTCACAGCCGATAATGGTTACAAAAGTGCCTTGCGACACACTGGTAGATATAGATACCCTGGTCGGGATAAAAAACAAGAACATTATTTTTGCATATGATACACTGTACATCATTAACAGGTTTGGGGTTACAGAATTTGTGAGGTGTGTCAACGACCTGAAAAAACTCAAAGACCTCTCAGTGCCTTTGAACA
This sequence comes from Bacteroidota bacterium, assembly GCA_037128115.1. Lineage (GTDB taxonomy): Bacteria > Bacteroidota > Bacteroidia > Bacteroidales > UBA4417 > UBA4417. The sequence goes on from JBAXXB010000324.1 coordinate 727, forward strand.
GTTTATCCGGTGACTTATCGGCCATTCAGAATAATGTTGACTCATTATACATGAATATGAGGTTGCTGACAGCTTTTATTAAAAAATACGAGGAAGAAACAAAACTCAGGCTGGAAGCCCTGAGCAATGGCAACACCCGCTTAACCGAAAACCTGGAAACAATCACGAAGCAGTTGGAGGAAGCGCAACGGGCGATAAAAGCCGAAAAATGGAAGAGCCTTGGGGTAAAAATACTGTGGGGTAGCGGTGGAATAGTTGTTGGCGGGCTGATTATGACCGCCTTATTATTATGAGTATTTATTAAATCCCGGATACACCGGTATGGGATATTTTCAATATTTTCAGGCTTACCAGAAATGCTTTCAGAACCGGTTCCATCATCTTCTTCTACGCTATACACCTTAAGCCTGCTTTTTTTTACATTTGCAGATAATTGTTATTAGTTTCGCTACAATATGGAATACCGATTGGTTAATGTTGACGACAAGCGCAGCCGCGCCCTTTTTCACGATGTAATACGCCGGATTTACAAGGGAGATAAAAATTTCGTCTGCCCACCCGATGTGGTGATCGAAGATATTTTCACCCCTTCGAAGAATGTCTTTTTCAAGCATGGGGAAGCAAATCGCTGGATACTGCTGGATGAGAATAATACGCTTGTGGGAAGGGTAGGAGCTTTTATCAACCGGAAAAAGGCTTTCACCTTCCAGGTTCCGACCGGGGGAATGGGCTTTTTTGAATGCATAAACGATTACAAGGCGGCCGGAATACTCTTCGAAACCTGCCGGATTTGGCTGGCCGAGCGCGGCATGGAAGCCATGGACGGGCCTGTTAATTTTGGTGAAAACGACAATTTCTGGGGACTTCTTGTCGAAGGCTTCATCCCCCAGAGCTTTGGGATGAATTATAACCCGCCTTATTATAAGGACTTCTTCGAAAAATACGGCTTTGTCGTGTATTTCGAACAGGTCACCAACCTGTTGAACCTGAAAAAGCCTTTTCCTGAGCGCTTCTGGAAAATTGCCGATTGGGTGCGACAGAAACCGGAATATAATTTTAAGCATTTTTCGTATGCGGATTCCGAGAAATTTATAGCCGATTTCAACGAAGTGTATAACAATGCCTGGCAGTTTCATGAGAATTTTACTCCCGCCGAACCCGAGGCCATACGCCTGATGCTCGCTGAAATGAAATCACTGCTTATCCCTGAATTTATATGGTTTGCATACCATGGCGACGAACCCATAGCCTTCGAGGTTATGCTGCCTGATATCAACCAGATGTTTAAGTTTTTCAACGGGAAAATAAATCTTTGGGGTAAGTTGAGAGTGGCACTGATCGGGAAGAAAAAGATTTTTACCCGTGCCCGCATCACTATTATGGGAGTAAAGCCGCATTACCAGAAATCCGGGATAGAATCGGCCCTTTTCTGGCATATGGATGCCGTGATGAAGAGAAATCCACAGTTCAGGGAAGTGGATCTCTCCTGGGTAGGTGACTTTAATCCCAAGATGCGTATGCTGCACGAGGCCGTAGGAGCCACCTTTTCGAAACGACATCACACGTATCGTAAGTATTTTGGCTCCAAGCCCGTAAGTGGTCGATCAACCATTATACCTGTCGACACCCGGGAGAAAATCATAGGCCAGGACTGATTTTTTTTTTAAAAGTTTGCAATTATTAAAATCTGTTTATGAAAACGTTATATTTGCAAGCAATTACTGGCTCTAATTAGTTTTCCTGTTTGCAATTAAAATCAACCATAATCAATAATGTTCAACTAAATTAAAAACAAAATGAAGACATCATTACTCTTTATTATTGCGCTTTTCTTGGGCTTCTCAGTCTTTGCACAGCAAAATGCCCGCTTTACACCGGTAAATAAAAAGGTACAGACCATCCAACAATTAAATCGGATTGAACCTGAATACATCAACACGGCTGTTATGCCGGCTTATGTACCTCATACCACCAAAGGTTCAAACATGGACGTTAAAAAAGTGTTTATGGGTACTTCGGTAAACGCTTTCACTTTATTGGTTCAGGAGCAGCAAGGTATTGCTTACAATAAATCGCTCAATGCCATCATGGGCTCGTTCCGTGGTAACCCAACTGCTGTTACAGGCCTACCAGCTCCACTGGGAACTGGTAACGACGTTGTTACTTCATGGTCGACCGATATGGGAGCAACTTTTACCAATAAACTTTCCCTGGTAGGGACTACGGTGTTACGTTGCCGTTATCCTTCCGGCGTTATTTACAACCCGGCAGGAAATACCGACCTGAACAATGCTTATTCACTGGTTGCAGGTCCTGTAACCAACGGAGCAGGTTGGACCAACACCTTCATGAGCTCGGTACAATACAATGGCAATAACCTGGATAAAGATTACATCCCTGTTGGAACCAATGGAGAACTGGTTCGCCAGGGTCTGACCAGCTGCACCGATGGTACAGCACATCTCTGCACCAACGTAAATGCTAACGACGGTACAAATTATACTGTTCTAAAAGGCCTCGTTAAAAAAGCCGTATTTAATACCAATACCCTTGGATACGACTGGACAGAGCAGATTCTTGCTCCGGATCCATTCTTCCTAACCGCTGGTTTACCTGAAGGTACTACCTATGCAAATATGGCATGGAGCAAAGACGGCAGCGTAGGTTACTTCATGGAAGTCGGAGTTGACAGCCGTGCAGGTGCTACCAAGGGATATTATCCTATCATTTACAAATCGGTTGACCAGGGTACAAGCTGGCAGTTGATGGATTACTTTGATTTCAGCGTATTCCCTGTTGTTGCTGACCATATCTGGCCTACATTGGCTAACGCATCGAAATATGTTCCCAATTTCGGTGAAGCCGACATGGTTGTTGACGGTACGGGTAACCTACATATTATGGCTCTTTGCAAAGGAGCTTATTCACAGCATCCTGACTCATTGGGTTACACCTACAAATACGAAAACGGTTCCATCTTCGAATTCTCGAACGAGCAGGGCGGAACATGGTTCTGTCATTATATCGATCATCCTAAGACCCGCGCAGTTGCCGGTGCTGATTCACCATATGTTACTGTTCCCGCTCCAAACGTAGGCTGGGATATGAGGCTTCAGGCTTCAGCTACCGACGACGGCAGCAAAGTATTTGCCGTATGGACCGATACCGACTGGGCTTTCTGGGGTATGACCGATTCATTGAACCTTTACCCTGATGTTATGGCATGGGGACGTGATCTGAATACAAACCACAGCACTGTAACCAAAAACATTACATACCTCCAGGAAGGTATGGGCGAATCACACTTTATGTTTGTTTCACCTGTTGCCATGGATAATGCAGGCGTTTATGACGTTCCTGTAAGGATTTCGGATATCAATACCAGTTCATTGAATGCCGATTTACCTGTTGCTCATTATTACCTCCAGGGAGTTACTTTCGTCGAAGCAGACTTTATTGTTACAGGCAATAAAAATAATCCTGTTGCTTCTACCATGAAAGTTACCAACTATCCTAACCCGTTCAGCGGAACTACCAAAATCAATGTTGACCTGGATAAATCAGCCCCGGTTAGCCTGGTGGTTAATTCACTCACGGGTCAGCAGGTAAGCAGCGTAAATTTTGGAACCATGGGCGCAGGCTCACAGACCCTTACTTTCGACGCCAGCAACCTTTCGAGCGGAGTATATTTCTACACCCTTACTGTTGGTGACCAGAAAGCTACCAATAAAATGGTGATCAAGTAAACTGATCTTTCAGTATTCGAATATCAGGGCTGCCTTGCAAAAGGTGGCCCTGTTTTTTTTGTATTACTTGTATTTGCTGGTGATTTGACCACATAAACCCTGAAATGAAATTTAATCAGAATGTATTCTGGAACAATTTAATTGCAGGAATAAATAATTCTGATGTAATTTTGTTTATTATATCATTATATTTGCTATCGGCAATATGAAAGTACTGCCGTTTATATTTAATTATAAATTCAAGCAATCAATAATGTTCTACTAAAACAAAAAACACCATGAAGAAATCATTACTCTTTATCAGTGCCTTATTTGTCGGCTTATCGGCCTTTAACCAGAACATGGCCCGTTATGCCGCAGTAAATGAAAGAGCTCAGTCCATGATTGAATTGAACAGGATTGAAGCACCACCCACCAATACTGCCGTACTTCCTGCTTTTACTGAGCACATTGGCATTCTGCGAGGTTTAATTCAGTCTAAAACTACTTTAGGTGAGTGGAAGGCGCATTTGCTCAAGGATCCTACTCAAGCCATGGAAGC
>JBAXXB010000325.1:0-4991 GCA_037128115.1 Bacteroidota bacterium
GCGAAGTACAAATTAGATAAGGAATAAGCGAAATGAGACATCAGAAATCAATAAACCACCTGGGAAGAACCAGTACTCATCGCAAAGCTATGCTGTCCAATATGGCAAGCTCGCTGATCATGCATAAACGTATCAGTACCACTATTGCAAAAGCAAAAGCGTTACGCGGTTACGTGGAACCACTGATCACACGCGCTAAAACAGATTCAACACACTCACGCCGCGTAGTTTTCAGCTACCTGCAGGATAAAGATGCTATCACCGAATTGTTCCGCGAGGTTTCAGTTAAGGTAGCCGATCGTCCGGGTGGATATGTTCGTATACTTAAAACCGGTTTCCGCCTTGGCGACAATGCCGATATGTGTATCATCGAACTGGTTGATTATAACGAAAACCTGTTGACAGGCAAGGATGCAACTGCCAAGAAAGCTACACGCCGCCGTAAACCGGCTGCCAAGAAAGCTGGTGATGCTGTTGCTGAACCGGTAGCAGAAAAAGCAACTAAAGCCAAAGCTAAAGCAGCTGAAGAAGTTATAGAAAAACCTGTTGTTGAGGGAGCTGAAGAAACCGAAGCTGAAGAAAAATAACTAAAATTAGTGCAATGAATAATATAAAGGATAAAGTGAAGGTTTCTTTGCTTTATCCTTTTATCTTTTTCTGAAGGTCTGATGCGATAATTTCACAATGTGATAATGCGATAATGTGGTAATGCGATAATGTGATAATGCGATAGTGTGACAATAAAAAACAATCTTTTCGGAGTTTTAGTAACCAGAAAACTTTTCCCTTACCGTTTCACCAGATTAGCTCGTTCGACCATCTTCCCATCAGCATATTAAAACATAGGCTTATTAATTCACTTCCAGCTTACCTTTATGCTAACTTACCTCGTATCCTCATTAACACATTAGCACATTAACACATTAATTAATTATTTTAACCCGAAAAACCTTAAATTACAAGATATGAGTCAAATAGTAAACATCACAGCCCGGCAGATCCTCGATTCGCGCGGCAATCCTACCATTGAGGTAGACGTATTCACATCCAACGGTGTTATGGGCCGTGCAGCCGTTCCATCAGGCGCTTCCACAGGTATACACGAAGCCTGCGAGCTCCGCGACGGCGATAAAGCCATCTACAATGGAAAAGGTGTACTCAAAGCGGTTCAGAACGTAAACAAAGTACTGGCCGAAGAACTGAAAGGTTATTTTGTTACCGAGCAAAACGAGATCGATGCCAAAATGATAGAGCTCGACGCCACACCAAACAAATCGAACCTGGGTGCCAATGCCATACTGGGTGTTTCACTGGCCGTAGCAAACGCAGCCGCACAGGAATCAAGCAGTTATTTATTCCGCTATGTAGGTGGTGTAAATGCCAATACGCTTCCTATTCCAATGATGAACATCATCAATGGAGGTTCACATGCCGATAACAGCATCGATTTCCAGGAGTTTATGATCATGCCGGTAGGCGCTCCGAATTTCCGCGAAGGATTACGCATGGGTGCCGAAGTTTTTCACAGTCTCAGCTCCGTACTTAAAAAAGGTGGTTATTCTACCAACGTAGGCGACGAAGGCGGATTTGCACCTAACCTTAAGTCGAACGAGGAAGCAATCACCGTAATACTCCAGGCTATCGAAAAAGCTGGTTACAAACCGGGACAGGATGTATTTATTGCTCTCGATCCCGCTTCGAGCGAATATTACCTGACTGACGAAGGTGTTTACCACCTGAAAAAATCGACCGGTGATAAACTTACATCATCACAAATGGTGGATTACTGGAAAACCTGGACCGACAAATATCCTATCATTTCGATCGAAGATGGTATGGCCGAAGACGACTGGGATGGATGGAAAATGATGACCGATGTGATGGGTAAGAAAATCCAGCTGGTGGGTGACGATTTGTTCGTTACCAATACTGAGCGCCTGCAGATGGGCATTGATAAGGGCGTCGCCAATTCAATCCTGGTAAAGGTGAACCAGATCGGTACTCTTACCGAAACCATTGATGCCGTTAACCTCGCTTACCGCCACTCTTATACGGCTGTAATGAGCCATCGTTCGGGCGAAACCGAAGATACTACCATAGCCGACCTGGCTGTAGCTCTCAATACCGGGCTTATTAAAACCGGTTCAGCCAGCCGTACCGACCGTATAGCCAAGTACAACCAGTTGCTCCGCATCGAGGAGATCCTCGGCAGCAGCGCACGTTACCTGGGCAAGGATTTCAAATACGCAAGGTAATACAACCTTTTTTTTTTTGAGAAGCCGGGATTTGTTCCCGGCTTTTTTTATATACACTACCAAAGTGATAGCCTGTATAAAGCGGATTGGTTTTATGCCAGGAATATGGGAGGGTATTGGTGTTTAAAATGTAGATATGAGATAATAAAACTTGAGGTAAACATGCAAGATAGGAATATGGAAAAAATATTCAGGCTATAAAGGTTGACAGGACGCTCTATTATTATATTTTTATGGAAGGTGTATCATACATCAATTTGATTTGTATATTTGAAGTTGTTTTAAGGTAATAGGCTTTTTTGTTTATAGATTAGATGGTATATAGAAGGGATTAAATAAGCTTATTTACCGGGAACTGCTATAGTTAAGAGGAAATCACTTCAGGAAAGATCAAGACAATTCAATAGGTAAGAATTTGTTACGGGAAGGAATTTAAACCATTCGCTCAATGCAAAAAGGCGGGTTTTATGGCCGTAATTGTTTGCTATTTATGTGGTTAATAGGATTTAGTGAAACGGCAAGGCAAAAAAAAGCCCCCGTATTGAAAGACGAGGGCGGCTTAAATGTTTTCACAACGGAATAATCCTTATTGTGAATTGCTTTAGATTGTGATGCAAATATAAACTATAAAAAACATAAATATACATAGTATGAAAAAAATATTAGGACTTGACTTGGGAACCAATTCGATTGGGTGGGCATTAGTTGATCAAAATTTTGAAGAAAAAGAAGGAACTATTCTGGGTCTTGGAAGTAGAATAATTCCAATGTCACAAGATATTTTGGGGGAATTTGACAAAGGAAATTCTATCTCGCAAACTGCAGAAAGAACTAGATTTCGCAGTATAAGAAGATTGCGGGAAAGACATTTGCAGCGTAGAGAAAGATTGCATAGAGTTTTAAATATACTCGGTTTTTTGCCAAAGCATTATTCTGATAAAATTGATTTCGATACCCGGCTTGGCAAGTTTTTGCCTGAGACAGAGACTAAATTGGTATATAATGAGGAAGACGAATTTATCTTCAAAAGTTCGTTTGAAGAAATGCTTCAGGATTTCAGAAAAAACCAACCAGACTCTTTAAATGATGATAAGAAAGTTCCATACGATTGGACAATTTATTACTTAAGACAAAAAGCATTAAAAGAAAAAATAGAAAAGGAAGAATTAGCATGGTTATTATTGCTTTTCAATCAAAAAAGAGGATATTACCAACTTAGGGGGGAGGAAGAAGAGGAAAATCCACACAAATTGGTTGAGTTTCATTCCTTAAAAGTTGTTGATGTAACAGCTGATGATCCGCAAAAAGGAAAGGCTGAAATTTGGTATAGTATAATTTTAGAGAATGGCTGGATTTATCGGAGAGCTAGTAAAATTCCGCTATACGATTGGAAATATAAAAGTAAAGATTTTATAGTTACAACTGATCTGAATGAGAATAAGACTGTTAAAACGGATAAAGACGGTAAAGAAAAAAGAAGTTTTAGAGCTCCAGGTGATGAAGATTGGACATTATTAAAAAAGAAAACCGAGTCAGAAATTGAGAAAACTCATAAAACGGTTGGTCAATACATTTATGACACTCTACTCCAAAACTCTAAACAAAAAATAAAAGGTAAACTTATTCGTACAATTGAAAGGAAGTTCTACAAAGAAGAACTCTATCAAATTCTCAGAAAGCAAATTGAATTGCATTCAGAATTAAAGAATTCTGAATTGTATGATGCATGTATTGAAGAACTTTACCCACATAATGAAGCGCACAAAAGTAGCTTGTTAAATAAAGACTTTATCCATCTTTTCGTTGAAGATATTTTGTTTTATCAACGCCCGCTTAAAAGCCAGAAATCATTAATCAGCAATTGTTCTTTCGAAAGCAGACGATTTGTTATTGACGGAGTTGAAAAATCAGATCCAATAAAATGTGTTTCTAAATCGCATCCAATATATCAGGAGTTTAGGTTATGGCAATGGATTGACAATCTACGGGTTTATGAAAAAGAAAGTGAGAAGGAAGTTACCAATGAAATAATAACTTGCGAGGAAGAAAAAATATTACTCTTTGAATTTTTAAACAATAGGAAAGAAATTGATCATAAAGCTCTTTTAAATTTTATTTTAAAGCCTAAAGGGTTGAAATTAAAAGACTTTCGTTGGAATTATGTGTATGATTCTGTTAAGGATGAATCTAAATCATATCCATGTAACGAAACTCATTCAATGATAAAGAACCGGTTGGAAAAAGTCGGGAATGTCCCATCTGGTTTTTTGACAACTGAAATAGAAGAAAGAATCTGGCACATTATATACTCGGTTAATGATAAAATCGAATATGAAAAAGCATTAGAAACGTTTGCTGCTAAATACAATCTCGATGCAAAAAGCTTTGTTGAGAATTTCAAGAAATTCCCTCCCTTTAAAAATGATTATGGTGCATTTTCCCTGAAAGCTGTTAAAAAGTTATTGTCTTTGATGAGAACAGGAAGATATTGGGATTTCACGAAAATTGATGCAAAAACCAGGATACGAATTCAAAATATTTTAACCGGAGAATTCGACGAAGGTATCAAAGATAGAGTTAGAGAAAAAGCAATCAAATTAACAAATGAGTCAGATTTTAAAGGACTTCCACTTTGGCTTACAAGTTATATTGTTTATGACCGTCATTCGGAAAATGCCGAAGTAGGCAAGTGGAATACAGTTAAAGATCTGGAGAATTATTTAGCAGATTTTAAAC
>JBAXXB010000326.1:0-4986 GCA_037128115.1 Bacteroidota bacterium
GACAGCGCCAACCCGCAGAATCGTGTTATCGGAGTACATTACAAAAATATTCCACTGAAAGTTTCGATGGGCCAGATGGAGATCATCGCTGAGAAGGCCGACTTCGGAGCTACTGTTCCGGCTGACAAGTTTAAAGTTCCGGAAGGCTACACAGTGACAGAACAGCCAACTGAACAAATGCCTCAAATGCCCGAAGAAGCACCTGCAGAACCCGGAGCACAACCTAAATAATATTCTTTTCTATTGATTAAGAACAAACGGCTTGCTGACTGCAGGCCGTTTGTTTTATCCGAAAGCGCATAAATTGCTATTGTACGACGTTTTTATTCCGGAATAAGCGAAACATAAACCTTTCAAACTTGTTCTGAATGAGAAATTCAAAACTAATCAGGCAAAAACCGGTTAAAATTGGTAATTTTGCCGCTCATTTTAAAAATCATAACCGATGAATTATGATGTTATAGTAATAGGCAGTGGTCCAGGTGGTTACGTGGCTGCAATAAGGGCAGCCCAACTTGGCTTTAAAACAGCAGTGGTTGAAAAATCGGAACTCGGCGGCGTATGCCTGAATTGGGGTTGCATTCCTACCAAGGCACTGCTGAAGAGTGCCCAGGTATACAACTATCTGACCCATGCAGCCAGTTACGGGGTGCAGATCGAAGGCAGCGTTACCGCTGATCTGCCGGCCATGGTGAAGAGAAGCCGCGATGTTGCGGAAGGAATGAGCAAAGGCATACAGTTCCTGCTGAAAAAGAATAAAATAGATCATATACAGGGGTTCGGCAAAATGAAGCCCGGGAAAAAAGTAGATGTCACTGATTCGGAAGGCGAAACAACAGAATACACTGCAAATCACATCATTATTGCAACAGGAGCTCGTTCGCGTGAGCTGCCTAACCTGAAACAGGATGGTAAAAAAATCATTGGCTACCGCGAAGCCATGACCCTGCCGGTGAAACCGAAAAGCATGGTCGTTGTCGGCTCAGGAGCCATAGGATCCGAATTTGCGTATTTCTTTAACAGCATTGGCGTTCAGGTAACCCTGGTTGAATTTCTGCCAAATATAGTTCCCCTTGAAGATGAAGAAGTATCGAAACAACTGGAGCGCAGTTTTAAAAAAGCTGGTTTGAAGGTGATGACTTCCTCCACTGTTGAATCGGTTGAAATAAGCGGGGATATTTGTAAAGTCAGCATCAAAACTCCAAAATCGCTTGATGTTATTGAATGTGATATCGTTTTGTCCGCTGTCGGAATTGCCACTAACCTCGAAGGAATTGGGCTGGAAGAAACCGGCATTAAATTCGAGAAAGGCAAGGTATTGGTGGACGAATTTTACAGGACCAATGTCGAAGGTTATTATGCCATTGGCGATATAGTTTCCGGGCCGGCTCTTGCTCACGTTGCCTCACACGAAGGCATTACCTGCGTTGAAAAAATTGCAGGCATGCACGTCGATCCTATTGATTATGGGAACATCCCGGGTTGTACTTATACTTCTCCCGAAATTGCATCAGTAGGCATGACCGAAAAAGCAGCCAAAGAAGCCGGTTACGAAATCAAAGTTGGGAAATTCCCCTTTTCGGCTTCAGGAAAAGCCAGCGCTGCCGGTTCAAAAGATGGTTTTGTTAAAGTGATATTCGATGCCAAATATGGCGAATGGCTTGGTGCCCACCTGATTGGTGATAATGTCACCGAACTGATCGCCGAAGTGGTTGTTGCCCGAAAACTGGAAACCACAGGGCATGAAATAATAAAATCTATTCATCCGCACCCTACAATGAGCGAAGCCGTAATGGAAGCCGTTGCTGCTGCTTATGGAGAAGTTATTCATTTGTAATCTCCACTGAACTTTTATGGAACTTATTCCTACCGCCATCCCCGATGTAATCATTATCAAGCCCGACGTATTTGGTGATGAGCGGGGATATTTCTTTGAGTCGTTTCATACGGAGAAATTTGCTACTTTCGGCATCACTGAACCTTTTGTCCAGGATAATGAATCAAAGTCACAAAAAGATGTTCTCAGGGGCCTGCACTATCAGTTGGAACCCTTTGCACAAGGAAAACTAATCCGCGTGATCCGAGGTGCAGTGCTTGATATTGCTGTCGATATCCGCCGGAATTCACCTACTTTCGGCAAATGGGTTTCTATCAACCTTAGCGGTGAAAACAAATGGATTTGCTGGATACCTAAAGGCTTTGCCCATGGGTTTTTAACACTCGAAGACGACACTGTTTTTTCGTATAAATGCTCCGGCTTATACAATAAAGCGTCCGAAGGTAGTATACGATGGGATGACCCTGAACTGAATATTGACTGGGGTATTGAACGCCCTCTTTTATCAGGGAAAGACGAAGTGGCACCATTTTTGAAGGATGCAATCTCGTTTTGAGTCCTGACAATATGTTTCTCCGATCGTTAAAATAGCGTTCGGCTCACCTAATCTGTATTAAATGAATAAAAAATTCATCATTATCGTTATCATTTCAATGATTGCCTTTGCACTTTTCGAAGGGTTTTATTACTCAAAGAACCTGCAAAAGACCGCCGCCGACCTCGATTACCAGAAAGCCTTTTTGCATAGCAACAAGATTTTTTCGCTTGTATTGCCCGACAAGGCTGAATTTGCGGGAGAGGAAGCACCATTGGGGCTTTATTATGTCCGCGAAGGCCTCGACCGCGAATTGATGGTCAATGCCTACTGGCATTCTTCAACCTTGCTGATGCTCAAAAAATCGAACCGGTATTTTCATGTCATAATTCCGATACTGCGGAAAAACAATATTCCTGAAGATTTCAAATACCTGGTTTTGATAGAAAGCGGGTTGTCGAACATACAATCCCCTGCCGGTGCTGCAGGTTTCTGGCAGTTTATCCCGGCAACGGGAAAAATATTCGGCCTCGAAATTACTGATCAGGTCGATGAACGCTATCATGTTGAAAAAGCAACCGAAGCAGCATGTAAGCTACTCCGGGGTTCGTACAACAAATTCGGAAGCTGGACCTTGGCTGCCGCAGCCTATAATGTGGGAGAAGGCCGTATAGCCAAAGAACTGGAAAGACAGAAATCAAACAGCTATTACGATCTTTATCTTCCTGCTGAAACCATGCGGTATGTATACCGTATCATTGCATTAAAACTATTGTATGAACATCCTACCGAATATGGATACTTTATCCGTAAAAAGGACTTGTATCCTCCTATACCAACTTATGAAATCACTATCGATTCAGGCATCTCCAACCTTCCGGCGTTTGCGAAAGCTATGAATGTCAACTACCTTTTACTTAAAGAGTTTAATCCGTGGTTGCGTTCAGACAAACTCAGTAATACCGGAAAGAAAAAGTACACTCTCACATTTCCAAAGAAAGGATTTGAAGATTTCGATAATTTACTGGCAGAAATTGATAATGCTGAACAGATTTTCAACGATACCATTACTGCAGGCACACTGCCCAAATAGGCAATATACTTTTTACCTGGCATCAACTTACGACCAATTATGAATCAGGGTAGCATCAATACTAAGGCACAGGAAGAGGAAAAGGAGACGTACCACCAGGAATTTCTTGAAGTCTATGGCGCAAGGGTGCACAACCTGAAGAATATCGATGTTATCATTCCGCGCGACAAACTGGTAGTCATTACAGGTTTGAGCGGAAGCGGGAAATCATCTCTCGCCTTCGACACCATTTATGCTGAAGGGCAGCGCCGGTACATGGAAACATTTTCGGCCTATGCCCGCCAGTTTATGGGTGATATAGAGCGCCCGGATGTAGACAAGATCACCGGCCTAAGCCCTGTCATTTCCATCGAACAGAAAACCACAAACCGGAATCCAAGGTCGACGGTAGGTACTATCACCGAAATATACGATTTCCTGCGGTTACTATATGCACGGGCAGGTGAAGCCTTCTCGTTTGCCTCCGGCCAGAAGATGGTGCGGTATACAGATAGTCAGATCATTAACCTTATACTTGAAAATTATTCCGAAAAAACAATCTATATACTTGCTCCACTTGTACGGGGTCGTAAAGGACATTACCGGGAACTTTTCGAACAAATCCGTAAGCAAGGTTTCCTGAAAGTCCGCGTCGATGGGCAGGTGAGCGAAATTAGTTTCGGGATGCAGGTTGACCGTTACAAAATTCATGATATTGAGGCAGTAATCGATACCATTAAAGTAAATGAGAAATCGCTGACGCGCCTCACCTCATCCATACAGACTGCATTGCGCCAGGGCAAAGGAGCCCTCATGGCCATGGAGGCAACCAGCACCGAAGCCAGGTTTTACAGCAGGCTGCTGATGGATCCTGAAACCGGGATAGCCTACGATGAGCCGGAGCCCAATACTTTTTCCTATAATTCTCCTTACGGGTATTGCCCCCGCTGCAAAGGACTGGGATATATTTCAGAAATTGACCTCGAGAAAGTAATTCCCGATCCTTCCAAGAGCATTAAAAAAGGAGGCATTGCACCTGTGGGCGAATACAAAGCTACCTGGATTTTCAGGCAACTCGAAGCCATAGCCCACAAATACCATTTTACGCTTGATACGCCTTTGTCGGATATTCCGGATGCCGCCATCGAAACCATATTATATGGTTCAGATGAAGTTATCAAAGTAAAAAACGAATACCTGGGGGTTACATCCTCTTACTCCCTCAACTTCGAAGGGATAGTTCAGCACATACTCAACCAGAATGAAGCCGGTAACCCCGAAGGCCTGAAACGCTGGGCCGAAGGCTTTATGAATTCAGTTGAATGCCCTGAATGCAACGGCACCAGGCTCAAGAAAGAATCGCTTTTCTATAAGATCAACGATAAGAACATTGCCGAACTTTCCAGGATGGACCTCATCAACCTGACCGAATGGTTCAGTAACCTGGAAGAAAAACTGGATGAAAGGCAGAAGATTATAGCTCATGCCCGCAATGTGGTATTGATGATTTAGTGTGGAAGCAAGATCAACGTTAAGTATAAA
>JBAXXB010000327.1:0-4981 GCA_037128115.1 Bacteroidota bacterium
TAACCGGGCCGGTGTAACCTGCTGATATTTATCAGTCAGCGCTTTGGAAGGGTTGTGTTTTATTGGCCAGTGCAATGGTTTTATTATCATAATTAAAATACGTACTCAGTGCATAAGGGACATCGGTTGAAAAAGCTCCCGATCCTGCCAGTTCGTAATCCATATTAACGGATACGCCGGCGTGATACATTAAGGTAGCTATTTGCGTGTAACTCCCGCTGGTTGCAGAAGTACCCATAGCTGCGAAATTATAGTTGGTAGCCCCGAAGTTGGCCGACTGTTGTCCGTAAGTAGGGTGAACATAGGAGTGTGATCCTACTCCGGTTGCCGGAAAGTTATAATATTTCATCAGCTGGCTCATGGTAGTAGCCACACAACCGGTCCAGGCTTTGCCGCCGGGTCCGCCTGCAACAGTCGGGCAATAGTAGTTATACCATTGTCCCTGGTCCCAGGTAGTTACGATAAGAGGTGCAACATCCAGCATAGGGGCATCCACCTGGTTGTTCAGTAACTGGTTCCATTCATTTGCCGATTCGGCATTTTCCATGCCCGAAGCAACCATAAAGGCTATTTCTTTGCTATAGCTATCGAACCAGAACTGGGTCGAAGGGTTGGTAATCTCTGTTTCAATGAATCCTTCATTCGACTGGGCCAGGATGGGTGTTGCGGCATCGTCGGCCGAAACTACCACAAAACCTCCGCCCGTGTAGTTAAACACGTAGTAAGTGGTGACGCCGTCGTAGGACTTACTGAAACTGCTGGCAAGGCTCAGGTTCGATTTACCCGAATTGGCAGCAAAATAATTGTTAGCTACCTGGTTGGCTTTTTCCATGGTAACTGATTTGCCAAAGGCAAAAGTTACAAGCAGAAGGCTGAGTAAAAGAGTAGTTAGTTTTCTCATTTGATCGGATTATTGGTTATTAAATTGTTTTCAGGTTAAGGATATAAAGCATCCGGAATAATTAACAGGCAGAGAACAAGGAGTTACGAGCTATTAACGACTGATTATCAGTTATTTTAAGAACAGGACAACTAATGTTCCTGTTTTATTATCCAAAGCAGGAACGCAAACGAAACACCAGCGTACTGAATCTGAAAAGCAGAGGATTAGATTGCAAATATATTATTATTACAAATAGAAAATGAAGTTCCATAAAAAAAACTCAGACTCCAGGGTTCGACGGGCTTACTGCATACGTCCTGAATGTTGCGATACTAAAGCAAGCTGGGCCTTAGGGAGATGTAATCCGTTTATGGGAGGTCTTTTTCGGTCGAAAATAATAAGGAGCGTTTTAATTATAGAGAACTTAAAGTACTTAGAGTGACTAAAGTACTTAGAGTACCAGGAGCGCACAAAGTACATTGAGGGCCAGAAGTTATAGTGAGTCATGAGCGGGATGGGAAACGAAGAATTACGCTGGTTCAGTGGGAAGTCAGACTGTTTAATCAGTAAGTAACGATGTTGAAATGGAATTTGGAGCTATTGAAATAGCATGCGGAGCTGTTGAAATGAAATGTGGAACTATTAAACCAGAATGTGGGTTTGTTGAAATAGAATGTGCAGCTATAGAAATGGAAAGCGCCGTTAATCAAACAGCAGGCAAAGCTATCGGGAAAGTGGCCTTGAGGGCGGGAATACATCCGTTAACATAAATAATTGCTATCCTCTGAGAAAAGGTAAATCAGGTGAAAAGCCCGCACGCGTCAGGGACAAAGACAGGTGCGGGCTTAGCCGGTCAGGTGTTGAAAAGGACCTATTTAGAATCGTTTTTCAGGTCCTCTTCTTTCGCGTTCTTTATTTTTTCGAGCATTTCCTTTGGCAGGTCTTCCTGGTATTCGGTTTCATCCACATCTTTATCGCTTGTGCCACGGCCATATTTGAACACAGGTTTATCCTGGGTGCCCAGGACCCGCATCGAGATGCCGAAAATACCCAAAGGGGGCAGCCCAAGCCTTGCTTTCAGGTTCAGTTGCCCGCTGAAATTGGTCTCGCCTCCTATGCGGAACCGAAAGCCGGCCATTTTGAACTTGGTATTCTCAACCGTAATCACATTATTTTTGATACTGGACTTGATATCGACTTTCGATAGGTCAGGGTTCTTGATTTTCTCCTTCTGCAGGTTCTGCCCCATGGCGGTAAAAAGTTTCAATCCTACGACTTTCACTCTTTGAAGGGTAAGAGTACCTCCGCCTTCGATGGAGGGGTAAACCGGGTTCATGGCCCCATTGATTTTGCCTTTCAGGCTGTAGTCGAGCGATACAAGGCCTTCGCATTTACCGGCTGAAGTACTGATGGTACGGAACATCTCAACCTCGTTATAGGCGCGTTTGATATCAAAGTTATCGGCCTTAACATGAAAGTCGAAGAAAGCCTTGTCGGTGCTAAGGCTGCCGTAAGTGGCTTCCATACCGACTTTACAACCCACCAGTTCATATTTCATTTCCTTTAAAAGAATCATTCCCTTCTTAATTTCCATGCCTGCCGTCAGGTTCGAAATATCCAGTTTCTGGAAACTGATCTTTTTCATGTCCGCTCTCATGAGTATTTCGAGGTTCTCGGGTATTACTATTACTCCCGAAGGAACCTGGGCATTGGCATTGCCTGCACTTGCGGGGGCAGACGTAACACTTCCGCTAGCCGACGAGATAAATTCATCTGCCAGGAGATAATTGGATTTGAATGCAAAATCGCCTTTCAACACCTGGTTTGGAACCAACACATAATTGGTTATATTACTGAGGTGTCCGTTTAAAGTGATGTCGGATTTACCATAACGGCTTTCAAACTTTTCGAACCAGACTTTATCATTTTCGAAGCGGAATACGCCTGACTTCAGCAGAAGCTCCTTTGGGAGATATTCGGTGGTGAATGCTATATCGCGGAGCGTAAGTTTGCCGTAATTCTGAAGTTTAGCTACCCGCCCGGCCAAGGCATCGCCCTGGTTTCCCTTTAACTTCAGGTCTGTTTCTATGTACCCTTTTACATCCAGGCCGGCATAGGGGAATAGCTTGTATAGGCTGGCAATGTCGATGGATCCCTTCGAGCTAACATCATAATCGAGGTTATCGGGATTGGAGAGATCGGCTTTTATTTCGAAAGGATTTCCCTGGAAGCTGAAAGAAGCAGGGCTCAAAACGATATGGGTGCCGGCAAGGGTGCCGGTGGTATTAGTAATGGAAGCGGTTACCTGCATTTTCTCAACAGGTTTGGGGTAATATTTGGTCTGAATAACGCCATCCTTCAATACCAACTTCAGCTGGGTGACAGGGAATAGTTTTTTATCCGGGGCATATTTCCCTTTCATATCCAGGTTCATATCGAGCTGACCCGAAAGGCTCATACTGTCGAGTGGGATAACCTGGGCAATTTCAGCCAGGTTGATACTGGTCGAGAAATGACTCTCTACAGGCATATCGTCAAAACCCTTGAGCCTGAAATAGCCCTCTATTTTGTTTTTCAGAAACGAGGCATTCAGCCCTTCGAGTTGCAGGTTAATAGTATTATAATCATGGTTGGTTGAAGAGGCGTTGAGGCTGAATGAAATATCGCTGACACCCTGGGGAAATTTTTTATACTTGAAAAATCCTTTGGTAAGTTTTGAGCTTAATGTAAAATCTGGAACACTCAGTATAACGGTATCCGGCTTGCTGCTTTTCGGATTCTGCCCCGAGAGATAGTTGCCTTCGGCTTTCATATTCAGGGTGAGCATGCCACCCAACTCATAATCGTCCGCACCGAATGCACTGGCCCATTTCTCAAGATTAATGTTCATATCGGCCCTGGCTGAAATCCATAAGTTTTTATTACTGACCATCTTTAAGGAAGCACTCAGGGTTTCCTGTTCTACTTTCGATAGAAGGGATACATCGAAGGAATAACCATCCTTGGTAAAAGCGAGCTCACCCTTGAATCCGAAGGGGAAATCCTTAATAAAGAGGTCATTCTTTTCAAATTTCATGTTCAGCGAATTCAGATTGATGCTGGTGGTGAGTTGCCCCTTGAGCGGTTTGGATTTGATATACGCTACATTGTCGTACACTACATTCAGTGCATTCACTTTTACTTTCGAGCGGAGATTCAGTATGTCCTTCTGAAGGTCGCTGCTTCCCTTATAATCAATACCCAAGAGCTCAAACTTTAAAGGGATGGATGGGTCGGCATAAATGAAATCGGTTTGTGTAAAAACAATGCTTTCAATCTGTAACGCGGCCGTTTCGGAAGATGCAGTGTCTTTTTTAACAATTGTATCGGCCGACGATGCAAACACGTCAAAGTTCGATCGTCCCTGTAGGTTGTACTGCACCACAATATGAGCCTTGTTAAGGTACACCTTGTTTATTTTTATAGGACCACTGAAAAGGCTGCGCAGGTTTACGCCAAAAGAGATATCCCTGGCTTTGATGAGTGTATCGGTAGCGAAAGGAGCTGACGATTTGAGTGAGAAATCAGTGAGTGAGATGGTGAGGTTCGGGAAATGATGAAAGAAGGAAACATCCATTCCCGAGAAATTCACATCCGTCAACAACGTTTTGTTAGCCGTATTTTTCACAATTGAAGTGAACTTATCCTTGAAAAGAAAAGGAGTGAGTACCAGAAAAAGAAGTGTTACAAGAAGGATAGAAAGTGTAATGATGGAGATTTTAACTGTTTTTTTCATGGGTACAACAAGTTTTTTTTCAGGAATTTCCTCTGTTAAATGATTAAAAACCTGCAACGTTGTTGCAGGAATAAACTACTACAAAGAACAACTTTATTTTTATATTGTAAAAACTTTATGTTAACAATTTACATATATGTTTTGGATTGGATAAAGTACCTGGAGCACTTGGAGTGCCTGGAGTGGTTGCAGGCATACTGAACATATGTGAGGGGGAACCAAGCCGGAATTCTGGTCAGTAATTGCAGTTCGTCCCCAACGCTTCTTGAGGGGAGGGCAAGGTGAGGTCTGCCGAGCCATGTAAACGGAAAACTTTTTTGCAG
>JBAXXB010000328.1:0-4980 GCA_037128115.1 Bacteroidota bacterium
TGCGGAAGTAGCTCAGTTGGTAGAGCACGACCTTGCCAAGGTCGGGGTCGCGAGTTCGAGTCTCGTTTTCCGCTCTGCTTAAAAAGAAACCTCCTGTTTTAACAAGGAGGTTTTTTTTCAGGCGCCCGAATGGTGAAATAGGTAGACACGAAGGACTTAAAATCCTTTGGCCATTGCGGCCGTGCCGGTTCGATTCCGGCTTCGGGTACGCTGATTATCAGCAACTTGCGCAAATTAGCGGGTTGCTGATTTTTCGTTTCAGGAATATTTTCTTTCTCAAAGAGGGTCCGGATCATTCGGATCAAAACATCATGGAAAGTCAGATTGCTTAAATTTGGCGGATAACAACTCATCTATACTTGTAATCGAGTGTAAGAAAAGATTACCTTTGTAATCAGCATTGCCTCTATGTCAATAAATTACCGTTTCTTCTGGTTGTTTCTGGCCGTACTTTGTTTCGCTTCGTGCCGGAAGTTGGATACTGCTACCAACGTAAAAGAAATGAAAGACCTGCAGATTTCTCCCGGTTTCGACTGGGAAACATCGCATGAGATCACTTTCCAAATATACTCTGATAATTCAACTATTATTAAAATTACTTCCGAGGCTGCCGACCTGGATTACTTTACCGGCTATTTCGATGGGCTTAGCGGTAACACCTCCGTGGTTCTCCGCATTCCGGCCCTTGCCAGCCAGGTTCGTGTGAATGGTATGCTTGTGACCATTAAGGGTAATGTAGTTCCTGTCTACTTAACTAATGCATTAAAAAGCAGTTCTGCGGTTAATACAGGATATATTCCAACCCTTGGACTGATAGCTGCCTGGCATATGGATGAAAATGCAGGTGTAACTGCCATTGATTCTGTCGTGGGGCATAACGGCGTGATCAACAGCGCGACCTGGGTGAGCGGTATTCGTGGCAGTTCTCTTCAATTCGATGGAAATACGAGCCAGGTGCAGGTGCCTTACGCTGGGCTCGATCCCATAGGAAACAGCATCAGTTTCTCGTTCTGGTTCAGGTTAAATGCGGTAGGAGATAATGGGACCTTTATCTTCCAGGATGTGAAATACAAAGTAAGTATGGATCCCCAGGGACGAGTTGGCTTTGCCATTTACACCCCGAACTGGGCATCGGTAAACTCAGGATTCTCGAGCCGCGTGCTGGATACAGACTGGCATCACGTTGTAACTACCTATGACGGGGCGACCATGAAAATATTTCTAGACGGATTATACAGGACTTCTGCTTCCAATACGGGAAATCTTCAGATTTCCAATTCTGATGTTTATATTGGAAGACAGCGGTCCATTAATCCTTTCAAAGGTACTATCGATGAGATGCTGGTATACAACAGGGCCCTGACTGATATAGAAGTTCTCCAGATATTCGGATCGACGCCTGCTCCGGGTAACGGTGGTGACGACCTTGTAACCTGGTGGAAGCTGGATGAAAATACAGGATCTATTGCGGGCGACAGCAAAGGGACTAATATTGGCACTATAACCGGGGCTACGTGGGGGCAGGGGATTTCGGGAAGTTGCCTAACATTCGACGGCATCGGTGGGGTTGTAAAAGCTCCCAGTAAACTGAACCTGAACCCTGTCTACGGAATTACAATGATGGCCTGGGCTAAAACCGGGAGTAATTTGACTACGAAAATTTTCGAGAAAGGAGATTGGGACGGTCATGGGATCGGTCAGGGAAACCATGATGGCTGGGGCTGCCAGGTGAGGCTTGTGGGTAATATTACGCAGGGGTTGAGTTGGGGAAGCGGGTTGCCCATTTTAAACCAGTGGTATCATCTTGCCATGACCTATGATGGCCAGCAACTTAAATTCTATGTAAATGGACAGCTAAAGAACAGCAAGGCTGTAACCGGATTATTGTATGTGAACAGCCGAGATTTGTCAGTCGGTTCGGATGATGGTATACAGAAGTTTTTCAAGGGATCCATCGATGAACCTAAATTTTTCAGCAGGGCGCTGGACCAGACAGAGATACAGACAAATTATTCACAAACGGGCAACCTGCCTGACCAGGACGGTGACGGGGTACCTGACGCGAGCGATGCTTACCCGAAAGATCCGGCCCGGGCATTTAATAACTATTCTCCCGCTGCCGGGTTTGGCACCCTCGCTTTTGAGGATTTATGGCCTGCTAAAGGCGATTATGATTTCAATGACCTGGTGCTTGACTACCGCTTTAAAACAGTTACCAATGCTAACAACAAAGTGCTGGAAGTGACCGGAACATTTGTTATAAGGGCCATTGGTGCAAGCTTGCAAAATGGATTTGGATTCCAGTTGCCAGGAACCGGCATAGCCGGAGCTGATGTGGAAGTGTCTGGATCCAAACTGAAAGAAAATTATATCCATCTGAATGCAAACGGAACTGAAAGTGGACAGCAAAAAACTACGGTTATCGTATTCGATAACGACTATAAACTCATGGTGAGCCCGGGAGGATTCGGGGTGAATGTGGAGCCCGGATCAGCCTATGTGAAACCTGATACGACCCGGATTTTGCTTGGATTTAAACCGAATACCTATTCGATTGCTGATATTGGGATTGATCAATTTAATCCATTTTTGATTATAAACCATGAGAGAGGAAAAGAGGTGCATCTCCCCAACAACCTGCCTACAAGTCTGGCCAATACGACATATTTTAAAAAAGGTGATGATGATTCTGACCCTGCCTCAGGACGATATTATAAGACAATTACGAACCTTCCCTGGGCAATCAGGGTTTCTGCGGATTTTGATTACCAGGTCGAAAAGGCCCAGATTACAAGTGCGTACCTGAAGTTTGCTTCCTGGGCTGAATCAGCGGGAGCCCAATACCCGGACTGGTATTTGAAGAATAGCGGGTATAGGAATGAATCCAACATCTACCAGGTGCCAAAGTAGTGCCGAAGTAGTGTAAGGCATTAGGTAGTTAACATTTCAATTTCCTTATTTATAAAAAGGCTAAGTAAGTATTTGGGCCTTATTGTTACGGATATTCTCTTTATAAAGTGTAACTCTATCCCATAGGGCGAAAATACCGGACTATAGGCAAACCACAGTCTCCAACAATTTAGGTGCACCTCACTTGTGGTTGTACATGGACTTGCATTTCAAATCCGAAAAAGACATACTTACGCTTACGTTTTTGCTAATAGGTCGACAATGTCATTTATACTGAGAAATGAATTTAGTTTGCGAATTTCCGAATCGTTAATTCTCTATTTTGGGAAACAAATTTCATATCCATGAACATTAACGACAACAATAGCCGCCGGAATTTTATTAAACTTGCAGCTGCTGGCAGTGCTGCCTTTGGATTGGCACCCTTCAGCAATGTACTTGGTTCGGAAAGCAATCAGCAAGTTCAGCTTCCTTTGCAGGAGAAGAAAAGTCATTCGGCGAAAGGGAAATCAGTCATGGGACTCCGATGCGAACCACTGAAAACTGTCCGTATAGGTCTTATTGGTTTGGGTATGCGGGGTAGCGGGGCCGTGCGCAGGCTGTTACAGGTTGAAGGTACTGAATTTGTCGCTATCGCCGATGTTGTTCCCAATGCAGTAAAAGACGCCAATAAGCAGATTACCAATGCCGGTTTTAAGGCAGCACTCGAATATACAGGTGAAGAAGACTGGAAAAGAATATGCGAACGCGATGATATTGACCTTATATACCAATGCACCCCGTGGCTGCTACATACACCCGTTTCGGTGTATGCGATGAAACATGGAAAACATGCTGGTTGCGAGGTGCCCAGCGCTGTTACACTTGAACAATGTTGGGAACTTGTCGATACAGCCGAAGAAACCCAGCGGCACTTTATGATGCTCGAAAACTGCTGTTACGATTTCTTTGAGCTTAACACGCTGAATATGGCCCGCAACGGGGTATTCGGTGATATTTACCATGCAGAAGGTGCTTATATTAACGACCTGCGCTGGTTAAAATTCATGAAAGAAGGCGGGTACCATAATATGTGGAGACTGGAGTTCAGTAAAACTCATACCGGCAACCTGTATCCTACGCATGGTCTGGGCCCGGTGGCACAAATAATGGGCATCAACAGGGGCGATCGATTCGATTACCTGGCATCCGTATCCACCAGGCAGACCGGGATGACCATGTATGCCCGCGAAAAGTTTGAGGTCGATTCCCCCGAAGCGCTCCAGGAATATAATCTTGGGGATATGAACACAACTGTGATACATACTATAAATGGCAAGACCATTATGATTCAGCACGATACAACAAGCCCTCGGCCCTACAGCCGCATACACCGTATTAGTGGAACTAAAGGCATGGCTGTAAAATATCCCGTGGAGCAGATTGCCCTGGAACCCAACGCACATGAATTTCTAAAAAAAGAAGACTTTGATGCCCTGGTAAAAAAATATGAACATCCCCTTGCCATACAGGTAGGTGAAAAAGCCAGAAAAGTCGGCGGGCATGGCGGGATGGATTTTATCATGGACTTCCGTCTGATCCATTGTCTCCGCAATGGCCTGCCTCTCGACCAGGATGTTTATGATGCTGCGTCCTGGTGCAGTATTGTCCCTCTAAGTGAAAGAAGCGTTCTGAGCAGGGGAAATACGGTTGATATTCCTGATTTTACGCGCGGCGAATGGGAAAAAGCAACACCGTGGGCGGTAGTCAGCATAGAGTGATTCCGGTATGTTGGCAATGAACGACTTTCACCTTCAGTTTCGGACTGTGGCTGGAGCATTTTTATTTCCCCTGTTCTGTATTGAACATGAGTCCAACCTTTACCCCTAAATAGAAATTATGGGATGCTTTGTAGTTACCATGAATATCAGGTAATTGGTAATTTTTGCTGTTAATATCAGTAAGTCCGAGTGAGGAATCGAAAGAGAGTAAAAGCATCGTAGCCTCTGAAAATCGCAGAGGATACATCTTAATCACCGAAAAATTCATAGCCAGGTCTACGGGTTTGAATCGTTCCTTGATATTGCCGCC
>JBAXXB010000329.1:0-4969 GCA_037128115.1 Bacteroidota bacterium
GCCAAAGGCATTATAGCTAAACTCGGGCAGAGTAATGAAAACAAACTCTTTTTTAAGCGCATATACCAGCATAAGGTAAGCTATGGCACATTGTTTCCTGTCGGCTGCAAACCGGAAACTCAACATCTTCTCAAGGCGCCATTTGGGTAAAAAAAAGCTGCAAGTCTGTATAAAGTCGTCGGGTAATTGATCGGCCCCGTTAAATACATATAGCATGCTATACTGGAATTTACTTTGTTTGGAATTCAAGAGCAAAAGGTCAACTAAAATATTGTCTTACATTGTGAAAGCCTAAGAGGCTTAAGGCTGATTTTATCTTCCGAAAAGTCGTTTTCCGGTTGCCAGGAGAGAAACTCATTTAGCTCTATACCTGGACTCTGGCGAAACGTATACGCCGTTCTCTTTTGTTCCCTGCCTGCTGGTAAGTTTGTAAATATAATAGAGTGTCCCACTAACAGCTAAAATACTAAAGACACTCAGCCAGGCGGCATTATCCAAGCCGAAATTTTCAGCATTGGTATGGAAATATCCTTTCCGAAAAAGGTATTCTATCATCACCGTGAGGAAGTTATTGGTAAAATGCGCCGCCACAGGCAGCCACAAATTGCCGCTCCAGAAATACAGGTATCCCAGTACCATGCCCAGTAAAAAACGAGGAAGGAAGCCGTAAAACTGCATGTGGATAGCGGCAAAAATAAAGGATGATATGAAAACAGCCATATGAATGTTCCTTGTCCAGTCTTTGAACAGGTTTGCCAGGGCGCCCCTGAAAAGAAATTCTTCAGCCAAAGCAGGCAAAACGGCTATTATCATAAAATTAGCCAGCAAACCACCTGCTGTGGTGGTCGACAGGAAAGCTTCGGTGATTATTTCATTTTTACTTTCCGAGTCCTTCATCCAGTTCTCGAGGATTGAAAGCCACTCAGGCAAGGCCATGTGACTATTCAGTTCGGCGGCCAGGCCGACCAAAGGTTGGGCAATCACGATCAAAATAACGGATAATAAGAGCGGCAGGAAAGATGTTGTTCTGCTGAATCCGGGGAATTTTGTTCCAACAGGAGTACAAAGCCACAAATAGATGTAAGCCGGAAGCAGGAGCCCCCCGGCTGTATTGAAGGTTTGAATGACTTTCATTGCTGAAATTACAGAAACATCCTTAAAGTCGGGCGAAGTGAGCATTGCCATCACACCGGAGCCGTAAAAAGGAACAAGTGCTAAAATCCCAAACAGCAACGAGAAGAGCAGGAAAGTGAAAGTCAGCATTAACAAGAGGATGAACTTGCTGAAATGGGTAATATGACTATAAGTGCCTCGGAGCATAAGTGTTGTTTGATGCAAAAGTAAGGAATAAGCCGGAATCGGGAGCGGTGGATATTGTTGCTATTTTTGCATCATAAAAATACATGGATGATCATAGGAAAAACTGACCTCGGGAAATTCCCGGTTATTCTTGCTCCCCTGGAGGATATTACCGATTCGGCTTTCAGGTCCATATGCCGTGAACATGGCGCGGATTTGGTGTACACTGAATTTGTTTCGTCCGAAGCCCTGGTGAGGTCGGCAGTAAAAAGCAGCAAAAAAATGTTGTTCGGTGAAAATGAAAGGCCGATCGGGATACAGATATTCGGTAACGATCCGCTAGCGATGAAAAATGCTGCCTTACTGGCCGAAGAAAATAAGCCGGAACTGATTGACATCAATTTTGGATGCCCGGTGAGGAAAGTGGCCATGAAAGGTTCCGGAGCGGCTTTACTGAACGATATTCCCCGAATGATTGCCATAACCCGGGAAGTAGTAAATGCGGTAAACCTGCCGGTAACAGTAAAAACCAGGCTTGGATGGGACGAAAACAGCAAGGTGATTGTAGATGTAGCTGAGCGGCTGCAGGATGTGGGCATACAGGCGTTAACCATACATGGCCGGACAAGGGCACAGATGTATGCGGGTGAGGCTGACTGGACACTGATTGGCGAAGTGAAAAATAACCCCCGTATGCATATTCCTGTGATCGGGAACGGGGATATAGACAGTGCGTCCAAAGCCGCCGAAATGTTCAGCCGATATGGAGTGGATGCTGTGATGCTAGGTCGGGCCGCAATCGGCAACCCCTGGATATTTAATGATATCAAAGCATTTCTTAAAGATGGGGAAACCAGTTTGCCGCATGGGCTGCCTGAGCGTATTGAAGTGAGTTTAGCCCATCTGAAACTCGCCATCCAAAAGAAAGGTGAATTCAAAGGCATTATTGAAATGCGCAGGCATTATGCCGGGTATTTTAAAGGCTTGCCGGGATTTAAAAAAGTGAGAATGGACATACTTACGAAACTCAGTTATACTGAAATTGAGGATATACTAATGAGCCTTGCTTAGGCAAGGTCGCTAATAATTAAATTGTTGATTTAGAATAAATTTTCCGAATTTCATGTACTAAGCAGAGCTGAGAGTGAACAGAGGTATGGAGTGATCTCCTTTTGCAGTTATCGTTTTTTCTTTACAGCCTTCTCAGCCCGACGCGGTAAAGCAAGCGGAATAGTTTGATATTGGAATCCTAATAAATTTATACGTGAAAATACTCCCCCGATGTTATTTTTTATCAGAACAGCAAAAGGCAAATGACCCGGCTTCTGAAAAAAACATCAGGATTTAAAGTTTTAGTGTGAAAAGCGCGATTTTACGAAATATTATGTCCCGTTTTGGGAAATGTACTTGATTTTTTGTTTTCTTTGTTACTTTTCCGTAATTCGGAAATTAATTCAGGAAAAGGACACACTTATGAATGCATTTAAAATATTTGTAGTTGAGGATGATCTTATGTATGCGAAGGTTCTCTCGTATCATCTGTCTCAAAATCCGGATTATGAAGTAACCGTTTTTACTTCCGGGGTTGAAATGCTGGCAAATTTATACAAGGGACCTTCAGCCATCTCGCTCGATTTTAACCTGCCCGATATGAAAGGCTTTGATGTGCTGAAACGCATCAGGGAGTTTGATCCTGAATTACCGGTAGTTATTGTTTCGGGCCAGCAGGATATTTCCACTGCCGTGGAATTGCTAAAAAAGGGAATTTATGACTATGTGCTTAAAGATGCAGATACCAAGGATCGGATTTGGTCGGCCATGCGGAACATTAATTCCAACTTTAACCTGAAGCAACGGATCATTAACCTGGAAGACGAAATTGGCAAGAAGTACGAGTACAATAAGCTGATACGGGGTGATAGCCCTGCAATAAACAATGTTTTCAGGCTGATGGAAAAGGCCACTAAAACCAATATTTCGGTTTCGGTGTATGGCGAAACGGGTACAGGTAAAGAGTTGGTTGCGAAGGCAATACATTTTAATTCAAAAAGGAAAAACAAGCCGTTCGTGCCTGTAAATGTTACTGCCATCCCACGTGAACTTATTGAAAGTGAAATGTTTGGCCATGAAAAAGGATCCTTCACAGGTGCCAACAACTTACGTATAGGACGGTTTGAAGAAGCGAACCAGGGTACTATTTTTCTCGATGAAATCGGGGACATGGACCTGAATATGCAGGCAAAATTACTCAGGGTACTGCAGGAAGAAGAGGTGGTGCGGGTCGGTTCGAATAAGGCTCAGAAACTGGATGTCAGGGTGATTGTTGCCACGCATAAAAACCTGCTTGACGAGGTTAAAAAAGGTAATTTCAGGGAAGATTTGTATTACAGGCTGTTAGGCCTGCCAATTGAACTGCCGCCCTTACGTATGCGTGGAAATGATATTTTTTTACTGGCAAGGTTTTTCCTGGATGAGTTCTGTGAAAAAAACAGCATGCCCAAACTGACTATCCTGGCCGAAGCCATGGAGAAAATCCGCAATTATCCTTTCCCGGGCAATGTGCGCGAATTAAAAGCCATAATAGAACTGGCTGCTGTCATGACCAATACCGACACCATTCATGCCGATGATATTAAGTTGCCGGATACCGCAGGCATTCTTGATTTTGAAAGTGAAGATGCCACTCTCGATGATTATATCAAGATTATAATTACCCATTACCTGAATAAGTATGATAATAAGGTCCGCCTGGTGGCCGATAAACTGAATATAGGGAAGACGACCATTTACCGAATGCTGAAAGACCAGGACCTGGATCTCAGTTAACCCCGGGCTGCAAGGATTCTAATCTGCAGAATCATCCTTTCTCCTTTCTGTTGGGTCAGAGGTTCCTTAGAATACCTTCGTCAAAGTGCAAGGTGACATCATGGCCATCCCGAATATGTATTCCTGTAATTCCCTGTATGGCAGCTGCTTCAATATTGGCGAGCGAATCATCAATAAAAATACATTCCGAAGGTTCCAGCCCAGCATTTTCCAGTACATGCTGGTAGATGCCGGCATCCGGCTTGTGTATCCCGATCTCATACGAAAGAAATAGCCGGTCAAATAAGCTGTCCATCCGGAACCCATAATTTTCGTAAAACACTTTTGTGTAATGTTGGTAATGGATAATGTTGGTATTGGATAACAAAAAGAGGCGGTAATTTTTTCTTAATTCCCGGAGCATCTGAACCCTGTGTGATGGGAAATCAAGCAGGAGGAGGTTCCAAACCCTGTCAATCTCTTTATCACTCACTGGTTTATTCAAAATACGGCATAATTCACTCCTGAATTGTGCCGGGCTGAGGCTTCCTGTGTCGAATTTTTCGAATACCCGGGCATCGGCAAGCGACTGTATCAGGGCTTCCTGGCCCAGCCCGCTTATGTTCTCAAGTTCCTGTAATGAAAGTAAAGGGTTGATATTCAGTAATACACCTCCCAGGTCGAAGATGACATTCCGGATTTTTGAGGCTGAAAAATTTGACATAAAAAAATATTTGTAAGAGGCTTTAAATTTGGCTACAAAATTGTAGATTTGCACCCGTAATTCCAACCATAGAATTATTTTTTATTAAAGGGCCTATAGCTCAGATGGTTAGAGCAACTGACTCATAATCAGTAGGTCCCT
>JBAXXB010000330.1:0-4962 GCA_037128115.1 Bacteroidota bacterium
TCACTTATAAATCTATAAATGAAAATTTATACTTTTGTCGTTTGATAGTGAATTTATATGACTATTATTTACTGAAATTCATTAAGCCTTCCAGTTTTTCATGCGCAATCTTGGTTTCTTCTTCGAGGTTTTTGCGAATAACCCGTTTAGCTATATCGAAAGCAGTTGCAGCATTATAGGCAAGCCTGACGTTTACTTCAACATTCTTTCCGATTTTCTTATACATTTCCACTAAAGGAAGTACCTGGCCAATCTCCTGGGCGATAAGGTTTTTAGATGCAGCTACGGTTTTGGTTACGGATGCAGCTTCTTCATTATTCAGTTGCTGGTTGGCAATGCTGTTTTCGATAAGTGCTGCAACCTGCGTGCTGATTTGCCCTGCCAGCTCAAGTTTAGCAGTTTCCATGGCCTGTATTTTTGCTGCCGTCTGGGTTTCGCCAACTGACTGACCGGTAGCAACGATATATTTTGGGTCGCCTTTATCGGTTGTTTCGTATTGTTTCATCCATGCACCTTCAAGTTGTTTTTCCATGGGAAGAGCACCAGGAGCAACATAATACCCTTCTTTTATGAGTTTCTTTGCCTCTTTACGTGCTTGTCTGGTTGACCTGGTTGAAATTTCCTTTTTTAGCTCTTTGCTGGTTTGCTGAGCCATTAATACATTGGTAGCAAAAAATAGAATAGCGGTTGCGATGATCAGGTTAAAAGTTGTTTTCATGGTGCTGAAGATTTGGATTATTTAGGGTTATTTCTTTTTTTTAATTGTTAGTACAGTAAGGATGAAAAATGTGACAGGAGAGCTGAAATATTATTTAAAACAAAGGCTTGTTTAGTCCATGGGCCATTAAATAGTGATTCTATAACTTTCATGTTCAGAGCCATAGATTTTAGTTGATTGAAGAGACTCAGATTCGAAATACACGAAGTTATTACATTTATGGTAATATGCTCTTTAATTCATTGAAAGTTGAGGGAAAGGCAACGATTTCTTTTGTTTTGGGATCAATTAGTATCATTACAGGTGTGGCGAGTACAAAATAATCGCTGGCTACCTTGCTCCTGACACCTTCGGAGGCACGCAAATGTTTCCAGCTTTTGAGCCCATCCATTTTTTGGCGCCAGGCTCTTACCTCGGTTTCAGTTTCGTCCAAACTTATTGCTACGACCGACATTTTCTGCTGAACTGCGGCATCCTGATACCAGGGATATATGGCATCGACTGTTTCGACACAATGGCTGCAATCAGCTGACCAGAACAGCAGAAATATATATCGGTTACCTGGATTGAAAGAATCAAGATCAAAGTCCTTTCCTTCGGCATCCTTCATCGATATGGAAGGGGCTTTGCTGCCAATAGTTAATGTTTGCATTCCGGTAAGTCGGCGCTCTATTTCCATTCTTTTTGAAGTTAGGCAGTTGGGGTCGTCAAGAAAAGGTTCCAAGACTTTCATGCCTGAGGGAAGGTTGTTACTCTCGAACCCCCTGTAAAAATAATCCACCATCCACCCATATACAATCGGATTGCCTAGTTTGGCTTTATTAATGGCAGTTCTGGCAGCTTCAGGGATCAGAGAGTCGCGTAAGGCAGCAGTGGTAGCCATTTGTCCGTAGAGGTTTACGTAACTGTTCATCCATTCGTTTAGCTGTGATGTTTTAGTAATAATAGTATCGTTGAAATCAATGCCATCAAAGTAATGGTTGATCATGCTTTTTATCCTGTCGGTTTCAGTTCCTTCCCAGGGAATTGCGGGCACATAATTGAACCTATACATACTACTTACAAATAAAGACTTGTCTTTTTTTACACAGGATTCCAGCCATTGATTATAGGCCAGGCGTCTTACTTCGAACTCTTCTGTCCCCAGTTTGTAGAATTTTGATTTTGTATCATCGTAGTTCATCAGGAATTGCTGAAGCAGGCCCAGTTTTTCTTTCTGATGGTTGTTCTCTTTCGAAAATACAGTAAAAGCATTATTTTCCTTCTCATCCTTCTGCATGCGGGTGCTGTCCTGGTTGTTGCAAAACATTGGACTAACCCATAGTTCAAGGTCCTGATTGCTGATCAGTAAGTGTTTTTCTGATGGGTAGGGGGTACTTTCCTTTTTTTCCTTGTAATCGAAACGAAGAACGAATTCACCCGGCAAGTAATCTTTTGGAACCTGCATTGTATAAGTTTCACCGTTTTTAACTTGTTGCACTTCAGTAACCGTTTTAAAGACCTTATTGCCGGATAATGCCATCAGGCTGATCTTGCTTTCGGAAACACCGCGTAGGTGAATGGTGATAGATACCGCGGAATTTTGAGCTGATGCTACATTTGAAAGTATCAAAAGAAGAAAAGCAATAAACAGGATTTTCATAATTAAAAATGGTTTTAGGCTTTATTCAATGCAGAATGGATATTAGTGTTTCCAACTGATCATGCGGAAACGTTCACGTAAAATTATCAGCTTATTCAAAAGAGCGTCAAATTCGGGTGCATCTCCATAGATCATGCTATTGGTCATTTCCTTATAATCCTTATCCCATGCTTCACGGATACGTTCGGGGGGAATAAAGTCAATCAATGCCGGATAATGGTTTGCATAGTCCATTCCCTTGTACGCATTGAACATCTGCCGGTGTTCAACAATGGTTTTATACAACTCCTCATCCTGAAGTGCTTCAATTCCATGAGTGCTATCCATAAGTTTAAAGAGATCATACAAATGCCGGCTCATCCGGTCTACTCTTACTGATCCGTCGGCTTTTAAAAATTCTTCATGCAGCAGG
Organism: Bacteroidota bacterium; assembly: GCA_037128115.1. Lineage (GTDB taxonomy): Bacteria > Bacteroidota > Bacteroidia > Bacteroidales > UBA4417 > UBA4417. The sequence continues at coordinate 2,773 of JBAXXB010000330.1, forward strand.
AAGGCTTTTTCGAGGAATGTCCGTTTGGGTAAAACAATCGGCAGCAATACCGGCGTGTCGGCAAAAGGTAGTTCGTTAAAAGTTTGACCAAGAAGGGATTGAACCGGAATTTGCACGAAGGGCTCAAGAAGTGAGCGGGCTCCGACTTCAATCAGCACACGGGGCCGAATGTATTGAATCGATTCGGTAACTGAAGAATATTGCAATTCCAGAACCTCCGGATCAGTATCACTGGACTTTGATTCCCATGCGAACAAGTTGAAATCGGTTATCCCCATTTCTGTTAGCTTGATATGCAGATCATTTAGTAACTGATTGCTCACAAACAGAAACGATGCCTGGCGCAAGCGTGTAACTTGTTTTTTGCCTAAATCACCACCGAAGAGCCCAAGGAATGTCCTATCCAAAGCCAGGTCAATATCTTCTGAAAATCTATCAATAAGATTCCATCCTTTACTTAAGGATGTTCCGCCTTTAAAAACGAGATGTTGCGCATAAGAAAGTGCAAATATTGCTTTAAGCACCATGGTAACCCACCAGTCCTTTTCAATTGCTGAAGGAGGTAAATTGAGCTGAGCAGAAACTTCATTTAAAATATCACGCTTATCTGTATCCGGCAACAGCTGCCACATTTTTAAATTTTTACCATTCATTTTTGTTCGGGGTTTAATGCCTTTCGCATAATTTTTCTGATCCATTCCGGGGCAATGGCTAAATCATTCTTAATGTTTTCCTGGCTTTCTTTTTTCATTAGCTCCAATAGCTTGTTTTCTTCATCCTGCCCCACCTTACCATCGCCAATGGCCTTTAATGCCTGTATTACCAGGCTGCTGATCTCTCCAACTGCTGCCAGGTTACGGGGACTAGTTTTCTTAAACAGAATATTTCGCTTCCCCACCTGTACCTTTCGGGAAGCCCCATCGGTGAGAAAAACTACATTTAAAGGCACCTGTGTTGAAAGCCCAAGGCGGTTAAGGGCATAAATACCTGTGGGAACAATACGGGCAGCATCCCGCTGGGCTATGGCTTTGGCAATTTCTTCCAAGGATGGTGTAAGACTGCCCAGGAGTTTACTTTGCTTTGGGTACAGGTAAATGCCAAACGCCAAACGTTTTAAAAAGCCCTGATGCTCCAGGCGTAACAATACTTTCTTTACCACTTCGGCAGAACCGGCATCAGCAAAGTCAGCCGGGAAGATTATTGCGCCCCGGCCTCTCTTTTTTATTTTGCTTTCAATCTGCTTATGTATCGATATTTCAGCCATCTGTGTGTTTATTTTTGTCCCAAATATTGTATTTATTTGGGACAAAAATAGTATAAAATTCAATATGTGAATGCTTGTAATGAAATGTTTGATTTCAGCCCTTATTAATTGGGAAATAAGTTGCGTGCAAACCGCGGTTTTACCCTACGCATCGGGAAACTTATACCGGCACGAATTACAAATCAGCTCCAATGAGGGGGCGGGGAAGTAAATGATAATGGGGCATTATAAAGTTTTACTTCGTTCAGCAAAAATCAACTTATCTTCTGGATAGTCTTTAAGTTCGTCTTCAATCATTTTTCTAATTACTGAAATTCCTGGTTGAGTTTTATTTATATATTCGTTACTTAATGTATCGAAATAACTTTCAATACTTTTTTCAACACATTTTTTTACTTGTAAGTTGTTATTAAGAGCACTAACATTTTTGAAATCAAGAAACTGATTTATACTTCTGATTTGATTCAAATGTGATACTAATAAAGCTACCAGTTCATGTTTGTAATTTTTATACTCAATTATATTTGCTAATCCTTTTTCTATGATAAAAAGATCAAATTGCATTGGAGCATCCTCTAATACAAAGGACTTGTTTTGAATAGAGACAATTTTTAAACTTTCTAGAGTTTTTATCAATAAATCAAAATGGAGATTTTGCCAATACAACTCTACATGCAATGTATATAACATTCCTTGATAACGAGTTTTTTCTTTTTTACTGGCTTGATACCTGGAATATCTATAAGATAAATACGTAGCAAGTAATGCTATCAATATACCACCTGATGTGCCAACTAATTGCCCCTCATTTCTTTGTAAAAAGCTCAATAAATAAGAGTCATGAATTGGTTTAACAATATAAATCATATTTTTTTTCACTATCAAACGACAAAAGTATAAATTTTCATTTATAGATTTATAAGTGA